>WRLK01000041.1 GCA_009777635.1 Oscillospiraceae bacterium | reverse complement strand
ACCAGCGCCCCGACCAGTACTACCTGCTGCTTGATTTTGAGCGGTATGTTGACGCAAAGCTCAAAGTTAACCGCATGTACGGCGACAAAACGGCGTTTACAAGGCAATGCCTCATCAACACCGCGAATGCCGGGGCTTTTTCAAGCGACCGCACCGTCAAGGAATACGCAAGCGAAATTTGGGGGATATAACCGGAACAGCGCGGGATTCCACGCGACATGTAAAAGGGGTGCGGCTAAAAGCCGCGCCCCTTGCTTTATGCATCAATACCCAATAGCAGTTTTATAAAATATCCTTTTCGGATTTAACCTTAAGATTAACTAAACTGATAAGATACCTTGATTTCGCCGTCTTCGGCGCCGACCGTCACGGAAGCCGGCTCGTTGTCGGGATTATCAATCAGCGCACTGCAGATATCGTCCTCGACGTCCTTGCGGATTACACGGCGCAAATCACGCGCCCCGCTCTTGTTCCCGAACGCCTTGTCGGCGATTTTAGCCAACGCCTCCGGCTTATACTCAAGCTTGATATGCTTTTCATTCAGGGATTCCTGAAGCTCATGAAGCAGAAGCGCCGCGATCTTCTCGTAATCCTCCCTGTCGAGCGCGCGGAACACCACGACCTCATCGACGCGCCCGATAAATTCAGGACGCAAAAAGTCATTGAGCGCCTTTTTCACCTTGTCTTTTGCGATATCCGCGTCGCTCTTGTTAAAGCCCAGCGATGTGGATTTCATATTGCTCCCCGCGTTTGAGGTCATAACGATGACCGTGTTTTCAAAATTGACATTGCGGCCCTGCGCGTCGGTGATTTTACCCTCGTCAAGAATCTGCAAAAGGATATTCATAACGTCGGGATGGGCTTTTTCGATTTCGTCAAACAATACGACGGAATACGGGCGGCGGCGAACCTTCTCGGTTAACTGCCCCGCTTCGTCATAACCGACGTAGCCGGGTGGCGAACCGATGATGCGCGAAACGGAATGCTTTTCCATGAATTCCGACATGTCAAGGCGTATCAGCGGGTCGGCCGCATCAAAAAGCTCACTTGAAAGCACCTTTACAAGCTCGGTCTTGCCGACGCCGGTGGGCCCTACAAAAATAAAGGAGGCCGGCTTCCTGCGGTTGTTAATCTGTACGCGCGAACGCCTGACGGCGGCGGCAACAAGCTCGATCGCTTCATCCTGACCGATGACCCGCGATTTTAACACGTTTTCAAGGTTTGCGACTTTTTTAAGCTCCGTCTCCCTGATTTTGCTTGCTGGTATCCCCGTCCAAAGCTCCAAAACCTTTGCAAGGTCGTCGCTTGTCACCTTTTGGCCTAAAGCCTCCGGCTCGATCTCCTTGATTTTGTTATTGAGCTTTTCAATCTCTACCTTTAATTCGGCAAGCTGCTCATAATCAAGGCTTGAGCGCTGCTCCACCTCGACCTGCGCCTCTTTTAAATCCTTAAGGTCACGGTTCAGCTTGTCGTAATCCGCAAGCTTTGTGTTCTTAAGCGTCGCGCAGGAGCACGCTTCGTCCAGTAAATCGATGGCTTTATCCGGCAGGAAGCGGTCGGTGATGTACCGCTCGCTTAAAACAACGCAGTTTTTAACCAGCGACTCGGGAACCTGTACGCGGTGGTATTTTTCGTAATACACCTTAACGCCGCGCAGCACATCAATCGTGTCGGAAATGGACGGCTCCTCAACCTTGACTGGCTGGAAACGCCGCTCAAGCGCCGCGTCCTTTTCGATATACTTGCGGTATTCGGAAAACGTGGTCGCGCCAATCACCTGTATTTCCCCCCGGGAAAGCGCGGGCTTTAAGATGTTCGCGGTATTCATCGAGCCTTCCGAATCGCCCGCGCCCACGATATTGTGAACCTCGTCGATAAACAGTATGACGTTTCCGGCTTCCTTGATTTCACCGACAAGCCCCTTAACGCGGCTTTCGAACTGCCCGCGAAACTGCGTTCCGGCAACAAGCGCCGTCAAATCAAGCAGGAACAGTTCCTTGTCCGCAAGGCGCGGCGGAACGTCGCCAAAAGCAAGCCTTAACGCGATACCCTCGGCAATCGCCGTCTTTCCGACGCCCGGTTCGCCGATAAGGCACGGGTTATTTTTTGTGCGCCGGTTTAATATTTGAATAACACGGTAGATTTCTTTCTCGCGGCCCACGATCTGGTCAATCTTGCCCGCCGACGCTTTCTCCGTTAAATTTTCGCAAAAATTATCAAGGAATTTTCGCTTTCGCTTGTTATCCTTTTTCGGAGCCTGCCGCTCCTCCTTCTGATGATGATGAGACGGCGCCGGAACCGGCTTGTCGCCTCTCTCCGCGCGCTCACTGTCCGGGCCCCCGAAAAGTCCCTGCAAAAACGGCAGAGCCTGCGCTCCTCCCATTTCAAAATCAGTTTCAAAATCGGATAAATCCCCGCCCATCAGCTCGGTCATCTGCTCGCTCATGCTTTCGATGTCGTTTTCGTTTAACCCCATTTTATCCATAACTTCTTTAACCTGGGGGATGTTAAGCTCCCTGGCGCATTTGAGGCATAAGCCTCTGTTTTTCATTTCACCGTTTTCCATATGTGCCAAAAACAGCACAGCCATGCGCTTATGGCACCTTGAGCAACGCATATTCATGCTCGTTTACACCTTCTAATCTATTTTGCATAATCAATATCTATCATACACTATCTATATGAACTCTATGTGTCAAAAAAATTGTCAACTTTATAATAATATTATAATTATATTGTATTTATAGGATTTTGTCAAAGTTTTACTTGTGCCGAAAGCCAAAAAGAATAAATCGCGCACTCTTTTACCGGGACGCCCAAGCTCTCCTCAAGCATCATCCGGTATAGCGAAAGCTGCTTTCCGTACCGCTCTAAAAGCTGCTTCGAATCCGTTACAATATCTGTTTTGTAATCGACGATCACGGCTTCGCCGTCTTCAATAAAAACGCAGTCCGCAACGCCCTGAAGCGCTATTTGGGCATCCTTGGGCATGTCGGGATACATTTTAAAAAGCACGTCTCCTCCGCACTCCGACATGAATTTAAGCTCCCTGAATACCTTTTCGCTGCTAAAAATCCGGTCCGCAAGCGTGGATTTAAAAAATGCTTTAAGCCGCTTTTTGTCAAGACTTTCAGCTTCAAGTGGCGACAAAAAGCTCTCCCTGCGTATATTTTCAATCTCATCGTCCAGGTTTTCTTTCGCGTTTTCGTAGCTTGCAAACTGCATGAATTTGTGCATGGCGTTGCCTTTTTCGGCTGGAGTCAGCGCCTCAGCCGTCATAAACCTCGGGCGCTGCGAAAAATGGTACAGAAGCCCGCGCTCGCCCTTAGCAACGTCGGATACGGCAAGCTTCGCCGGAATCTCGGTGTGAGGCAAAAACGCGTAGGTATACGAAGCGCGGGCTTTAAGCTCCGCAAGGAAAGCCTCGTCGGGCAAGGCGGATGCTTCCGGCCTGTCTGGCGCCGGGACGTCTTCGGCCTCATCCCGCCCGCGGATGATAAACTCCCAATCCGTATCGCCGGGGATGGTTTCGATTTCCCGCGCGCCGAAAAATTCACGCAGCGCGCCTGCGCTTTCATGGTACAAAAGCGCCGATAAAATCCACCCGGCGTAGCTGTTCATCCTGCCGACAAGGTACCCCGGAAGTCTGTGGTTTTCAAGTTCCGCGCGCAGGCTGGCAAGCCGCTTTTTAAGCGGGGACTTTACTGCCGCGCTGATTATCAGCTTTTCCCTCGCCCTTGTCAGCGCGACGTAGAGGATTCGCATTTCCTCCGAGCGCATAACGCGCTCCGTCTCAAGCCGCACAGATTGCATCGGCACGGTCGCAAATTGCTTAAACGCTTTGTAATCTCGCCTCAAGCACGCAAACCCGTACCGCGAATGGAGCAAATACCGCGCGCGCAAATCGGTCATATTAAACTGCTTCGCCGTGTCCGCAAGAAAAACAACGGGGAACTCAAGCCCTTTCGAGCGGTGTATGCTCATGATGCGCACAGCATCCGCGCCGTCTTTTACGAAGCCGGCGGGCGATAAATCCTGCTTTTTCTCCTCGAGCCTGCCGACAAAACCGATAAACCCGCCAAGCTGCTTGTATCCAAGAGCATGGTATTCCGACGCGTAGTGAACGAGAAGCCGCAGGTTCGCGGCGCGGACTTCGCCCATCGGCATCGCTTGCGCGATTGAGATCGCCGACGTCATCTCGTAAAACGACATGATGAGCCTGTCCGCCGGTAAAATCGCGGACTTCGCCCGAAGCTCCCTGAATATTTTGAGAAAGCCCGCCGCTTTTTCGTCGCTTTCCGCCGTGCGCGCAAGCGCTGTAAAAAACGGCACGTCACGCGCGTTTAGCCGGATTCTCGCGACGTCGTCGTTTGTAAAATCAAAAAATGGCGAGAGCATCGCGGCAATAAGCTCGACATCCAAAAGAGGGTTGTCAACGGCTTTGAGCATGCAGATAACCGATGAAACCTCGCGTGCTGCAAAGTACCCGCCGCCGTTCTCGCTCACCGCGGCAATCCCGCGGCTGTTAAGCTCCCGCGCGTAAACCTCGGCGCGGTTTTTCGCGGCCCGCAAAAGAATGCAGAAATCTCGCGGCGATGCTTTTCGCATAACGCCGTTCTCCGTCACCATGTACCCCGATTCTATCATGCCCGCGATTTCCCCGGCAATCGTTTCGGCTTCCAGCGTTACGGAATCCTTGCCTTCCGCGTCGTTCTCCATGAGAGTAAGCAGTAAAACCGGTTTCGCGCCGCCGTATTCAGGGTAAACGGCCCCGCATTTGAGGCTCTCGTCCTTTCTGTAATCAACGCCGCCGTTCTCTTCGCTCATCAAAATCGAAAACAAGAAGTTGACGGCCGACGTCACCTCGCGCCTGCTCCTGAAATTGGTGTCAAGGTTTATCTTCGCGGGGAACATGCCGCTGCCATACGGAAAAAAGCTTCTCCGCTTCGCCGTGAATATCTCGGGCATGGCCTGGCGAAAAGCGTAAATGCTCTGCTTTACGTCGCCCACCATGAACAGGTTCTCCTGGCTTCTCGAAATGCTCGTGAAGATTAAGTCCTGAACCTCGTTTGTATCTTGATACTCATCTACCATCACGTGCTCAAACTGCTCGGAGATTTCCTTTGCCTTTTCGGTTCTCACGTAACCGTCCTTAGTTTTTTCAATCAAAAGCTCTAATGCAAGATGCTCAAAATCGGAAAAATCAAGCCTGTTTTTCTTTGCTTTTTCCGCTTTAAAGCGCTCGGAGAATTCCTTTACAAGCGCAAACAAGAGCTCGATCTTTGGCTTTAAATCGGCAATATCCTGCCTGAACGCAGCGCTCTGCGCGTTTATATATTTTTCCGAAAGCTCCTTTACGATATCCTTGCTGCTCTGCCGCATGCTCTTTAGATGCTCTCCCAGCGCGTCGCCGCCGCGAAGCCCGCCGAGCCTTTCCGGAGTATACGCCGCAAGGGACGCTACAAGCGTATCCCAATCGTTTGCGGCGGCGGCTTTCAGGCAAGACTTAAACTGCACCAAATCAGAGGAAAACGCCGCGCCATACGCCTTTTCGACGGCTTCGTCGCCTGAAAAGGCTCTGATCGCCGCTTCGGTGGATTTCACGCAAAACGCAAGCGATTTCTTAGCGTAGCTGAGAAGCGACGCCCCCCAAATCGTTTTTGCCACCTCTGTATCCGGGTCGTAAAGCTTTAGCTTCTCATGAAGCCAATCCTCGGGGAACGGATGGGAACGGCTGAAGTCATATATTTTGAGGATAGCCTCAATAAGCGCCTTGTCGCCCGTACCGCTGATAAGCGTCTCCAAAAGCGCGGAGAATTCTCCGTTCTCATCTTTTTCATACGCTTCTTCGATACAGGCGGAGGCGATTTCGTTTTTCATCAGGATCAGCTCGTTTTCATCCGCTACGCCAAAATCCGGCGGAATCCCGAGACTTTGAAAATTCCGGCGCAAAAGCTCGATGCAAAACGCGTGGATCGTGCTGATCTGTGCGGCCGGCAGCAGCGCCTGCTGTCTTTGTAAAAACAAATCGCGCGGGTTCTCGCGTATCATTTCGGACAATTTTGCCGAAATACGCTGCTTCATTTCGGCGGCTGCGGCGTTTGAAAAAGTGACGATCAGCAGCCTGTCCGCGTCGACCGGGTTTCTCTCGTCTAAGAGCAGCGAAACTACACGCTGCGTCAAAACGGCGGTCTTCCCGCTTCCGGCGGCGGCTGAAACCAGCACGGAGCCTCCCAGTGCATTAATAGCATCGTTTTGCGGTTTAGTCCATTGCCGCGCCATGTTGTTCCTCCTGTATAAGAAGCTTTAGGACCTCGTCCTTGTCAAGTTTTGCGATCTGCGTGACTTCGTCGCCCTGCTCAAACCCGCAAACCGCTTTGTAATCGCAATATTCACACGCCAAAACGCCGTTTGCCGCGGTGGGGCACGCAAGAATTCTCCCGTCGCGCAAATGCTCCGCCATTTTAAGAATCTGCCCCTTTATTCTGCGCGACAGCGCCCCCATTTCCGCAAGATTCATAAGATTGGATGTGTCGGGCTTACCGTCCTTTTGCATTCTCACGGGGATATAAATTCCCTTAATATCGCGCTCCATACCGCGCAGGACCTCTTCGTCGTCGAGTAAAATCCCGTTCATGCACAAGGTTTTTTGGCGTTTCTTTGCAATTTCCTCGTCGCTCGTGCTTCGGGCGGCGCTTAAGTAACTCTCGCTTGCCGGCATGTACAAAACCCCCGCCGGAACCCCGCCGGAAAGCTCCTCCATACCGTTTTCGGCGATTGTAAACAGATAGAGAAGCATCTGCATGTTAAGTCCGTACAACACATCTTCGAGCGCAAAGCTTTTCGAACCGGATTTATAATCCACCACGCGGATGTACCTGCGCCCGTTTTTGTTCATCACATCGACGCGATCAACGATTCCCTCCACGACGACATCCGCGCCATCAGCGGTTTTAAGCCGCAGCGGCTCTATTTTTTCGCCGAGCTTTATCGGCATCTCAAATGCCGTCGGCAAAAACTCGCTTTGGTAAAACTCCTCGCCGATTCTCCTTAAAAGACGCGACAGCATACCGGAAAGCCGCTTAAATAAAAACGCAATCCTTACCGGTAATTCTTTTGGAGCGTCAATAACGCTTTCGAGGTATTCTTGTATGAGCACGAGAATTTCCGCCGAGAGCATTTGCTCCGAAATTTCGAGAAGCCCTTTGCCGCCGTGCTTTTTCACCATCGCCTGAAGCACGTGGTGGATGATGGAGCCGGATTCAAGCCCGGTAAATTCGACCTTATGGCGTTTATGGATTTTAAGCCCGTCTGAGATAAAATAGGAGAATGGGCATTTGTAGAACCGCTCGACCCTGCTCGGCGAAAGCCGCATGAATTTGCCAAAAAGCTCCCTTGCGATGGCTTTGTCTGAGATAACGTGCGGTTTCTTCTCCAAGGCGCCGTCTATCTTTAAAAGGGCGCTCATGTACCCGTTCTCCTCTAAAAACGCGCGCAGGGCGGCAGTTCGCCCCGAGTTCTCGCGAATATGTATCGTATAAGCCTCAAACGCGGATTTCAAGTTTGAAATTCCGTTTAGTATATCCTGTTTTGGCTTTGGAAGTTTTGGAAAAATCTCGAAAAGCCGCAAGATTATGACCGACGGCAGAAGCTCCCGGCTCCTCGCGTCTGATTTTGAGAAGCTGACAAAAAGCCGGTCGGATGCGAGCGTTAAAGCGAAATACACAAAGTATTTTTCAAGCGCCGCGCGCTGAATCACGGGCGGCGAAACCTCAAGGCCCGCGGTTATCAGCTCCCCGCGTTCTTTGTCGGAGAACACGCCGGAGGCCGTCACGGCAGCCGGGAAAACATCCTCGTTTGCGCCGATTACGAAAGCGGCGCGGATTTTCCCCGGGCGTATCCTGTCGGCGCCTCCGATTAAAACTTGATCCAGCGTTTGCGGCGGCGACGCGATTTCCGCGGCGTTTACCGCGAGCCTGAACAGCTCGCACATCTTAGCGGCGCTCATCCTGTGCCCTGAAATTGCCGTGGCGAACACGTCGAGCACGTCCATCAGCAAATCCCATAGCTGTGCCGCCTCGTCAATGAACGCGTCGCACATCTTCAAGCCTGCCGCGTATTTTGTGAGATTCTCCGCAGCCGAAATCCCGGTCAAAAGATCAAATATCCCGCTTGCAAAGCTTTTCCCGTCCGGATTCCTCATCACCTGCCGCAAGTGCAAAAGCGGCGTCATGATCAGGCTTCTCGTTGTATTTATCCGCCCGAGAAGCGCGGTTTCGTCCTCTGTCAGCGGGCCCTTGAGCCCACGCGGGTTGTTTGTAAATTCACTTTGCCAGAGCGAGCCGCGAACGCTCCAGCAGTAGCAGTAATTCTCAAGCTCGGCGACGTCGTTCTCGTGAAGCCCCAACAGCGGGGATTTCGCAAACAGCAGCACGTCGTCAGGGTGGAATCCGCTTCTCACGGCGTTTAGAGCGTGCAGCGCACAGCTTATAACCGGCTTGTTTTCGATGTCTTCCTGAACGCTCATAAAATACGAGATACCATGCCGCGAAAACGTGGATTCTATTGCCGTTGCGTATGAATCCGGAGCACGGGCGATCACGGCGATATCGCGGTAACGATAGCCTTCCTCCCGCACGAGCTTCGCGATTTTAGACGCCGCGGCTTCGATCTCACCGTATAGATTTCCATACCCGCAGATCTCAAGCGCACCCGTATACCCGCCGCTAAAAACGGGCGGAGCCGGGCTGTGGAAGTGTTCCGCTATATGCTTTAGCTCCGGTTGTTCAAAGCGCAGCGGCGTCCTTAGGATTTCGTGCTCCGCGACGTCGACGCCGTAATTCCCGGCAAGCCTTGTAAGCCGCCTTATCGCCGATTTCGATGGCGAGAGCACGCCTGTCCCGCGCTGCTCATCGTGCGCGCCGTCGGCGGTAAACGCAAACCAAATGTCCTTGCATCCGGCTATTACGTGCCCCAAAATCTCAAATTCCGCTGCCATAAATGTTGTGAAGCCATCGACAAATACGTACATTCCGTCAAAAAAATTGTTGTTTTCAAGTAACAATGACGCGCGTATCAAATTGTCATCGGGGTCTGTGTATCCGCGCTCTATCAGGCTTTGATAAGCTTGGTATATCACCGATATCTCCGTGATTTTTCGGGTGAGCGCGTCTTCCTTTCGCGCTTTCGCAAACCGCTCGAGCTTTGAGCAAGTGATCCCCGCGGCTTTCAGCTCTCCGCATGTATCGACGAGCATGCGTATAAAAGACGTATCGCCCGCGCTTCTCCTGTAAATTTGCAGCTTCTCCCTGACCTCGCCGAGAGCAAGCGACATCAAAAGGTACTTGCCCGTTTTAGATACGGCAGTACCGCTAAGCCCGCCATACGCCCGAAATACGCTGCCGCTTAGCCTTGTGAAGCTGAGCACTTCGACACAAAGCGCGCGCTTCGGGCCAAGGCTGCGGTAAATCTGCCGCTCCGCCTCGAAGGAATACTGTTCCGGCACAAGGTAAATAAGCCTTTCGCCGTCTCTAGCCAAGGCGCCCATCTTTTCGAGAAGCCCGGCGGTTTTGCCGGTCCCCGCGGCCCCAAGCGTAAAATGAAGCATAATAAAGCCCCTAAGAAGCCGGAGCATGCCGTTTAAAGACATGCTCCGATCATTATGAATCCGGGTTCTCAAAGGAGAATCCGGCAATCTGCTTTCCTGCGAAAAACAGGTCCATCTCCCATTTTGGCGGGTCGTCTGTATATCTAAGGGCGACGTCGTCGACAAGCCGGGCGGTTACGGCGACGTCCCCGGGGTTTAGGCGGTCGTATTCATACCGCAGATAAAACCCCTTGCCGCCGCTGAAAATAATCCTTGAGACGACAAAGCCGCCGCCTGAAAAAACCACGGTAATCGCGGCGTCAAGGCCGTCGCCGTACTCGATGTAAAATCTTGCAAGGTAGTCGGCGCCGAGCAGCTTCTCGCCGTCGTATACGACATACCCGAAGCTGTAAAGCCGCTCCGGGTCCTCCCTGTATTGGAGAATCCCCTCGGAGATATACTCCGCGAACCGGTGGCCGAGCTCATTAGCTGTTTTTGAATCGGCCTCGCTCATGGCGGCAGGGTTCGAGCACGAGGAGAGCAGCCCTATCAATAAAGCAAGAATTACGGCAATTTGGCGTTTCGCCCTGTTTTTCATAAAATTTTAAAGCGTCATGCCAAGCTTAATCGCGCGGATGTTGTGCTCAATCATATGGATGTTCTTGGCCGGCACGCATTTCTTTATTGATTTTTCGATGGTATCCATATCCGCAAGCCCTGTCTCCTTGATGGTTTTACCAAGCAGAATCATGTTTGCGATACCTTCCAGATTCTCGTCGTTGCTGAGCTGCGACGCGGATATCTCGTATATCTCGACGTCGTCGCGCGGGTTTTCGCGCGAAACAAGCGAAGAATCAACGATTACCTTGCCGCCTTTTTTCACCATTCCGATAAACTTGTCGAAGCTCGGGCCGTTCATCGCGACGAGCACGTCCGGCTCCGTCACGACCGGGGAGCCGATTGGCTCATCGGAAATACAAACGCTGCAATTACAGGTACCTCCGCGCATTTCAGGCCCGTAAGACGGCATCCAGGAAACCTCCTTGTCGTCAATGAGCCCCGCGTACGCGACGACCTTGCCGGTAAACAGGACTCCCTGCCCGCCGAAGCCCGCGAAAATCATGTTATAGCTTTTCATCTACTTGCCCTCCCCTGCGTACTTGTCCTTATAAACGCCGAGCGGATAATACGGCATCAGCTTCTCTTCTATCCACGCAAGGGATTCGACCGGCGTCATTCCCCAGTTCGTCGGGCAATTTGAGAGAATCTCAACGATGGAGAACCCGCGCTTGTTCACCTGGTTCTCGAACGCTTTTTTAATCGCGGCCTTAGCCTTTCGGATATTCGGCACGCTGTTTACGGCGACGCGCTGCGCAAGGGCTACGCCGTCAAGGGTTGAAAGCATTTCGCAAACGCGGATCGGGCTTCCCGCAATCTCGATATCGCGCCCGTAAGGCGTCGTCTGCGTGACCTGGCCCGGCAGCGTCGTGGGCGCCATTTGTCCGCCCGTCATGCCGTAAATCGCGTTGTTTACAAAGATGACGACTATGTTCTCGCCGCGGGACGCCGCATGGACAATCTCGGCGGTGCCAATCGCGGCAAGGTCGCCGTCGCCCTGATAAGTAAAGACTACGTTGTCCGGCAGCGCGCGGATAATCCCCGTCGCAACGGCGGGCGCCCTGCCGTGGGAAGCCTGAACCATGTCGAAGTTGAAGAATTTATACGCGAGCACGGAGCATCCGACGGGAGCGATGCCGACGGCGCTTCCCTGTTTATCAAGCTCCACGATCGTCTCGGCGACAAGCTTGTGGATGACGCCGTGTGTGCATCCGGGACAGTAGCTTGTTATAACGTCTGTCAATCCGATCGTTTTTTCGTATACTACAGCCATTATTTCGCACCTCCACAAAGCTTCTCGATTTGCTCCAGCACCTCGGCGGGAGACGGGATTACGCCGCCTGTGCGGCCAAAGAATTCGACGGGCTTATCTTTCACGACAAGACGAACGTCCTCGACCATCTGGCCCATGCTCATTTCAACCACAAGCAGGGATTTTGCGTTTTTCGCGGCGGCCATAAGCTGCTGCTTCGGGAACGGCCACAGCGTGACGGGACGAAGCATGCCTGCCTTGATGCCCTGCTTTCGGGCCGCGCTGACCGCGTTTTTCACAACGCGGGACGACGCGCCGTATGCTACCAAAAGGATATCTGCGTCCTCGGCGAAGTATTCCTCGGCCTCCGAGTGCTTCGCCTCTATTTCGGCATAGCGCTCGAACCTTTCACGGACCTTCTCTTCAAGCTCGTTTGCGACAAGATACAGCGAGTTTATGACGTTCCGCCCGCGCTTGCCTTTTGTGCCGCAGGTGGCCCAGGGCTTCGCTGCCGGCGCCGCAATATGATCGGGAAACGCGACAGGCTCCATCATCTGGCCAAGTATGCCGTCAATCAGTATCATCGCGGGCACGCGGTATTCATCCGACAAATCGAAAGCTTTAAACACGGTGTCGGCCATTTCCTGAACGGTGCTTGGCGCAAATACCATAATATGTAAATCGCCGTGCCCGGGAGCCTTTGTCGACTGGAAGTAATCCGCCTGGCTTGGCTGGATGGTGCCGAGCCCGGGACCGCCGCGCTGTATGTTCAGAATCAAGCCCGGCAAATCCGCGCCGCACATGTATGAGATGCCCTCGGTTTTAAGCGAGATACCGGGAGACGACGACGACGTAAGCGCGCGGATACCCGCTGCCGACGCGCCGTATATCATGTTGATGGCAGCGACCTCGGATTCCGCTTGCAGATAGACGCCGCCGAGCTTTGGCATCCGCTTTGACATGTACGCGTTCACTTCATTTTGCGGCGTGATCGGGTAACCGAAGAAATGCAGGCATCCGGCCCTGATCGCGGCTTCGGCTAACGCTTCGTTGCCTTTCATCAATACTCTTTCAGGCATTTGCACTACTCCTTTTCAATCTTAATCGCGCTGTCAGGGCACATAATTGCGCACATTGCGCATGCGATACATTTGTCAATATCACATACAAACGCCGGGTGGTACCCCTTGTCGTTGATTTTAGCATGGTCAAGCTCGACAATTTTTTTCGGGCACGCAACAACGCATAATCCGCAGCCCTTGCAAACATTTTCATTGATTGTCACTTTGTTTGCCATAAAATTCATCCTCCCTTTTTTATCATTTATCCCACGGGGGTTTTACATATACCCCGACAGAAAAAACATCCCCGAAGCCGGTTAATTCCCCTGCGATACGCTTGTCGACGGCGGTAAACAGCACCGGCTTTCCCGAAAGCTTTGAAACCTCTTCAGCGTATGCAAGAGACTTTATGACGTCGCCCGCCGCAGTCTCCGCGCCAAGGTTCGAGCAGTTTGCAATATGCGTAACCGTAAGCCTCGACGTCTTTTCGATCTCCGCTAAAAGCCGGGCCGCGTCGGTTGGGGCTTCCATCAAATACCGGTACTTGTTTATGACATACAGCATGGTATACGGATTTTGCCTGATCGACTCAGCGTACCTGCCGAGCGCCACCGCGCCCGTATCGTCGCCTCCGACGTCTATGATCACGCGACCGCCGCCGTTTATTGCCGGCTCCAGCCCTCCCGAAAGCGACGGGATGTCAAGGCTCGAATTCGCGTAATCCGACGCCAAAAGCTTGATGCCCTTTTCCCTTGCAATCTCTTTAAAATCGGCTGTCCTGAAATACGGGTTTACGATGTCGAGATCGCACAGCGTCACGTTTTCGCCTGATTCACGCGCCAATAGCGCGAGGTTAAGGGACAAATTCGTCTTACCGCTTCCGTAATGCCCCGTTACTACGATTACTTTTTCCATTCGTTGTAAATTTTCACCGCGTCTCTTGCGATGACAAGCTCCTCGTTTGTTGGGATAATCCATATCTCGACTTTCGAGTCTTTAGCCGAAATCTTATGCTCCTGCCTGTTGAAGTCGCGGTTTGCGTCTTTGTCGAGCTTTATTCCGAACGCTTCGAGCCCTTTTAAAATATGTTCGCGCATATAATCTGAATTTTCACCTATGCCTCCGGTAAAAATAATTGCGTCAAGCCCGCCCATCGCAAAGGCGTATGAACCGATATATGTTTTGATCTGGTACGCCATAATATCAAGCGTGAGCTGCGCGCGTTCATGCCCTTTAAACGCCGCGTCCTCGATTTCTTTCTCGTCTCCGGAAACGCCGGAGATTCCAAGCAGCCCCGATTCGCGGTGAAGCATGTCCTCGATTTCCTGATACGTTAAATTTTCCTTTTGCATGATGTATCCGATTCCCGTGTGGTCTACAGTTCCGGCGCGCGTGCTGCAGGCGGGGCCTTGCCCAGTGCCGATGCCAAAGGAGTTGTCGATGGCTTTGCCGTCCTTGATGGCGCATACGGATGAGCCCCCGCCAAGATGGCAGGCGACGATATTCATCCCCTCAAGCTTGTTGCCGGAGACGGTTTCGTACCGCTCCGCCACGAATTGGTACGACTGCCCGTGGTAGCCGTATCGCCTGAAGTCGTGCTCCTCGTACAGCCTGTACGGCACGGCGTACAAATAGGCAACCGGCGGAATCGTCGCGTTAAACGCGGTATCAAAGCTCACCGCCATCGGGAAATCCTCGCCGAACACACGGCGCGTATCGCGTATGACCCTTATCTGAACGGGATTGTGAAGCGGCGCCAGCGGCGACTTTGCCTCTATCATTTTGATTATGCTTTCGTCTATCAAAACGGAGCTTTTGAGGTCGCCGCCCATGCTTGCCCTGTGCGCGACAAGCTTGATGTCTTCTTTGCCGCCGATCACTTTCGTATCCCCCGACGTCAGCATTTCAAGCATGAGAACAAGCGCGTCCGCGTGGGATAAAATCGGCAAGGTTTTCGTTATTTTCCCTGTTTTTTCGCTTTTATATTTGACGTCGGCGTTCTCGCCGCCCACCTTTTGGCAGTTGCACTCGGCGACGACAGAGCTTTCGCTCATATCGTAAAGCTTTAACTTCAGCGACGTGCTTCCCGCGTTTAAAACAAGGATTAACATAATCATTCTCCGTTACATCAGGATATATAGTATATTATTTTACACCAAACTTCGCGTGATTTCAAGATATTTTTAACGGAATAACCCTTACCGGAACATTTTCCTTTAAGCATACGGTAATCGTATGCGCCGTACCGCGGGAGTCCAAGTCCCAGAAAGCGAGCAGCGCGTCGCAATTTTTAACGATCAAAAGGTTGCGTTCAAGAGTCGCGCGTTTGCCGTATCTTTCGTAATCAGGTAAAAACTTCCTAAACGGGATATTCCTTTTCGCGGCAAAATCCTCGGCGCACGTATCAATTCCGGGCGCTCCGCCGCTTATAATTTCAGTACAGTTTTCCGGAAGATATTCCAAAATCATCTCTTCCTTAAAGCTCCCCGTATTTCTTGAACCGATAATGCCGATTTTCATAAAAATCCGCTCTCCGTTTCATATTATATGTCGCGCGCGTTTTAAAATAAACACTCTTTAATTGTATCATTTTATCGGTTTTTGTAAATACTAGAACTTCTAATTGCAATAATCTTACTCCAATAAAATATTTGAAAGGTGGCAAAGTAGTGTAAGACATCAAATTCAAAATACAGGAGTATCAAAATGAGAAAATATTACAAAATCTTCGCGGGAGTTCTCTCGCTTTATATAGTATTCATTATGGCCGTTATGTATCTGCCCGTTTCAGGCGCGTCAAAGCCCTCCGTTTTAGAGCGCTACGGCGGCGGAATAAGCTTTAGGCTATTCGGCCGCGGCCGCGCCGAACAGGCAAGCGCTCACACCGCGGAGCGCAAGACCGTGGTTCCGGGCGGCAGCCCGTTCGGCATCAAAATGCATACACTCGGAGTTATCATCGTGGGCCTAAGCGACATCCAAAGCGGCACGGAAAATTTAAACCCCGCAAAGGACGCGGGACTTAAAATCGGAGACGTCATCACGCATATCGAAGACGTGCCGATTCACCGCAACAGCGATGCGGCGCGGTTTATTTCAGGAGCCGGCGGCGAGGAGATTAAAATAACGGCGATGCGCGGCGAAGCCGAGATCGATTTTAGCTTAACGCCCATAAAATCGGAATATGACGACAGCTACAAAGCCGGTATGTGGGTACGCGACTCGTCGGCGGGAATAGGCACGCTGACTTATTACGACCCCGAAACGCTCGGCTTCGCAGGGCTCGGTCACGCGATCTGCGATATTGACACAGGTGAAATCATGCCGCTTTATTCAGGCGAAATCGTCGACGTAAACATTTCCGGTGTGAGCATGGGGCAAAGCGGCAGGCCCGGCGAGTTAAAAGGCACCTTCGCAAGCGACGTGCCCCTTGGCCGCCTTTATCGCAACAGCGAATCAGGCATATTCGGCATGCTGGATTACCCCGTTCTTGACGCAGGCCCTGTCCCGATGGCGCTAAAGCAGGAGATAGAGCCCGGTCCCGCACAAATTTTTTCAACCATATCAGGACACAACCCGCGCGCGTTCGATATTTTAATCGAGAAAATCAACTATTCAGATACAACCCCGACAAAAAATATGATTATCCGGGTAATTGACGAGGAACTCCTTGCGATAAGCGGCGGTATCGTACAGGGTATGAGCGGCTCCCCCATCATTCAGAACGATATGCTTGCCGGCGCCATCACCCATGTTTTCGTCAACGACCCAACGCGTGGTTACGGGATTTTTGCTGAAAATATGGATAAAATACTGGATTCTGTCGAAGATGGACAGATTGCGGCATAAGAATATTGACTTTTTGTATAAAAATATTATAATAATATTTAAAGGGTATTATTGCGACAATGGGTTGCAATAATTTCCAAAATATGGTAACCTACTGGTGACAGCAGATGTCAAAATTTGGTAAACATTGGAGTGGTAGCGTTGTCACATATGAAAGTATTGATATCGGATGACAGAAAAGACTATTTTTCAAAATGCGCGGCGATTTTTAAGGCTTATGACTTTGAAGCGATTCCTGCGCCTAAGGACGGCGAAAAGGTTTGTGAGATGATTCGTGAGCACAGGCCCGACGTTGTTCTGATGGAAGTTTTCATGCCGCATAAGGACGCGGTAGCTGTAATGAAGGAAATAAGCGGAGATTCAGCGCTTACGGCCCCGGTTTTCATCACAATCTCGAGCTTTGACAGCTCGGCCTTGGAGCGCGAACTGACTGCGGCGGGAGCCACGTATTTATTTTTAAAGCCGGTTGAGACCGACATCATGATTGAGCGTATCGTCGAAATCGCCGAAGATCGCAGAAAAACCCAGTTAAGCGCGCCGGTCGGCCGGACAGGCCGGCACCAGTATGATTTGCAGCTTATGGTAACGGAAATTATCCATCAAATCGGTGTTCCTGCGCATATCAAGGGTTACCATTATCTAAGGGATTCGATTATCCTGTCAATCGAGCAGCCCGACATCATAAACTCGGTGACAAAGGAGCTGTATCCCGCCGTCGCAAAAAAATGCTCCACGACGCCGTCAAGGGTTGAGCGGGCGATACGCCACGCGATTGAGGTCGCGTGGGACCGCGGCGATGTGGATATACTAAATTCATATTTTGGGTACACGATACACAACGGGCGCGGAAAGCCGACAAACTCCGAGTTTATCGCGATGATAAGCGATAAGCTGCGGCTAAAGCTGAGAGGCGCAACAATCGCATAACAATACGGTATAAAAAGGACCCGGCTATTTTTAGCCGGGTCCTTTTCTTGTTTATCTCAGCCTCAGCGCACCGTCTGCAATTACCAGGTCATCGCCTAAGTTTGTTGTAAAGTGCACATATCCGTTTCTGTCAAGCCAGATATTCGAGTTGTTGATTGTCATCGCACGGTTTGTGACGGGATCGTAGCTGTAAAGCATAAGCTGTCTTGCGTTTGCAAGGTCCGTGCCGATTTTTACCGCGTAGTTCACAGGCATACCATAGCTGCCCTTTTGCATCGCCTTTATTACGACGACGCGGTTGCTGAAGAACCTCTCGAACTTTCTCCTTGTGGAACCAGTAGCGCCGTCATTCGTATAGACGCCGAGCTGGATGTCACCTGTCAGGTTCGCTGAATGCCTGGGGTTGATTGTCAGACGGCCTTCAACGGATCTTGTGTTTGTAGCGTTCATGGTGTCAAAGTTTAAAAGCACGACTCCCCCGACGCGCTGCATTTCGGTGTTCGCCGATTTGAGAGTAGCGGACGCAACGCTTGAATATCCCCTGAAATTCGCGTGTGACGTCTGACCCCTTACAGCATTTGCGCGCACAGCGCTCGTAACGGTCGCGGCGGAAATTTTGCTGTCAGTAACCGCGGGTGGGTTACTTGGCTCAGGATCGCGGTCCAGCGCGTTGTTGCCGCCGCCGCTTCCGCTTCCGCCGCCGGTGCTTCCGCCAGGTCCGGTAACGGTGATCTCGATGCTATCTGACGCAAGTCTTCTGTTATTCTCATCAAAAACACGCACCGATATGACTGTGGTGCCGACGCGGTAAGCGATTATGTCGGCATATTCATCGTCATAATTGTCAACATCGGCGATGCGCCAGTCGCTTGAATCCCACTCAATGCGGTGATATTCCCCGTCGCTGGGGGTGATTCGCGTTTCAAGCGTCAGCGTCCTGTTGACCCTTATCTCGGTTGAGCGGGGCGAAATGATCCTGATCCGATTGACTCTGGCCGCCGATGCCGTAACGCCCAGAAGCGACACAGCCATCAGCAATGCCATAAAGGTTGATAATATTTTTTTCACTGATGTCCCTCCTAAAAAATTAAATAATCCGTTCATCTTATTTTTTATATTATCATTAAAATAATCTGCATAAATGTACAAATTATTACGGATTTTTAAAGTTATAAGCTGGGATTTTCTGTATTGCAAAACATATTCTTTCATGATATAATTTTGCTTAAGATTTATTCGCTTGTAATCAGGCTTCACGAAAGGAATGACTAACTTTTATGAAAATCACCGTCCAACAATTCGGAACTTTGCCGAACGGCGACAACGCTATGATGTATATCCTTGAAAACAACAACAAAATGCGCGTCCATATCACAAATCTTGGCGGTGTTATAACGAATATGTTTGTCCCGGACAAAAACGGCGACCTCGCGGACGTCGTGCTCGGGCACAAGGATTTTGATACTTACGTTACAAACCCCGCGTATTTTAACGCGTTGATCGGCCGAAACGCAAACCGTATTGCAAACGGCGAGTTAAGCATTGGCGACAAAACCTTTTCGCTTGAACAAAACGACGGGACCAACAACCTCCACAGCGGCAAGGACGGGCTGCATTCGCGCCTTTTCCTAAGCGAGGTAAGGACGGTCGGCAACATACCGGCGCTGCTATTAAGCCATAAGATGGAAAGCCTGAGCGACGGTTTTCCCGGTGAGCTTACGATCAACGTGGCATACGCGCTCACGGACGACAACGCCCTGATGATCGACTACCGCGCCGTGAGCGACGAGGATACCGTAATCAACCTCACGAACCACGCGTATTTTAACCTTGCGGGCCATGACAGCGGCAATATCCACAAGCACGTTATGCAGATCGACGCGGATTATTTCCTGCCCATGGACGAAAAATGCCTGCCGAACGGCGAGATTCTAAAAGTCGAGGGCACGCCCTTTGATTTCAGGACTCCCAAGGAAATCGGCAAGGATATTTTCTCCGATTACCCACAGACAAAGATGGTCGGCGGCTTTGACCACAATTTCGTGCTTGGCGGCGGGTACGATTACAGAAAGGTCGTGACGGTATCGGAACCCGACAGCGGGCGAGTGATGACCGTTTTCACAGACCTGCCGGGGATACAGCTATACACCTCGAATATGCTGGACGAAACCCTCACCTACAAAGACGGCGCAGCCTACAAAAAGCACCAGGCTTTCTGCCTTGAGACGCAGCTTTTCCCAAACGCGGTCAACATGCCGTGGCTGGCGTCGCCGATTTACCACGCGGGGGAGGAATACATTACCACCACGACGTATCAGTTTAGTATTGTGTAGAGTATTATATACAGCAGTAAATCAAAAACCCGGGGCCAAAAGGCGCCCGGGTTTTTTTATTTATTTTTGAGCGCCAAAATACTTTTGCGGTATCCCGGATTTTTCAAGCAGGTACACAAGCGGAAGCCCCAGCGCAAAACAGGCGATAAGCTGCCCCACGCCTACATACACGGCGTTTAGAATGAAAGTTCTGCCTAAAAACGCGCCCTCTATCATATAAGTAAGCTCAAGCCCGATGACGACAGCGTTTACAATCACGGGCGGTACAGCCGACAGGAACGGCACCCCCCGCACCCTGATCTTCCTGAATTTATAGCTTAAAATGGCTGCGGCCAAGGTTGCAGCGGTGCCAAAAAAAATATCCAGGAACCCGAGTATATTCACGCCTAACATAAAGCCTATGAGGTTCGACAGCGCACAGCCTATTGTAACGCCCCAAATACAGATTGGCGAAAAGACCGCGGTAAGCGTCAGCGCTTCCGCCACGCGCACCTGAACAGGTCCATAGCTTATCGGGGCAAGCGCGATGCAAAGCGCGGTATAAACCGCGGCTATCATCGCGCACACTGCAATTTCGCGCGCGGTAAAGGTTTTTTTCATGAGGTTTTCCTCCAAACTCATTTTATTTTTTGTATGTACTATATCACAGCAGCCATACAAAGTCAACCAAGATTTATGGAGATTAATATAAAAGTATTTTCAAATTTCCTTGTAGACAAATAATCAGAAGCGATATATAATGTAAATATTAGCGAATCGTTTAGAAATTGTATCCAAGGATCAAAAAACAAGTTCTTACAAGAAAAATACAGAAGGGGTATCAGTATGAGCAAATATGGTATAACATTTATCGGTAATATGTGTTACGACGAGGTCACACCGTTTGGCGGAAAGCCAATTACAGCGCCCGGCAGCGCCGTTTTATGCGGCGCGATGGTCACGGCCCGGATCGGCGTCAAGACGGCCGCCGTCGTCAAGATGTCGCTGGATGAGGAGCCTATAACCCAACCGATGCGTGATTTGGGCGTTGACGTCTTTATCATCCCCGCCGACTGCACGACATACTCCCGCGTGATACACGAGTCGGAAAATGTGGATGAGCGCAAAATCACGCTCGTCAGGACTGCCGGTCTTATACGTGTTGAAGACGTGCCGGAGCTGGATTCGCAGATTGTCCATCTAGGCGGCGTATCGGATTCGGAGTTTAACATGGAGCTCATCGATGGCTTAAAAGCCCGCGGATATAGCCTTTCCACCGATATGCAGAGCTTTGTCCGGCAGATTACGCCGGTCACGCATGAGATTAACTTCGGCGATGTGAAAGACAAAAAAGAGATTATATCGAAGATGGACAAGGTAAAGCTTGACGTGGTGGAGGCAAAGGTCCTCACCGGAACCGACGATTTGGAAAAAGCCGCCGTCATCGTGGAATCCTGGGGTTGCCCTGAAATCGTTATCACGCATTCCAAGGGCGTTTTGGCCCGGGTTGGCGGCGTAAATTATTATGAGAAATTCTCAAACAGCAGCGTCATCGGGCGCACCGGGCGCGGCGATACCACTTTCGCCGCCTATCTTTCGCATAGGCTACGGTATGGCGCCGCCGAATCGCTGAAATTCGCCGCCGCCCTCGTCTCTATTAAAATGGAGAAGTACGGCCCGTTTCAGGGTACGCTGGAAGACGTGTACACACGGATCAAAGAAAAACACATGTAGGAGGGTAAGGCATGTATATAGATAGATTCAAAATCGACCCTGGCTGGTGTGTGATTGAGGATGCTTTCGATATCGCCCGCGTGCGCCACAACGAATCTGTCATGGCGCTTGGAACAGGGTTTCTGACATTGCGCTCAAGCTTTGACGAGGGATTTTCAGACGACGAGCAAAACCTCACCTACGAGCGTCTTGCAATGAATGTCTCGCTGGAGGTCGTACCCACGAAAAAGAGCCGCTGGGGAACGTTTATTCCGCTTGTTCAGGGCAAACATCCTCACTGGAACGTGGGCGTCGTCAATCTTCCATATATGCTGGGGCTTAAGGTTTCCGCAGACGGCGAAAAGCTGGACATGGAAACCGGGAATATCACCGGCTACAAACGCTGGCTGGATATGCAAACCGCAACCCTTTACCGCACCTTTGTCTGGGAAACGGGTACGGGCAAAAAGCTGAACCTGATGTTCAAGCGGTATATGAACCCCTGCGACAGGTTCGTCTGCGTTCAGGAGCTTAGCATTACATCGCTTTCCGGCAGCGCCGATATTACCGTGAGCAGTTATATCGACAACGATGTGCGCACCAACGGTTGCGACAAATTCACAAGCCGCAACGTGGGGTTTGCCGGTGAACAGGTCATCTATTCGGACGTCACCGGAAATCTGGGCGACCGCGTTATGACCGTCAGCCGCATGGTATGCGACAGGACGGCTTCCCACGCCATCACCCGGGAGGATCGCCGCGTAAACGCAAGGCTTTCCTTTGCGCTGCCTCAGGGCGAAGATGCGAATGTGCTGAAGCTGTCGGCTCAGGTTTCCGATATGTATTATGATAGAGAATCCCTGCTGGACGAAGGCATCCGGATGCTCAACAGCGGAATGGAAAAAGGCGCCGAAGCGCTCCATTCCGCACATGTTGCCCGATGGACGAAAAACTGGGATTCATCCGACATCCAAATCGAAGCGGAGGACTCTGAAGGCTACAACAGCCAACGCGCCATCCGCCAATCAATCTATCACCTGTTACGCGCACGCTCCACCGACCCGCGCGCGCTCAATTGCGCGAAAGGCTCGACCAGCGAGATGTATCTCGGCTCCGTCTGCTGGGATATGGAGATTTTCTTTCAGCCCTTTTATATTTATACACAGCCCGCCCTCGCGAAAATGACAGGGCTTTACCGTTACAACATACTGGACGGGGCGCGCCGCAGCGCCAAATCCATGAACTACCCCGGCGCGCGGTACCCGTGGCAGACCGACCGTTACGGCAACGAGGTTTGTTCGCTGTTTGAATATGCCGACCATGAAATCCACATTACCGCCGACATTGTTGTGGGGCTGTGGCACTACTACCTCAACACGCTTGACAAGGAATACCTCTACGATTGCGGCCTTGAGATTATCCTTGAAACCGCCGACTATTGGGCTGCCCGCGCAACTCGGATTAAGGGGCGCCCCGGCTGGCACATATTAGGCGTCATGGGGCCCGACGAATACAAGCCGATTACGAACAATAACGCATACACAAACTTTGTCGTGCGCGAAAGTCTGCGGCTTGCGGAAAAAGCCGTCAATATGTGCAAAGCCGACGCGCCTGAAAAATACAAAAAACTGTGCGCCAAAATAGGGTTTGACGAAAAAAAGATCGCCTTGTTTCATGAAATTGCCGACGGCTTGCCTATCCCCAGGGATGAAGAGCGGAATATCATATGGCAATGCGACGATTTTGACACGGCCTATTGCGAAATCGACATCGAGGGATTGTGGAAAGACAAGGATAAGCTGTTCGGGTTCTACACCACGCAGGAGCTGCGGTACCGGGCCAAATGCTTAAAGCAGTCCGACGTAATCGCGCTGATGGGGCTGTACACCGAAGCCTTTACCAAAGAGGAAATGATTGCCTCCTTCGAGTATTACAACCCCTACACCATTCATGATTCGTCCAATTCCATCTGCCACAACGCTATTGTGGCGGCTTGCATGGGGCGTCCCGGCCTCGCCTATGAGAACTGGAAAAAATCTATGGACATCGACTTTGGCGCACGTCCCCGGTCCTCCGAGGGTATCCACTTTGCCAACGTGGGCGGCATGTGGCAGGAGATTGTCCTCGGCTTTGGCGGCATGGTAAGCGCACTGGGCGCCGACACGCTGACGTTTAAGCCCTGTATGCCCAGCGAAATCAAAAGCATCTCATTTAAAGTGATTTGGAAAGGGCAGCCGGTCGGCGTAACAGTGACCGGAAATCAGGTGAAGGTTAAAAATCCCTCCGACAAAGAGCTTTCCTTTATTGTCCACGGAAAGGCGGCGCAGGCCGCCCCGGGAGAGGAAGTAAGCGTATCGTATTAGGGCCTGTTCACACAAAGCGAACAGAATCTAGATTAAAAACCTCCGGCTGCCAATCATCACAGATTTGACAGCCGGAGCAATTATCTCATATTTTATGGAAGGGCGCTTTCCTTTACCGCGGTTACGACTCTTGCCGTTGTTTTGCGTTGAATCAGGCGGCTTGGGATAATGAGGCTGCTTTCGCCTTTGTCAACGCCGAGAATCGTGTTCAGCGCGGTTTCTGCGGCTAACTGCCCGATTCCTTTCAAGTCGATTTCAATGGTCGTGAGCTTCGGATGCAGGTATACGGCAAACTCCCTGTTGTCGAACCCGATGACGGAAATATCCTCCGGCACGCGAAGCCCCGCGTTTCCAATCGCGTCCATCGCGCCCACCGCCATCAGGTCGTTCATGGCGAATACCGCGGTGGGGAGCGTATCCTCAGAAAGAAGCTCTATCATGCAGGAGTAGCCGGAGGCGTACTCCCAGTCTCCATTTTTGACAAGGGCGCTGTCAAGGACGATTCCCGCTTCGGAAAACGCGCGCTGTATGCCGCGCATACGCATACGCGCCGGCGACGTGTGCGCAAGCCCGGTGATCACGGCGATACGCCTGTGGCCCAAATCAAAAAGGTGCCTGACCGCTTCAGCGGAGATGTTTTCGTTGTCGTATGTGACGGAGTGGAAATTCTTGTCGTCCGAAGTTGAATACGCAATCACCAAAGGCTTATTGATTTCATTTAAGATTCCCGTAATATTGCGGTCAAACATGCCGACGTAAATAATTGCGTCCACCCGCGCGCCGAACAGCAAAAGGGAAATCGCTTCGTTTATCTTGTTTTTTTGCTGCATAATCTGGTCGTACTGGTTAAACAGGCTTTCGAGCATCCTAAGATCGTTTAGCAGAATCCTGTAATCGCTTTTTTCAACGCGTTCGGATATGCCGTTGATGATGGCCGGCACGGGATACCCCATGATATCCTCGACCAAAACGCCGATGGTATTCGTCTTTTTCACGCGCAGACTTTTGGCGACCAGATTCGGCGTGTATCCCGATTGCTCGATTGCGTCAAGGACGCGCTGCCGCTTTTCCGGCGCTACGTTTTTTGTGTTGTTAATAACGTATGAAACCGTGGCGGTAGATACGCCCGCAAGCTTTGCAACTTCTTTTATCGTCACCGAGGAAGAGGGTTTCACTATTTTATCTGTAATTTTTTTCATAGCAATCATCACTCAATCCTTGAATAATCGTTTAAATTTACGTTTATTGTACCTTGCAAATATCAAATTGTCAACATAAAAAAATAAATTTTGTAATTTTTTGTACGAAAAATATACAAAATCCACTTGACTGCCGCCCTATAAAGTGTTATCATGTGGCAAAGAGATTATTTTTTTCTAAACGATTAAATCACTTGCCTGCGAAAGGATAACGATATGATGCCAAAAGTAAAGATTTTCGCGGATAAAAGCATGGTTGTGGGGGGCGTCTCCCCCGGTTTATTCAGCGCATTTGTCGAACATCTGGGGCGCTGCGTCTACACCGGTATCTACGAGCCGGGGCACCCGGCCGCAGACGCCGACGGCTTCCGGCAGGACGTGCTGGAGCTTGTAAACGGGCTGAACCTTTCGATGGTGCGGTATCCCGGCGGCAACTTCCTTTCGGGTTACGACTGGCGCGATGGGATTGGCAAAAAAGAATCGCGACCCGCGCGGCTTGACCTTGCGTGGCGCACCACCGAGACAAACCAGTTTGGCACGGATGAATTCGCCGCGTGGTGCCGCAAAGCGAAGGTCGAGCCGATGATGGCTGTGAACATGGGCACAGGGTCGCCTCTTGACGCCGCGAACTTGCTGGAATACTGCAACCACCCGAAAGGCACTTTCCTAAGCGATTTGCGCCGTGAAAACGGGAACGACGCGCCCTACAACATCAAAACATGGTGCATTGGCAACGAAATGGACGGCCCGTGGCAAACTTGCGCCATGTCCGCCGAGGATTACGGCAAGAAGGCCCTTGCCACCGCCCGCATGATGCGCAATGTCGACCCTTCGGTGAAGCTGGTGGCCTGCGGCAGCAGCACCACGGATCTGCCTACATACCCGGAGTGGGACAGGATCGTCCTCGACGCGCTTTATGAAGAAATCGACTATCTTTCCATGCATGATTACTACTGGCCGAAAACCACCACCGAGGATTATTTCGCAAGTTACCGCGAGATGGATAATTTTATCAAGACGATAAAATCCATCATTGAATTTGTCAGGGTCAAGCACCGCTCAAGCAAGCAGGTTTACATATCTTTCGACGAATGGAATGTATGGTATCAGCAAAACGTGGGCGAATCCGACTGGGAGGCCGCCCCCCGAAAGCTGGAGGATATCTACAGCCTGAAAGACGCGCTTGTTTTCAGCGGGCTTCTCAACACGCTGCTAAACAACTGCGACTACGTAAAGGTTGCGTGCCTGGCCCAGCTTGTAAACGTCATCGCGCCTATTTTTACCGAACCGGGCGGCAAGGCAATCAAGCAGACGACATACTACCCGTTCGAGCTTGCGTCAAAGTACGGGCGCGGCACAGTTTTGCAAGGCTTTACGGAGTGCCCGAAATTCAACAGCAAATTCGGCGAAACGGATTACGTCTCCTCCGCCGTTGTGCATAATGATCAAGACCGCGAAATCACCGTGTTTCTGACAAATTACAATG
>WRLK01000040.1 GCA_009777635.1 Oscillospiraceae bacterium | reverse complement strand
CAATCTCCGGCCCGCACACCGCCTGATCGACGCGCTTTTGCGGAATCCTTACGGTAAACACGGAGCCCTTGCCGACTTCGCTTTCCACAAATATCTCGCCGTCCATCAGGTCAAGGAGCCGTTTCGTGATGCCCATGCCAAGCCCCGTGCCGATGGTAGTCCTGTTTGCCTCGATATTAAAGCGTGTATACTCGTCGAACAGCGTGCCGAGCTGTTCCGGCGTCATACCCTGTCCCGTGTCGCCGATACGGAAAACGATAACGACTTTCCCGTCGTCCTTTTGCGCTTCCGGGAACACGGACAGCGAAACCGTGCCCTTTTCCGTATACTTAAACGCGTTTGAAAGTATATTGTTGAGCACCTGTTTTATCCGCAGCTCGTCGCCGATTAGATTTATCGGCGTATCTTTATCTAATTCAAGGTTGAATTTAAGCGGTTTGCTTTCATATCGCAGGCTTGTAAGCTGCACAACATCGTTGATCAGGCTTGGAATATCGTATTTCACAGGCAAAACCTCCAGCTTGCCCGCTTCAATCTTTGAAAGGTCGAGGATGTCGTTTATGATATTTAGCAGCAGGTTTCCCGATTCATATATTTTTCCCAACGCTTCCTCTGTCTGGGGCAATAGCGCCTCGTTTTGCAGCTGCATTTCGGTGATGCCGAGTATCGCGTTCATCGGCGTGCGTATCTCATGGCTCATGTTCGCTAAAAATGCGCTTTTGTAACGGCTGCTTTGCTCTGCGAATTCTTTTGCGGCAATAAGCTGTTCCAAGCGTTTATCAAGGATGTTCGTCATCTCCCGAAGCTCGGTGATATCCACGGTATATTGGAGATATACCGTTCTTCCGTTCAGCCACTTAATATATCCCGACGTATGCTGATAGGTCCGGTTCGTTTCGGGGTTCGTCTCGTCCCAAACGACTTTCCGCTCCGGGTCCTCATCCAATTTGGCTAAGGGGCAGAAGTCGCATCTTTCGCTGTTTCCCCTAAGGGCCGCGTAACATTTTTGCCCGACAACATCACTCTCAAGGCCTAAAACGCGTATCAGCGCATCGTTTATAAAAAGAATTTCATCCGTATTGGGGTCGGTGACGAAAATTGTCGCGTCCATCCCGTTTAGTGTGTTGCTAAGATTTACAAGTGAGTCCTTTTCCGCGATGGCGGCCTTTAATTCGGTTATATCGTCAACCTGCTCCAGAAACACTTTTGAGCCGTCAGGCCAGTCGATAATACTGCTGATGATTCTGAAATCCCTGTTCATATCGGAGCTGTGAAGCTCCCATGAATAAGGCTTTCCCGAAAATTCAGGATTACGCTTCGGACATATACCACATCGCCCATCCATATCCTGATTAAAATGTTTCCAGCATACATCGCCGACTATACTGTCGTCAAAACCGAACGTCTCTTTCATTCTTTCATTCATATAAATGATTTTGTCGTCCTCAAGCCCGGTTATCACAATCATGGTTTCCATTGATTCAAGAAGCGCCTGCCTGTACCTGTCGGCTTCGTGTATTTGTTTCTCGGCTTTATTCTTTTTAACTGTAATGCTAATGAGTATCGCGCACAGTATTGCCGCAAGCGCAAAGCCCATGCCGACAAGCCCCCGCTGCATAGCCCACATATCCGCGTAGTAGCTTTCTATGGGCGTATTGACGACCAAATGCCAGCCATTTTTGATCTGCCTGATTGTAATGACGCTTTCTTCGCCTTTATAGTTGATTATGCTTCGTTCTACGATATCGTCGCCCCGCTCTATCTCGACTGCAATATCCGCCATACCGCTTTCTAATCCGCCCACGTGCATGCCCACTAAATCCGCATCCGGATGCGCTATCACAATTAAATTGTTGTCAAGCAGCGCCCAATAATTCCCGTCGGTACCGTGGACGCTGAAGGATACCTCGTGTATTGTGTCAAGCGAGACGTCCACGCTGACTATGGCTATACGGTTATTGTCCGCGTCAAATATCTCGCGCGCGTATGTCAGCGTAACGTCTCCGGTCGCAGCGTCCACATAAGCGTCGGTGGCCGCCGTCTTTCCGTTCGCCTCGACGGCCGCCTTATACCACGGGCGTGACGACGCGACAAAATCCCCCCCGCCGCGAAACTCAAAACCGGGGATGTCATAGGCGGGGTTATATACCATTCCGCCGAATATATCAAAATAAGCCGCGATATTCATTAAGCCCGTTATATGCGCCACTTCATGCCCATATACGGTTATATCCCTTATATACGCTTCCGCCTCTTCGAGGCCGGCGCCGCGCAAAAGCATCTCGCGCATGTTTTCAGAAACGACGCCAAGCATCGTTTCAATCTCTTTTAGCTCAAAAAAGAGCTGCGATTCCACATGAGAAAGCGTAGACTCCATTTCAGCCCTCAGATGTTTGCGCACAATCCCGCCGGCGTATAAATAACTCGAGCCTACCAGAAGCGCGAAAGCAAGCACCACGAACAAAAGCTGGATATACAGCGGGCGCAGCGGCTTGCTTTTTTCAGCAAGCAAACGAAGCTTTTGCATACCTATCATAATTCACGCTCCTGCTTGTTTTTAGGCAGCCATTTTTCAAGGATTATATCAAGCTTTAGCGTATCTATCGGCTTTGACAGGAAATCGTTAAATCCGTTATCTAAGAACATATCCATCACGCCCGAAACGGCGTTTGCCGTGAGGGCGATAATTGGAATATTTTTATAATACAAATCATTTTCTGCCATATCCCTTATACGCCGGGTCGCTTCAACGCCGTCCATGCCGGGCATCTTATGATCCATGAACACCAAATCGTAACGCGTGGTTCTGACGGCTTCGATTGCCGACATTCCGTTATCGCACAAATCCACCCTCATATTGTACGGCGCAAGCAGCCCCTGCGTTACTTTCAGGTTTGTCATAATGTCGTCGACGATAAGAACTCTGGCGTCGGGCGCTAAGAAGCTGACAATGTGCCCATTGTCAGCGGTATACGAAAAAGCGTCGCCGCTCCCGTTTAAGATATCGGCAAGCTGCAGGCAATACACAGGCAAAGCAAGCACGTTTACGTTCTTTTCATAAATCGTCTCGCAAAATTCGGAAAGCAAAACCGTTTTGGTATCCTTGCCGAACTTCAGTATTGTCTCCTCGTTTCGCTCATACAGCTCATATGAAATGAAAAGATAATCGCAAGGCTTCGTTTCCATCTTTTCATACAGGTCGGTCCCGCTTTTTATAAAGGTATAATCAACATGAAGATTATCAAGCGACCATGCGATAGACTCGGCGTATGCTTCCCGCCTCTCATAGATCATAATATTTTTTTCATCCGCATCTAAAACTGCCGCCAGCTCTTTTCTGGAGTGATATTTCTGCGGCAGCGTAACGGTAAACGTACTGCCTGTGCCGTATTCGGAATTGACGCTGATCAGGCCGTCCATCGCCTTGATTATGCTGTGGGTTATGGCAAGCCCCAGGCCCACCCCTTCGACGCCCCTGTTCTTTTCAAGGTCGAACTGGGTGAAGTCGTCAAACAATTTATCGGTATCTTCCTTTTTTATCCCTATGCCGGTGTCCGTGATCTCGAAGGTAATGTTGACGGTATCGTCATCTTGAAATTCCCCGTGCACGCTAAATGACACAAATCCTTTTTCGGTGTACTTGACGGCGTTGTTCAGTATATTGAGGACAGCCTGACGGAGCCTTGTCTCATCGCCGTATAAGGTCTGCGGTATATTTCTGTCAACCTTGACTGTGAAATGCACCTGCGAATCTATCATCCGCGTCCTGATCATGCTGACTAAATCGTTTAGCAGGGACGCGACCTCATAATTCTCCGGAACAATTTCCATTTTACCCGCTTCGATTTTTGAAAAATCCAAAATGTCGTTTATTATAGTTAAAAGATTTAAGGCTGCCTGCTTAGCCGTAAATATATGCTCGTTTTTGACCTTAATCTCACTTTCGCGCAAAGCAAGCTCGTGCATACCCATGATCGCGTTTATTGGGGTGCGTATCTCATGGCTCATATTAGCGAGAAAGCGCGATTTCAGATGGTTGGCTTCCTGTTCTTTTATTGCGGTTTCCTTAAGAATCCGCCGGTATTCTTCCTCAGCCGTGACGTCCTCCATTATTGCAAGCGAAGCGCGGTGGCCGTTATAATGAATCGTACATGAGGTTGTTATGCGGCAGGTAAAGGGCTCCCTGTTCAGCTTAAGGCACTGCATTTCCGCAACGAATGCCCCGGCTCTTGCAAACTCGTCGACCAAATCCGCCGTCTTTCTGCCGTCCGGCTGATATTCGGGCATGAAGCCGAATCCGCTCTGACCCCGAACCTGTTCTTCAAAGGATGTGCAGCCAAACACTTTCAGGCATGCTTCGTTTGAATAAAGCAGCGTAAAATCTTCAATGCTCAGTATCCTGACGCCGACGGGAAGCATATCAAGCAGCGACTGCAAATTTTGGCGCGCCTCTGCAATCTCATTTACATGGGTCACTGCGTTCTTCGTTAATCTTATGTTCCTTACGAAAAACAAAAGCAAAATTGCCAGCAGCGCTAAAAGGCAAGTGGAAATGACCGCAAGCGGTATATCGCGGAATGCCTGAATGGATTCAGTGCCGGTTGAAGCGCTGTACGATTCACTTAAGAATACAGCCATTCCAAAAACGGCGGCGAAAAAAACCATTAACGCGGCAATTCTTTTTTTTATCATTCAACACCGCAACCTTTCATCGCGCCCTGCGTTACATAGGCACATAACAATGTAATAATTATATTCTCTAATGAGCTGGAAAGCAAGTAAAGTTAAATTTTTCCGCAAAATCCATTTGCAGGTATCTTCCGGCTTTCTTTCGTATCGCTTGCATTCACCGCCGTAATGCGATATAGTCCTTCCATTTCAAAAATCCCGGGCGCTTTTGAAATAGAAAGACTATATTTAGGGCGTGTTCTTCTTACTTGAAGTAATATACTCCGCCTTCGAAAAGCGGGAGAGATTTATTGCCCGGAATGTTTTTTGCCATGTATTCTCCGGACCGTTCCGTATGCGCCATTTTACCCAGTATGCGCCCGTCGGGGCTGCTTATCCCCTCTATCGCCCATACGGAGCCGTTGGGGTTGTGCTGAATCTCAACGGAAGCATTGCCATCGTAATCCACATATTGAAAAGCAATCTGCCCGTTTGATCCGAGTGCTTTTAATGTTTCCTCAGAAGCCGCGAACCGTCCCTCGCCATGTGAAACCGGCTGGGCATATATTTCTCCCGGATTGCATTTGGACAGCCACGGCGAAATTGCGGAAGTAATACGGGTCGAAACATAACGCGACTGATGCCTGCCAATACGGTTAAACGTCAGCGTGGGGCAACCGGCTGTCATGGATGATATTTCCCCGTAAGGAAGCAGCCCGAGCTTGATGAGCGCCTGGAATCCGTTGCATATTCCGAGAATCAAGCCGTCCCTGTTTTTAAGCAGCTCGTGCACTGCGCCTGAAAGGCGTTTGCCGCGAAACAGCGAAACGATGTATTTCCCTGAACCATCCGGCTCGTCGGCGCCTGAAAAACCGCCGGGGAAAACAATCATTTGGGCGTCGGCGATTGCTTTTTCCAAAGCAAGTATGGAGGATTGCAGCATTTCCGGCGTAAGGTTGCGTATCAACACGATTTCAGGCACGCCACCCGCGCGCTCTAATGCCGCCGCGGTGTCATACTCGCAATTTGTTCCGGGGAAAACGGGGATGACTGCTTTAGGCCTTGAGAATGACGCCCCCGCCCGCGTGACGCGTCTTCTTTTATCCCCGATTAACGGCGCGTCCCCGCGCTGCTCGGTTTTTACGGGGAATACGCTTTCAAGCGGTAACTCCCACGCCGCGCGAAGCTTCTCCAGCGAAACGGACGCGCCGCCAAGGTTAAGCTCGGGCGCCGGCTGTGTATATCCAAGCAGCCGGAAGCCTTCCAATTCTTCGCAGGATTCGAATACTATGGAGCCCCACAGATGGCTGAACAGTCTGTCGTCTGCTTCGCCTGAAAATCCGATCATGTTTCCAAGCGCCATTTTCATAATGCCGCCGTACGCTCCGCCCTTTTCGCACACCCACGCGGACAGCACCTTGCCGGAGCGCAGCAGCGACGCGTATTTTTCCCACGCGGCGCGAAGCGCTTCGTAATCGGGCAGCTCGTCTGCGCCAATGGGCGTTTCCAGTAAATAAACGGGATTATCCGCGCCTTTTAGCTCAGGGCTTATTAAATCCGGCGCACTTCCTATACCGGCGGCAAAGGATATAAGCGTCGGCGGCACGTCTAAATCCCCGAAGCTGCCGGACATTGAATCTTTTCCGCCTATCGCCGCTATCTTCAGGCCCATCTGCGCGGAAAACGCTCCTAACAGGGCGGAAAAAGTCCTGCCCCACCGTTTAGGGTCGTCGTTTTGGCGCGGGAAGTATTCCTGCAGTGAAAGATGCACCGTATCAAGCTTGGCGCCTGCCGCGACAAGCTTCGCCACAGAGCTTACCACCGCGTAAGCCGAGCCGCCGAAGGGGTCCGCCTCAGTGAAAAACGCATCGAAACCGTATGACATTACCGAAGCGGTGCGCGCACCCGGGACCGGCAGCAGCGACGCCATAGCCTGCGTTTCCGTCAGGGCGTATTTGCCGCCGAACGGCATGAAAACGTTTGACGCGCCGATCGAGCTGTCAAAACGCTCCACAAGCCCTTTTTGCGAGCAGAAATTCAGGTCGCCCGCAAGCTTTAAAAGCCTTTCGGCGAGAGGCGTATTATCTTTTTGTGATTTGGCGCGCGCCAATTTCGGCACATAAACCGCCGCTCTGCGCGGCGCGCCGTTCGTATCTAGAAATCCCCTTTCTATATCCGCGATTTTTTGTCCTTTCCACGTCATGACAAGACGCCTGTCCCCGGTTATCCGCGCTGCGGCTGACGCCTCGATATTTTCTTCCCCGGCATATTTAAGAAACGCCTGCAAATCATCCTTTGCGATTACCGCGGCCATACGCTCCTGCGATTCGGAAATCGCAAGCTCCGTGCCGTTTAGCCCGTCATATTTCACAGGCATGAAATCAAGATTGATTTCTATGCCGTCGGCAAGCTCGCCGATGGCTACCGCCGCTCCCCCTGCGCCGAAATCGTTGCATCTTTTAATCAGCCGCATCACCTTCGGGTCACGGAACAAGCGCTGGAGCTTTCGTTCCTCCGCGGCGTTGCCCTTTTGGACCTCGGCGGCGCATTCGGCTACCGTATCCGTGCCATGCGGTTTAGACGAGCCTGTAGCGCCTCCTATCCCGTCGCGGCCTGTCCGCCCGCCGAGAAGCACGACGACGTCGCCCGGCTCAGGGCATTCCCACCGCACATAGGAAAGCGGCGCCGCGCCGACAACGGCTCCCGCCTCTAGGCGCTTTGCTGCATACCCGTCATGGTACAGCTCCTTCACATACCCGGTGGCAAGCCCTATCTGGTTGCCGTATGAGCTGAAGCCCTCAGCCGCCGTCACGGTCAGCCTGCGCTGGGGAAGCTTGCCCGGCAAGGTATCCTCTATCGGTTTTCTCGGGTCGCCCGCGCCCGTAATACGCATGGACTGATACACATACGCCCTGCCCGAAAGCGGGTCGCGTATCGCGCCGCCAATACAGGTTGAAGCCCCGCCGTAAGGCTCTATTTCAGTCGGATGGTTGTGGGTTTCATTCTTAAAAAATAAAAGCCAGTCCTCGCGCCCGTGGGTAAAATCCGCGCCGATACGCAATGTACAGGCGTTGTTTTCGCCGGACACGTCGAGCATCGGCAGCCACCCCTGCCCGTGAAGATGCCGCATGGCAGCGGTGGCGATGCGCATAAACGTCACGGACTTGTCATGATTTACAGATAAAAACAAATCATACGCTTTTTTGACGCGTTCATCCTCGACGGCGGCGGATTCAATTACAGTGTTGAACGTCGTATGCCTGCAATGGTCGGACCAATACGTGTCGATTACGCGAAGCTCGGTGAGCGTGGGGCAGCGCCGTTCGCCGGCAAAATATTTTTGAACGCAAATAATATCCTGAAGCGACATGGCAAGCCCCAGCCGCAATCTCAGCGCGTCAAGGGCCTTTTCGCCCATACCTGTAAAATCATCGGCGATTTGCGCGCCGTCAAACGCGCGGCCCACGGTATCAAGCAGCGTGCCGGGCTTTTCCATCAGCGCTTCGCGGTATTCAAGCGGGTTGATTAGGTACGCCTTTATTTTACACAGTTCAGCCTCACTTACGCCCGTGATTGCAAAAACGCGGGCGGTTCGGACTAAAGGCCGCCGGCCGCCCAATAGCATCTGAACGCATTGCCCGCATGAATCCGCCCGGATGTCAAACATACCGGGCAGCGGCTCCATGCACAGCAAACGGGCGTCTGCGGGCAGCTCCGGCAGCCTGTCCTCATAATAATCGTCGCACATGGGCTCGCTTAACACGGTACCCATTACATCAGCCCATTTGTCACGCGGCAGGTTTTGTATGTCGTAGCGGCTGAAAAGCCGCACATGAATGCCCTCAAGCCCTAAAAATTCCTTAAGCTCGGATTGTATCGCCTTTGCCGCCATGTCAAAGCCGTTTCTTTTTTCAACATAGCAGCGGTAAACCATTTCCTCCAAATCATTTGCTCCCATCCGTATTGCATTCCAGTATCGTTGCGCTATTCAAAAACGTCCTTTTTCACACGCGCCGCGCCGCTTCCCGTGAAGCAGGCCGTGCAAAAAGGCAGCGCGCATTTTCCGCACGCTTTTTTAAGCCCCTCTATGCTGATATACCCTAAGCTGTCGGCGCCTATCATACGCCGGATTTCATCTAACCCCATCTTGTTCGCGATCAGGTTTTCCTCACAGTCTATGTCTGTCCCGTAGTGGCATGTATGCTTAAACGGCGGAGACGACACCCTCATATGGACTTCCCTTGCCCCCGCGTTTTTAAGGCTTTTTACTATTTTTTCGCTCGTTGTGCCGCGCACTATGGAATCATCGACAAGCACAACCTTCTTTCCTGCAATATTGGCCGCCAGCGGATTCAGCTTTTGACGCACGGCGCTGTCGCGCTGCGTTTGCGTCGGGTATATGAAGCTCCTGCCGATATACCGGTTTTTCACAAACCCCGCCGCCAGCGGTATACCGCTTTTCGCGCTGTAGCCGCTCGCGGCGTCAAGACCGCTGTCCGGCACGCCGCAAACGACGTCGGCGTCCACCGGGTATTCCTCTGCTAACGCTACCCCCATATTATACCGCGCCTCATATACCGAAAGCCCGTCTATTACGGAATCGGGCCTTGCGAAATACACATATTCAAAAATGCAAAGGCCCCGGTTATTTTCTTTATTTTTAAGCTTTATGCCCTGATACGTTATCCCGCCGTCTTCCATCACGATGATTTCGCCGGGCATGACGTCCCTTATAAACTCAAAGCCGCAGACCTCAAGCGCGCAGCTCTCAGACGCGGCGGCGTAGCCGGTTTCACTTTTCCCTATGCAAAGCGGGCGGAAGCCGTTGGGGTCGCGGACCGCAATCAGCTTGCCCTTGCCGCTTGCAATTGTGAGCGAATAAGCCCCCCGCAGAAAACCGGCGGCTTTCATAATTCCCGATACGGTGTCCCGTTCTTTTGTAATCCAGTATGCGATAAGCGAAGAGACGACCTCGCTGTCGCTTGTCGCGCCGAACTGTATCCCGTTTTTCTTAAGCGCATCTCGTATTTCAGGCGCGTTTGATATGTTGCCGTTATGTGCCGTCGCAATGCGCCCTGTAAGGTAATCCGTCAAAAAAGGCCCGACGTTTTCCTTCACATTGCCGCCGGTCGTCGAATACCTGGTATGCCCTACGGCGGTATTTCCTTTTGGCAGATTTTCAAGCCTTTTGCCTGAAAAAACCTCGCTGACAAGCCCCACGTCCTTGACGCATTTTATTTTATTGCCGTGGACGACCGCAATTCCCACGCCCTCCTGCCCGCGGTGCTGGAGCGCGAGCAAGCCGTTGTATGTAACGCCCGCGGCCTCGCGCACTTTCAGGCTGACGCCGAAAACCGCGCATTTTTCCTCAATCTTACGCCTCATGTATCTTTCAAGACCCCTTCTGCAACCAATCCTTATCCGGATCGTTTTTAAGCGGCGCCGATTCACCCTAACTCTGCTTACGGCATGATGCCTGTCATTGCGTCAGCCGTCTAAGATTCTCAGCGTAAATATCCGATGTTTTTTGCAGTATATCGTCCGGCACATTGTCAAATTGCATTTTGCCGTTTATTTTGTTATTTTGAAGCCATTCCCTTATAAATTGTTTGTCGTAGCTTTTCGGGGAAATGCCTTCATGATAATCGGCAAGGCTCCAGAACCTGCTTGAATCAGGCGTAAATATTTCGTCGGCAAGGATAAGATTTCCACCGCGGTCAAGCCCAAACTCGAATTTGGTGTCTGCGATTATGAGCCCTTTACCGTATGCGTGACGGTAACAGGCGTCGTAGAGCGCAAGGCTTTTGTTCCTGATTTTGTCCGCCAATTTCATGCCGAGCGTATCTTCCATATGCTGAAATGAAGTATACTCGTCATGTCCGCCTTGCGTTTTTGTCGAAGGGGTAAACATGGGTGATACCAGCTTTTCGGCCAGCTTATAACCGCCCTCTATCGTATGGCCGCAAAACTTTTGATTTTTTAAATATGCCTCCCACATATGCCCGAACATATATCCCCTGACTATACACTCGAAGGGCAGCATTTTAAGCCGTTTGGCTAAAACCGCGCGTCCTTTGAATTCACTTTTTTGAAAAAAAACAGGCATATCGCTAAGGTCGCTTGAAAGGATATGGTTGGCAATGATATTCTTTGTAAAGTCAAACCAAAACAAAGAAGCTGCGTTTAAGATTTTCCCTTTTTTCGGCACCGGCTTTGCAAGGACCGTGTCAAATGCGGAAATCCTGTCTGTTGTGACGATGACGAGCTTGTCGTCCGAAACCTCGTAAACATCCCTTATCTTCCCGCTGTGTTTTTTCATGTAAGCCTCCTGTTTTCGCGACAAAAGCGCTCATCATATGATGCGCATCGAGGGCAACCGACAAGCCGGCTTGTAAGCCTGCCGCCATTCGCTCTCGCATCATCTGATGAACGCCTTTGTTCAATAACTTTATTTTAGCGCATTGATATCACGTTGTCAAGGCAAAATTTTCCGCAGTCTCCCGCTTATTTTATATGAAATTTGCCGACTATCATTTAACAGGTCACAAAGTCACACCGGTTTTGAAAACAGCCATATCGCGGATGCCGTTTTGCTCGGTTTTCGTGAGCAGCCCGCCGGATGCAACGTTCAAAACATAATCGTAGAGACTGTCGGCAAGCTCCTGCATGGAAGCATGTGACACAAGCGGACCGGCGTCAAAATCGATCCAGCCGGGTTTTCTTTTGAACAGGTCTGTGTTGCTGGAGATTTTCACCGTCGGCACAGGCGCGCCAAAGGGCGTGCCCCGCCCGGTTGTAAACAGGATGATATGAGCCCCGCTTGCCGCTAAAGCGGTGGAGGCCACAAGGTCGTTGCCGGGGGATTCCAGCAGGTTGAGCCCTTTTTCATGGAGAGCCTCCCCGTATGAAAGCACGTCAACCACCGTGGCGGTTCCGGCTTTTTGCGTACAGCCCAAAGCCTTGTCCTCCAATGTGGTGATTCCGCCATCCTTGTTGCCGGGCGAGGGGTTCTCGTAAACCGGCTGCCCATAGCCCGTAAAATACGCCTTAAAGCGGTTGATGAGGGAAACCGTCTTTTGAAAGGTCGCCCGGTCTTTGCAGCGGCTCATCAGAATCGTTTCCGCGCCGAACATTTCGGGAACCTCGGTAAGAATGACGGAGCCGCCCTCCGCCGTCAAACGGTCGGTAAAAGCGCCTGTAAGCGGGTTTGCCGTAATTCCGGAAAGCCCGTCGCTTCCGCCGCATTTAAGCCCCACAATGAGTTTTGACGTGGAAACCGTCTCGGGGGTATCACTTCCCGCCGTACCGATGAGTTCTTCTAAAAGCGCAAGGGCCTCGGTTATTTCATCCTCGCAGTTTTGGCTGATCAGGAATTTTACGCGGTTTTCATCAATATCCCCAAGCATTTCGCGCATACCGGCTACACCGTTGTTTTCACATCCAAGCCCCAGCACCAGCACCCCGCCCGCGTTGGGGTGCCTGATCAGCCCACAAAGCGCTTTTTTTGTGTTCTCATGGTCTTCCCCAAGCTGGGAACAGCCATAGGGGTGCGGGAACATATACACGCCCTGCACGCTGCCGCGAATCAATTTTTGCGCCTTTCGGGCAACCGCCTCCCCGATGGAATTCACGCACCCCACCGTGGGGATAATCCAAATTTCGTTGCGGATGCCAACCCTGCCGTCTTTCCGCTTGAACCCCGTGAAGCTGCCCGGATCGCGCGGCTCGGGAGGCTTAAGGACAGGGGAGTAGGCGTAGTTTAATTGTTCGCCAAGATTTGTCATAACATTGTGGCTGTGCACATGCTCGCCCGCCATGATGCCCGCGGCGGCGCGCCCGATGGGGTAGCCGTACTTGATTACCTCACTGCTTGCGGCGATGTCACATAGCGCGATTTTGTGCCCGAAAGGCATATCCGAACGCGCGGTTATATGTATGCCGCCCGCCTCCAGCGTTTGCCCCGCGTGGACCGGCTTTACCGCCACCGCCACATTATCCTTGGGATTGATTTTCATGATGTTCATCGCAATACCCTTTCCACAGCACCGGCCATACCGTTGTCGCGGATGCTTTGAAGGGCGTCCGCCACCGCGTCGGAAAACCCGGGCAGCAGCGTCAAATCCCTGCCCCAGAAATCATCGCGGCTCAAAAACTCCCGTGTGAGCCGTCCAGCAGGCAATGCGCCGCTCTTTTCGAAAAACGCAAGCACAGGCGCGTCGTCCATTATGTCGTATGATTCGCCGTCCCTTGTTCCGATCAATTTGTTTTCGCCGGGCTTGCCGCTGTAAAACGCAATAAGCGCCGCCATAGAAAAGCACAGCAGTACGGGCAAAGCGCCTGTTTTTTCCTGCGTTTCCAAAATAGTGGGCAAAATGCGCGCTTTAAACTTTGAAACCGAATTCAGCGCGATGGATAACAGGCTGTGCTTGATAAAAGGATTCTCGAACCGCTCCATGACCGAATCCGCGAACGCCCTTACCTCTTTGTCCGGCAAGGGAACCATAGGGGCGAGCTCATGGTAAACAACCCGCTCGATAAACAGGCGCATCGTTTCATTTTGCATCATGTCCAGAACCGTGTCAAGGCCGGACAGGTACGCCGCTAAAACCGACGATGTGTGCGCGCCGTTTAAGATGCGCACCTTGCGCTGCCTGTATGGCTGCAAGTCGTCTGTGAAGACGACGGGAAGCCCCGCCCTGTCAAGCGGGAATTCCTCCGCGACAGCCGCCGGATTATCGCTTTCGATGACCCAAAGCGCGAAAGGCTCGCCGGTCACCAGTAATTTGTCGCTATAGCCAAGCTCCCGCTCCAGCGCGCCGGCCTCCCCCTTCGGGTATCCGGTGATGATGCGGTCCACCAGCGTGTTGCAGAAGACATTGCAGCCGGCCAGCCATTCTGTGAAGTCCGCGGGCAGATTCCATCGCTGCGCCAGTCTCAGGCAGCAGCTTTTGAGCGTTTCCCCGTTTTTATCAATCAATTCCATTGGAAGGATGATCAGGCCCTTATCCTTTGCGCCGCTGAAAAACTGATAGCGTTCGTATAGAAATTTTGTCAGCTTGCCGGGATAAGATTCAGGCGGTTTTTTTGCGATGTCGTCGCACGCATCGTAAACAATACCGGCTTCGGTGGTGTTGGAGACGACAAGCTTAAGCTCCGGGCTTTTCGCAAACGCCGCGTATGCTTCGTATTCCTCATATGGCGACACCGCGCCGTTCACACAGGTGATGATGCGTTTTTCCACATAGCGGGCGCCGTTTTTCTTGCCGCGGAGAATCACGGTGTACACGCAGTCCTGCTCGGCAAACGGCTCAAGGCTGCCGTAAGGGATTGGCTTTACAAGCTGCACCCCGCCGTCAAACACGCCCTTTTCATTGGCGACGTCCACCATATATTCCATAAAACCGCGAAGGAAGTTGCCTTCCCCGTATTGTAAAATGTTAACGGGGCGGTATGTTTTTTGTACTTTCCGGTTCACCGGGTCCATTTCCCTGCCACCTTTCCCTGCCTGCTTGCGCGGTCAAAAGCCAAAATATTTTGAAACATTGTTGTAGCTGATGTCTTTCACCATTTCCCCAAGCGCTTTGACGTCATTCGGGTATTCGCCGTTTTCAACCCACCCGCCGATCAGGTTGCACAGAATCCTGCGGAAATACTCATGGCGCGTATAGGACAGGAAGCTGCGTGAATCTGTCAGCATACCGATAAAACCGCCAAGCAGCCCCCTGCCGGCAAGGCTTGTAAGCTGCGCTTCCATCTCCGGCTTCGTGTCGTTAAACCACCACGCGCTGCCATGCTGCACCTTGCAGGCGACGCCGCTGCCGGAAAACCCGCCCGCGATTGAGACCAGCATCGCGTTGTCGTTTGGATTCAAGGAGTATAAAATGGTTTTCGGAAGTTCACCGGTTTCCTCCAATGCCGACAGCATGGACGCGACGCCGCGCCCGCATCCGCAGCCGCTGATGGCGTCGTATCCGGTATCGGGGCCGAGCTTTTGGAACATGGCGGCATTGATATTGCGAAGCGCACCGTAATGGTACTGCATGACCCAGCCGTGCTTCGCGTATTGCCGTCCTAAAAACAACAGCATGGCGGTTTTGTATTGCCGCACTTCCCTATCCGTCAGGGCGGCGCCGTTGATTGCTTTCTCAAAGATTGCGCCGGCGTTTTCTTCGGCGTTTGCCTCAAAAGGAACCTCGTCAAGCCCGTGGTCAGCGGCACGGCAGCCCATACCGTTGAAAAAATCAATCCTGCTTTCAAGCGCCGCAAACAAGCCGTCGAGCGTCTTGATCGGAACGTTCGTAACATCCGAGAGCCGCCGCATATATTCCGCAAACCCCGGCTGATCGATATGGATGGCCTTGTCGGGGCGCATCGCGGGAAGAACCTTTGTCTGAAAGCTTTTGTCGGACACGATGTCCTGATGCCACTCAAGCGAATCGGCGGGGTCGTCGGTGGTTACGATGACTTCAACCCGCGACCGCGTGATAATCCCGCGCACAGACATCGCCGCGTCCGCGAGTTTTTTGTTGCATATGCGCCAAACCTCATCGGCGGTTTCAGGAGAAAGCGCCAAATTACAGCCGAAATACCGTTGCAGCTCTAAATGCGTCCAGTGGTAAACGGGGTTTCCGATTGCCTTTGGAAGCGCCCTTGCAAAAGCCATGAATTTCTCGTAATCACTGCCTTCGCCGGTCACGAATTCTTCCTTTTCACCGGCCGCGCGAATCAGCCGCCATTTGTAATGGTCGCCGCCAAGCCAAACCTGCGCAATGTTTTCAAACCGGCGGTCCTGCGCGATTTCCATCGGGTTTACATGGCAGTGGTAATCAATCACCGGCATGAAAGCCGCGTAATCGTGGTACAATGATTTCGCGGTCTGATTTTCCAGTAAAAAATCCTTGTCTATGAATTCTTTCAACAATATTGCCCCCTGTCTTTGAACTCTGGTCGTTTAACCCTTAACCGCGCCTGCCGTCAATCCCGCGACCAAGCGCTTCTGGGCAAAGAAAAACATGATGCAAACCGGAATAATCGTAATAATACCGCCTGCCGTCAGCAAATCCCATTGCACGCCCAATTGCCCGATCAGGTTTTTCAGCTCTACCGGGATCGTCCTGTTGGCGCTGTTTGTAAACATTACGGCAAAGGTATACTCGTTCCAGCTTTGCATAAAAATATATGCGCCCGCCGCAACGATACAGGGAATCAGAACAGGCACGATAATGCGGATAAACGCCTGCGCCCGGTTTGCCCCGTCCACCATCGCCGCTTCTTCAAGAGAAGCCGGGATATCGTTGAGGTATCCGCTGAGCAGCCAGATTGTAAAGGGTATGGTAAATGTAGCGTAAGCCAAAACCAACGCCCAAGGCGTGTAGAGCAGCGAAATACTGCGCATGATGGAAAACAGGGGAATCAACAGCAAAACCGTCGGGAACATGTTATTGGTCAAAAACAAGATCATAAAGCCCTTTCGCCCCTTGAAATCATAGCGCGAGAACGCATAGGCGGCGAGCAGCGAAACCACTAATGTAATAACGGTCGTAATACTTGCGACCAGGAAGCTGTTTCCCATCGGCTTTAAGAAATTCACCTGCGAAAACAGCTTTTCATAAGCTTCGAAGGTGATGTTTTGCGGCCAATAGGTCACCGTCTGGCCGAACAGCTCCTCCGACGGCTTGACAGAGGTTACGAAAGTCCAGTAAAACGGGAAAAGCAAAAACAACAATATGGCGCACAGCGGAACGAACAGGATTACAGCGCGTTTCGCGAAATATTTTAATTTGTTTTGTACCGAATCCGACATAGCCGGTCACCTCCTTGCCTAATTTTGGCGGAACATTTGCCGCAGATACGGCACCGCTACCAGCGAAAGCATAATCGCAAGCAATACCGCCATAGCGGAGGAATATCCCAAATTGAGCTGGTTGCCCTTTAAGAAAATATATACGCTTAGCGTTTGTGAGGATTTTGCAGGCCCGCCCTCCGTCATGTTGTAAATGACGTCAACGGAGTTTGCGACCCAGATAATCCGCAGCAGAGTGGTTACATAAATGGTATTCTTCAGCGAGGGTATCGTTATCTGGAACAGCTTCTGGCTGCCGGAGGCGCCGTCAATATCGGCGGCCTCGTATAGCTCGCCGGGAATCCCCTGCAATCCGGCAAGCAGCATCAGTGCGAAAAAAGGTATGCCCTGCCATATAATCGCGACAATGACGGATGGAAGCGCGGTAGTCGTTTGCGAGAGAAACGGAATCTTCTCCTGAATCATGCCCGCGCGCAGCAAAAGGTCGTTTAACACACCAAAATTCCCGTCAAAAATCCAGCGCCACATCAAGCCGATTAACACGCCGGGCGTCACCCAGGGAATCAGGCTGACGGAGCGTATCACTCCCCGCCCGCGAAACGGTTTATTTAACAGCAAAGCAAAAATAAACCCAAACACAAATTGTAGGCTGACCGCAAGTAATACCCATACTACCGTGTTGCCAAGGGACGACCAAAATTCCCGGTCGATCATAATCGCGCTATAATTCTCAAGCCCGGTAAATCCGATGTTTTGCGGGCGGCGCAGATCGTAGTTTTGAAAGGACATGGTAATCGCGTTCAACACAGGCACGAAGATTACGGAAGCGACAAACAGCAATGCCGGAGCAATCAGCAAATACGGCCACGGCTGCATTCTTTTTTTGTTCATACTACTCACCACACACTAAAAATAGAAACCGGCGGACGAAGATTCAATCCCCGCCCGCCGACGGATCAGCTTACTGGTCCCAGAGCACTTTTTGCATTTCTGCCATTGCCTGCTCGGCTGTGACCTGTCCAAGCAGGGCCGCCTGGGTGTTCGCGGGCCAGGCGCTGGTTATGAATTCAGTCGTTGTGTCGCGAATCGGGAAGATGCCGGCAAACGATACGCCGTCAATGGACGCCTTGTAGAACCTGTTTTCCTGGAAAAAGTCGAGATTCTGCACGGTTGTGCTGACCGGGATATTGCCCGTGCCGACTGTCCAGACCTCCTGGCCTTTTCCGGCGGCAAGATAGGCCAGCCACTCAAAAGCGGCTTCTTTGTTTTCGGCCTTTTCAAAGATTACGTTGTTCGTGTCGCCCATGGAGGTCCAGCGGCCTTTTCCGCCCGGGAACTGGAACGCGGACACGTCGTCGCCGAATATGTCAACCATGCCCTGGAAGCTTCCGGTATGGTGAACGACCATCGCGGTCAAGCCGCTTTGGAAGTTGGCTATGATTTCGTTGAACCCATCGCTGGGGGCGGTGGGCGGAACATATCCGTTGTTAAAAAGGTCAAGATAATCCTGCATGCCTTTTACAGCGTCGGCAGATGTGAAGTCGGTGAAATCGCCGCCCGCCGCCTGTATAAAGCTGCCCCAGGGCTCATGCCCGTTCGCCGCGCCGCGCATACCGAAGCCGTAAGTGCCGTCGCGGGTCAGCGTCGCGCAAGCCGCAAGGAATTCTTCATAGGTCTGCGGGATGCCGATACCTGCCGCTTCAAACATGGAAGGGCGGTAATACACATAAAGGATCTGGGTGCAGAAAGGCATGACATACAAGCCGTTGCTTTCGTGGGCGCTTCGCATGATGCTATAGATATTATCGTTAATGTCGTCTTTCTTGTCCCATCCGTTGACGTAGCTTTCCAAATCTACAAGCAGGTTGTTTGCGGTAAACAGCGGCGTTGCGGTCAGCTTGAACTGCGCGGTGTCAGGGCCGCCGCCGCCCATCGCGGCTGTGAACAGGTTTTCGCTGAATCCTCCGCCATCCCACGGATATGCTTCAAGCACGACAGTGATGTTCTTGTCGTTTGTTGCGTTAAAGTCGGCGACATTCTCTTCCATTGCAGCCGTCCACGAGTCGTTGTCGGACCAGTACCAGTGCAGGATCGTGACAGGCTCGGCGCTCTCGGGGGCTTCCGGCGTCGGCTCCGGCGCCGGAGAATCGCTTTCGGCAGGCGCCGGCGCAGGAGCCGGGGCCGTACCTGCGCCTCCGCAGGCCGTAAATATCGCGATGCACATAATAACCGCAATAAAAATACTGAATGTTTTCTTCATGAATTTTCCTCCTAAAAGATTATTGCTAATCCTGACGCCGGATAAAATCCATATCCAGCTCCAGGCCAAAGCCAGGTTTTTCGGGAATTTCCAGGTAACCATTTACAGGCACAGGCGCGTTTTTGTATAGTTTTCCTGTAACCTCCTCATACAGCATCAGCCGCTCTAAAAACGGCATATGGCTGTACGCCGAAACAAGGTGCATGTGCAAATGTTCCATGGCATGGGGCGCGAAGCGAAGGTTCCACGCCTGTGTGATGGCTGCGATTTTCAGCATCTCGGTGTACCCTCCGACGCGGGCTGCGTCCATTTGTATGATGTCCGCCGCTTCGGCCAAAACCAAATCCCGCGCGCCGTATTTCGTATATTCATGCTCGCCCGTGGCAAGCGGGATGCAGGAGCTTCGCCGATAACGCCTCAAGCCCGGTATGTCGTCGGCAAAAACAGGCTCCTCCAAAAATAAGATATCGCACTCTTTCACGGCATCGGCGAATTTTACAGCCGTTGCGGCGTCCCAGCAGTTGTTGGCGTCCAGCATAAGAACGATCTGATCCCCAATCATTTCCCGCACCTTGCGCACCCTTTGCAGGTCCCGCTGTGGATTTTTGCCGCCGTCAACGCCCACCTTAATCTTAATATGCGTATATCCTTTGCTTAACATGGAGGAAACTTCTTCCAGCAGCTTGCCGTCGTCGTAGCTGGTCCAGCCGCCGCTGGCGTAGACCGGCACCATGCGCTCTGCGCCGCCAAGAAGACGATAGAGCGGCAACCCTAAGATTTTGCCTTTTAAATCCCAAAGCGCGTTGTCGATCGCGCTGAGCGCGCAGAACATCAGGCCCTTGCGCCCGACGCCGCGAAGGTACGCGCACATCTCACACCATATCTTTTCCGTCTCGAAAGGGCTGCGCCCAATCAAACCGGGCGCCATATTCCTGGTGATGAGATCGCTTACAGCCTCGCCCCCGACCTCGTGGTAGGTCACTCCGATGCCTTCCAGACCCTGGTCGGTCGTCAGCCGCACCACTAAAAATCCGATCGTTTCAACCCGTCGGGTGGCGTCGGCTACCCCATCCGCTACGGGGTGGACCGCCAAATGAACCTGTACATCGGATATTTTGTGCACAATCATGGCACGCACACCATCCTCATTTTATTTATGTGTTATGTAACTCATTATATTCGAGGGTTTTTATATTATCAAATCTAAGAATAACTTAACATTTGTATTATGAATTGTCAAACATTTTTTAAGTTTTCGTCATGAATCACAAAATATTCAATAAAATTTATGCAAAACTTCATCGTACCAATTTAAATTATTATTGACAATTGGACATATAAATTTTAAAATAGTATGAAAGATTTCAGAAAAGAGGTAAGGCTGTTATGCGTAACCCGCGGTACGGCATCATTGGGACCGGCAGGATGGCGGAAAAATTTGTGATGACATTCCAAAAAGGGTTGGTGACGGAAGCAGAGCTGACCGGCGTTTCCTCCGACGGCGGAGGCAGAGCGGAGGCTTTTGCCCGGGCGCATGGCCTGAAGCGCTGGTATAACAGCTACGGGGAGCTTGTGCGCGACCCTGAAATTGACATTGTTTATATCGCGAATATAAACGACAGGCATTTCGATTGCTGCGAGATGTGCATAGAGGCGGGAAAGCATATTTTATGCGAAAAGCCGATGTTCCTGCGCGCTGATGAGGCGCAAAAGCTGATCGGCCTGGCGCGTGACGCCGGGCTGTTCATGATGGAGGCAATGTGGACGCGGTTTACCCCCGCTTTTGGGAAAGCTATGGAATGGGTTGCGCAGGGCCGCATCGGAACACTGCGCAATATCAGCGCAACCTTATGCGCCGCGCGCAGCCCGGTTGACTTTCCGCGGCTTTACGACCCCGGCCGTTTTGGCGGCGCGCTTTATGACCTTGGTATTTACGGCATTCAGCTCGCCCAGTACTTTGCGCGCGGTTTGAAGATGAAAGATATCCATTCCGTCAAAGTATCAGATCCGACGGGCGTAGACGCCTCCACATATCTGCATCTTGTGTACGATGGGGGGCTTGTAGGAGAAATCAAGTGCAGCATAGGCTGGTATGCCTGCAACGAGGCGTGGCTGTGCGGCGACAATGGGTATATAAGAATTGCGCCGTCCTTCAATTTCGCGCAGCAGGTTGAGCTGTATACGCAGCCCTTTCCGGCGGCGGGAAGCCTTGAACCCGCAAAACCGGCCGACGTTTACACAAAGGAAAGCCCCTCCGGCTTGGAGTACGAGATCAACCACGCGGCAGGCTGCGTGAAAAACGGACTGCATGAAAGCCCGATTATGCCGCTCAACGAAAGCTTGGAAATCGCGCGGATTTTTGAACAGGTGCAAAACGAGAAAGAAAAGAGGGTATGCCTGTGAAAGCGGTGGTAATGACTTCAAAAGGGGTTCGGTTCGAGGAGCGGGAAATACCGGTCCCGGGCGCCGGAGAGGTGCTGGTACAAAGCGTTTCATGCGGAATATGCGAAGGGGAGGTTTATCGCTACAACAAGCTTCGGGAAACCGGTTCCGGCGAAGTACTGACGCTGGGCCATGAGGGAAGCGGCTTGATTTCCGCGACAGGGCCGGGCGTTACGGGCTGGAAACCCGGAGACGCCGTAACCACATCCCTGGGCGGGGCTTACGGCGAATATTTTGTCGTGCCGTCGGACAGGCTGGTGCGGCTTCCGTCCGGCGTCTCCCCTGAATGGGCTGTGGGTGAAGCCGTGGCTTGCTGCGCTTATTCCGCCAAAAACGCGCGGATTCGCCCCGGCGACCGCGTGGCGGTAATCGGCTGCGGCTTTATGGGCCTGCTGATCACGGCTTTTGCGAAGATATTATACAAAGCGGGTAACATCGCCGCGATAGACCCTGTTTCATGGCGGTCGGAAATGGCCGGTCGTTATGGCGCCGACGTGTGCGTTACCTGCGCGGACCCGCTGGACGCCGACAGCTTCGACGTGGTGATCGAGGCGGCAGGCGCACCCGGTGCGCTGTACGACGCGGGAAAGCTGGCCGCCGAGCACGGGCGGCTGACGATTGTCGGCTATCACCAGAGCCACGGCGGGCTTCGCAGCGTCAACATGCGGCAATGGAACTTAAAAGCATTGGAAGTGACAAGCGGTCATTGCCGCCGCCCATTGTGGAAACGGCAGGAATTGGAACAGGTTCTCCCTGTACTGGAAAGCGGGCAGGTGGATTTGAAAGGGCTTGTCACGTCCTATGCTTTCGCGGATATCGAACAGGCCTTCCATGATATCTCAACCCGGAAAGAGGGGCTTGTCAAGGCCGCGGTGCAGTTCGAAGCTTAATATTCTCATGCCGAAAGCCGGGGATTTTGAAAAACAAAAGGCTCAGGCACCTTTTTTGCCTGAGCCTTCCCGTTTTGCTATTGCCCCGTATTTTTTTGCTCGTATTCGATGATTGCGTTCATAATGCGCAGGCGCGCGTCGGCGCACTGTTCGCGCATCAAATCGGTCAGCAGGGAGATATCCTTGCGCGTAAACGCGTTGAGCATCGACTGGTGCCGCAGCGCGGCGCTTTCCAGGTCATCATGGACGGAATCGCCGACAAAGGCGTAAAACAAATCCCAAAAGGCGTTTAGAAGCTGTTCCAAAAGGATGTTTCTTGTGCTCTCAAAAAGAATCCGGTGAAATTCCCGATCCTCTTTGACAAAAGCCTCTTTCCTTTTTGCCTTTTCAAGCATCATCTGCACATGGTTGTGCATTTCCCTTATCTGATCGACATTTGCGCGTTCCACAGCCTGAGGCAGGGAATGGATCTCCAGCAGACAGCGGATTTCAAAAAAATTAAGCAGCATGGAAGGGTTCGCGCGTATCACGATAGACCATGTGTTAAAAATAGACATTCCGATATCCGGGATTTGCACATACCTTCCGCTACCCTGCTGCGAGGTTATCATACCGTTTGCCTCAAAAGCGCTCAACGCTTCCCTGAGGATTGTGCGGCTTACCCCGAGGTCAAGAACCATTTGACGCTCGGTGGGCAGTTTTTCCCCTGTGCGCAGGCATTGGGTAACAATCGAAGCAACCCGTTCCTGCAGCGACTGCCCACCGTTGTCCTGCCCTGCACCGGCATCCCTGATGTTTTTTTGCATGAAGCACACTCCAAAACGTTATCATTAAAAGCTTTCATTCAGAATATGTTCCCATAGGCTCAGCCACCGTATTTGCGGGAAACTTCACTCTATGGGGGTAGGCTCTAATCCAGCATATCGCGTATGCTTTCTATTTCCTCAACGGTCAAGGCGCGGATATCGCTGTTTTCCATGCCGGTTGACACATCCTCGATGAGCGCGAGCTTTGTATCGCGCTCAGTGATGGTATTATGCCAAAGACGCGCGGGGATGGCGTAAACCTTGAGCGGCTCCATCTTTACCGCGCCGAGGTCAAGCCCGGGGCCGGTTTCCGTCGCGTAAACCAGCGTGCATGCGCCTTTCAGCAAAATAAACAGCTCGTCCGTCTCGTTGTGGCGCTCAAGGCAGTCTATACCTGCGCGGTCGTTGGCCGGCTTCCAGTTTTTCAGCCCGACCATCCATTTTTCGTTTTCATAGACGCGGTTCATACCCTCGCCATCGTAAAATGTAGATTGAATCATGTGGCGTCCTCCTCTTATTGAATAAGACCAATGCATTTTTCTGCGATATTTTCTGCCGTAAGCCCATAGGCTTCAAATAAATCGGAGGGCTTCCCGCTGCGCCCGAAACGGTCGTCAATGCCGACCATCGCGAATTTTGCGCCGGTTTTGCCGACCAGATTTTCGGCTATGGCAGATCCAAGTCCACCGATAACGGAATGCTCCTCCGCCGTGACGACAGCGCCGGTTTTTTCCGCGAATTCAATGGCGGTTGCGACGTCCAGTGGCTTGATGGTGTGGAAATTTACGACAGCGGCGGAAATGCCTTTCTCCTCTAAAAGCAAGGCGGCTTTCAGCGCTTGCGAAACCATAAGTCCGGTGGCGAAGATGCTAACGTCCGCGCCGTTTCTCATCACATTGGCGACGCCGGGTATAAAGGCCGCATCCTCTTTTGTTATGCAGTCGCAAACCGGACGGGCAACCCGTATATAAACAGGCCCGTTGATATGAACGGCGGCATTTACCGCCTTCACCATTTCAATCGGGTCGCAGGGAACCAGGACGGTCATTCCGGGAAGCACGCGCATAAGCGCGATGTCCTCGACCGCCTGATGGCTGCCGCCGTCTTCGCCTACGCACAGCCCGGAATGAGACAGCCCAAGCTTCACATTCGCGCGGGAATAACAGACGGAATTGCGTATCTGTTCATAAGCGCGCCCGGCGCCGAAGAGTGCAAACGTACTGACAAAGGGAATCAGTCCGGAGTGCGCCATGCCGGCGGCGGCGCAAACCATGTTGGCCTCGGCGATCCCCATGTTATAGAAACGGTCCGGATACTTATCCGCAAACAGGCAGGTCATGGTCGCATGCGCCAGGTCGGCGTCCAAAACTACAATTTTCCCGTTAGACGCCCCAAGCTGCTCCAACGCCTCCCCGTAAGCCACACGAAGCGATTTGCTTTCAGCCATCAGCTAACACCTCCCAGCTCATTCATCGCGCTTTTATATTCGTCTTCATTGATCATTCTTCCATGCCAGCCGTATTGGCCCTCCATAAATGAAATGCCTTTGCCCTTTTTCGTCACGCAGTCGATGAACTTCGGACGGCCGTCCGAATCCTGCCGCAGCGCATTTGCAATTGCGTCGGCGTCATGCCCGTCAACCCGGCTGCAATGAAATCCGAAGGCCTTGAATTTTGCCGCAACGTCGCCAAGAGCCATTACCTTATCATTGCTTCCGTCAATTTGCAGGCCGTTATGATCTAAAAGAAAGACAAGATTGTCAAGCCTGTAATGCGCGGCGCTCATGGCAGCTTCCCAGACAATCCCTTCCTGAAGCTCGCCGTCGCCCAGAACCGCATATATTTTATAACCTGCGTTTTTCTGCTTTGCAGCCATCGCGAGCCCTCCGGCAATTGACGCCCCCTGGCCCAGGCTTCCGGTGCTTGCATCAATCCCGGGGGTTTTGTGCATATCAGGATGTCCCTGCAAATGCGAGGCAAGCTGCCTTAGCCCTGCTAAATCCTCTTTCGGGAAGAAGCCTAAATCCGCTAAAATCGCGTAGAGCGCAGGAGCCGCATGCCCTTTGCTCAACACAAGGCGGTCGCGATCTTCCCATTGGGGCTCCTTTGGGCGGACATTCATAACATCGTAATATAACGCCATTAAGATCTCCAGTACGGAAAGCGAGCCCCCGGGGTGTCCTGATTGGCAGCGGTACAGCATTGTTAGAATATCCTTGCGCAGCTCTGCGGACTTGCTTTTTCGTTCGGGCGTAGTCATTTGGTGGACCTCCTCCTTGCCGTTTGACAGCAATCATTTACTTTTTTAGAAACAGCGCCGGCAACTCCTGGTTGACAATAACGATCAGAAGTGATAGGCTTAATGAGAATCAATTGATTTACCAATCAAGTTTATATTAACATATTTATAATACAATTTCAAGGGGGAAAGCAATATTATGGATGAGAATTTTTTAAACGGGTTGTTTCCGGCGCTTTTAACTCCTTTTAAAGAAAATGAAGCCCTTGACGAGAACGGGCTTCAGCTACTGGTTGAAAGGCTGGTGAACCAGGGTGCGGACGGCTTGTATGTATGCGGCAGCAGCGGCGAGGTGATGCTGCTGTCATTGGAGGAACGCAAACGAATACTGGAGATTGTCACAGGCATGGTTGGCGACCGCCTGACGGTTGTGGCCCATATTGGCTGCCAGCGCACGGCGGATACGCTGGAGCTTGCGCTGCACGCGCAGCGGCAGGGCGCGCGTGCGATTTCGGCATTGCCGCCAATTTATTATAAATATACGATTCAGGAGGTGTCGGCTTATTACCGCGAGCTGATGGACGCCGTAAAGCTTCCGTTTATTGTATATAACGCGCCTGTATTTACGGGGATGTCCTTTGACCAAAGCAACATCGCGGAAATTTTTGCGCATCCCAACGCATGCGGCATGAAGTTCACATCTTATGATTCATACAGCATGCAGAGGCTCCTTTCACAATACCCCCAAAAAACGATGATTAACGGCCACGACGAAACGTATCTTCCCTCACTTGCTCTCGGCGTGGAATGCGCCATAGGCAGCACGCTGAATTTCACTTTAGGGAATTTCCGGCATATCACCGAGCGCTTTCAGGCGGGTGATATGAAAACCGCGCGAAACGGTCAGGATAAAATCAACGGCATTATGGATATTTTGTTGGAGGTAGGCATATTCCGCGGTTTGAAGGGAGTCATGGCTCTGCTTGGTCTTTCTCTTGGAAATTGCCGGCGCCCTATTATGCCGATAACAAATCAGGAACAGAAAAAACTTGAGCGGATATTGCCGTTGATTGTCGGCGCTTGATGCACCGGCCCTAAAAGGCCCTAATACAGGCGCAACCCCTCAAGGCGTATCGAAAGGTTTGATCCCGCATTACTATCACAGGCCGCTGTTAAAGCGGCCTGTTTCTATGCCTTTGTATTCTTGCTACCCGTAAACGTTACATCACTCAACCCAAACAGCGTATCCCAGTCCGTCCAGGCAGCCTTTCTCCAAGCCGCCGGCCAGTTGCGGCGCGGTGTGCGGCAGCCCTTCAGCAACATGCCTGTTTTGCGACGCATTCAGCGCTATC
>WRLK01000039.1 GCA_009777635.1 Oscillospiraceae bacterium | reverse complement strand
GAAAATATGAACGGAGGTAAAATCAGCCCCGCTGTTATTTGATTTCCTGTTCAAGATTGTTAAACGCATCGGTATCAAAGAATTGCGCAAGAGTAATCTCAAATCCGTCGCATAGCTTTTTAATTGTTAGAAGTTCCGGGCTTTTAGTTTCGCCGTTTAGAATGCTTTTAATCGTTGCCTGTGGCACTCCTGCGATATAGCTCAGTCCGTTCGGTGTGATGTTACGTTCATTACACAACCCGCGTATACGCTCTATTACCAGCTTTGTCGTGTTCGACAAGTCCAGCCCCTCCAATCATACAGTGCTTTGCCACTTAATTAAGAATAATTACTCCCAATCATAATTGTTAGTGGTATGGCACTTGTATGAAAAACGTGATATACTTTAGTTATATGACACTAGTTCGGAGGGGTTTGATGCAAGATTTTGAAAAAGCATTCAGTGAATTTATTGACCGTAAAGAGTATGACAGCGCGGAAAATGCCTTGTTTTCTATGATACGGATATCTTTCAAAGCAGGATGGATTGCAGCGGGCGGAAAAGCTCCGGGAGCGCAAAGACCGGTTGAATTGCTTATATTTAGGCAGGACGCGCCGATTGAAAATCATTCCGAATAAGAAGAAAGCGGGCTTGGGATAATCCCCCAAGCCCGACTGTTATGATCGTCACTATTTCGCGCTGTCTTTTTCGCGAATCTCCACCCGGCGGATTTTGCCGGAGACTGTCTTTGGCAAGGCATCCACATATTCGACGATACGCGGGTATTTATACGGCGCGGTGATTTTCTTGACGTGGTTCTGCAGCTCCTTGGTAAGCTCGGGCGACCCTGCGTATCCCGCGGAAAGCACGACCGTCGCCTTTACGGCAAAGCCGCGTTCCTCGTCGGGTACGCCGGTGACGGCGCATTCGGTGACGGCGGGATGCTCCAGCAGCACGCTCTCGACCTCAAACGGGCCGATGCGGTAGCCTGAAGACTTAATGACGTCATCGGTGCGGCCCACATACCAAAAGAAGCCCATTTCGTCCTGATACGCGGTATCGCCGGTATGATACAAATCATCGTACCAGACGCTTTTCGTCATTTCGTCGTCGCGGAAATATCCCGAGAACATACCGAACGGCTTGCCGCCTCCTTCTTCGTCTGTGCGGATACAGATTTCGCCTGTGACGCCGGGGGCGACCTCATCGCCGTTTTCATCGGCTATGATCATGCGGTAGCCCGGCGCCGGCAATCCCATTGAGCCGAGCTTAGGCTGCACCCACGGGTACCCGGTCCAGCAGCTCAGTGTGGTTTCCGTTTGTCCGAACCCCTCGAAGATTTTAATCCCCGTCCCCTCCTGCCAGACCTTGTAAACCTCCGGGTTGAGCGCCTCGCCCGCAGTAGTACAATGCTTTAATTTTGATAAATTATATTTTTTTAAATCCTCTTTGATTAAAAACCGGTACATTGTGGGCGGCGCGCAGAACGTGGTGACTTGATAGCGCTCAATCTTTTCAAGGATGTCGGGCGCCGAAAATTTATCGAAGTCATATGTGAAGACGGCGCTGCCTGCAAGCCACTGGCTGTACATCTTGCCCCAAAGGCTTTTGAGCCAGCCGGTGTCGGAGATTGTGAAGTGCAAACCGCCCGGTTCGCAGCGGTGCCAGAAGCAGCCGGTCATGATGTGCCCCAGCGGATAGGTGTAGTCATGCCAGACCATTTTGGGGTAACCGGTCGTACCTGAGGAAAACGCCATCAGCATGATATCGGTTTTTGAATTGTTCCGCGCAACGGGCGTTTCCGGCGCGGATTCTAACCCTGCGTCAAAGTCGATCCATCTGCTGTTCGGAGGCTTCCCGCCAAACACGGCCAGCTTCTCTGCTGTCGGGCAATCGGGTAAAGCTTCCTCCATCGCCTGAATCACGCCGAAGCGCGGGGTCGTCAGCAGCATTTTGATGGAGGCCGAGTTCATGCGGTATTCGATATCCTTCTTCGTAAGCAGGTAAGTGGCCGGGACAGCGACGGCGGCTATGCGGTGAAGCCCCATCAAAACCGGCCAGTACCGCCAGTCGCGCGACATGGTAAGCATGACCATATCGCCTTTTCCGATTCCCTGCGAGAGAAAGAAATTAGCGGCTTTCACCGACAACCGCCGGATATCCTCAAACGTAAAGCGCTTCTCCTCCCCGTCGTTTGAAATCCACAGCATGGCAAGCGCGTCGGGAGCTTCAGCGGCCATTGTATCAAGGCAGTCAAAGGCAAAGTTAAAATCGTCGGGTACGTTTAGTTTATAGTTTTTCTGTAAATCCTCCAGCGTGGCAAAATCGTCACGGTGGCGGCCTGTATATTTTTCATATAGCGGCATAGTATTTAATCCCCCTTTTGCATTACGATTGCCAGAAACTGCGCGGGCTTTTCGTCAAGCGCCCGCATGGCGTGGGCCTTGGATGCGTCGAAGTATACGCTGTCTCCGGGATTTAAGTCATAAGTAAGGTTGCCCATGAAAAACCTCATGCGACCCTCGACCATAAGGTTGAACTCCTGTCCCGGATGCGCGTGCTGTTCCGGCGCTTCTATGTCGCCTTTAGGCTCTACCGTGACCATAAACGGCTCGGCAAGCTTGTTTCTGAATGTAAAGGCCAAGTGCTTGTAGCTGTACGCCGCGCGCCGGTCTATCGCGTAACCACGTCCGGCCCTGGTAAGACAGCAGCCCGACAGCTTGGGTGAATCGCCGCTCATCAAATCAACTACGTCAACTCCTAGGATATGTGATGCGTTATACAAAAAAGAAAATGAAAAATCACGCTCGCCTCGTTCATATTCCTCGAGCTGCTGCGCTGTAATATCACACTTTGAGGCAAGCTCATCCGCCCCCACCCCTTGGATTTCCCTCAGAGTAGCCAGCCTGCGTCCAATATCAATCAGTTGTTCAGTCATATGCTCATCTCCTTTTAAATTTTAATCTTTAGCTTAGTTTTGCGTTATTAATTTCAGCGGCTACGATCATAGCCTGAACACCTCCGTTTGAGGCGAATAAAAAAACCTCCGCCCCGTAACGATTCTACCGCACGGGACGAAAGCCGGCCATTAAAGCTTTGGCAATCGCTATACCACCCATTTTACGCCATACTAGCATATGCGCCCCCAATAACGGCGGGGAAGCCGTCGCAACCTACTTGGCCGTCAGGCTTTCGGCGCGCTGCTCGGAAGTGATTTTCAGCTGTAACTTACTTGCGCCGGGTTTGCACTGTCCCCGGCTCACTGCGGCGTTCGTTTACAGCGTACTGTCTTCGTCACTGCATTTTTTATATTATAAACAATTTATTTTATGTTGTCAACAACAAATTCAAAAGCTCCTCAGCGCTGTCGGCGACTGCCGATGCGCCTGTATCTATAAGCTCCGCTCTCGGGCGGAACCCCCAGCTCACGCCGATCGTAAATGCTTTAAGCGCCCTGCCTGTCTGCATATCAACACCTGAATCGCCTATGTATGCGGTTTCATCGCCTGTTGCCGCGAAGGCTCTGAGGATATCAAATCCCGCGGCGGGATCCGGTTTTGGAGGTATGCCGTCCTTGAAGCCCACCGGCATATCCACAAGACCCGGAAAGTATATTTCGCAAAGCCGCGCCGTATTTTTATCCGGCTTGTTCGAGTATACGGCAATCTTTACGCCCGACTGCTTCAGCGCATTTAATACCTCAAGCATGCAAGGGTACGGCCTTGTCAGCACCGTTGCATTCGCGGCGTAATAATCCGCAAAAATCCCGCGCAGCTCGCGTATGGTTGCATCATCGCGATGCTCCGGCGGCGCCGCCATCGTAATCAAATGAACAGGCCCATGCCCGATAAACTCCTTGTACTGCTCAGCCGCATGTTCAACGTACCCTTTTTGCCTGAGCGCATAGTTCGCGGAAGCCGCAAGGTCGTCGAGTGTATTGAGCAGCGTGCCGTCCAAATCAAATATGGCAAGCTTATACATTTCTGACAGGCTCCACTACAGCGAAATACCTGCTGCGAAGACGCCTTGTGCAAAAGTAAATGATTGTACCGTTCATTAAAATGTCTATGAAAGTACCGACCACAAGGATTTCGGACGCATGGATGCGAAGCGGGGAAAAAGACGCGACATAAAACAGATTAAAGGCGATCATGAAGGTCTGGACAATATAAAAATGCATCAGGTTCCGCAGGGTGACTTTGTTTATGAATTTTTTCGTAATCAAAAAGATGCCGTAAATGATCATTACCGTTGTGACCGCAAAAACAGGAAGCGGTACGTTCGTGTCTTCTTTTACCAGCAAAAAAACAATATTCGTCAACCGAAGCGCAGTCGTCACCGCGATGAGACTGTAAAGTATAATTTTAAGCATACTACCCCTCGCTAGCGTTTAATTATTCACATAGTACCACATCTTGCGTATAAATCCAAGTAGTGTTACAAACTTGTAATATTTTCCCGGATGCGGCGGCATACGGGCTTATCATTTTTTTTGCGGCAAAATCCGTTTTAAGTATTGGCCCGTATATGAACCCGCGCACGCGGCGACTTGCTCCGGAGTACCCTGGACGACGATTCTTCCGCCTTCGTCGCCGCCCTCCGGACCCAAATCAATTACAAAATCCGCGGTTTTGATAATGTCGAGATTATGCTCGATTAAAATCACCGTGTTCCCTGCCGCTACAAGCCTTTGCAGCACGTCTGTCAGCATGTGGACGTCCGCGCTGTGAAGCCCGGTCGTAGGCTCGTCGAGAATATACACCGTCTTGCCGGTAGAGCGCTTCGAAAGCTCCGTTGCAAGCTTAACGCGCTGAGCCTCGCCGCCGGAAAGCGTCGTGGACGACTGCCCGATCTTGATATACCCGAGCCCCACGTCGTTGAGCGTTTCAAGCCGGCGCTTGATTTTTGGGATGTTGTCGAAAAATTCAAGGCCTTCGCCGACCGTCATTTCAAGCACGTCATAGATGGTTTTGCCTTTATATTTCACCTCAAGTGTCTCGCGGTTGTACCGTTTACCCTTGCAAACCTCACACGGCACATAAATATCGGGCAGAAAGTGCATTTCAATGCTGATAATCCCGTCGCCCTCGCACGCCTCGCAGCGCCCGCCCTTAACGTTAAACGAAAACCTTCCGGGCAGGTACCCGCGCATTTTCGCGCCCTGAGTCTTGGAAAAAACCGCGCGGATGTCGGTAAACATACCGGTATACGTCGCGGGGTTGGATCGCGGCGTGCGCCCGATCGGCGACTGGTCGATCGCGATGACTTTGTCGACGTTTTCAATACCCAGAATGTCCGCGTGCTTGCCGGGGATAGCCTTTGCGTTGTTCAAATCGTGAGCCAGCCCCTTGTAGAGTATTTCGTTTATCAGCGACGATTTACCGGAACCGGAAACGCCGGTAACAGCCGTCATAACTCCGATTGGGATTTCCACGTCGATATTTTTCAGGTTATTCTCACAAGCGGACCGGACCGTAAGCCATAAGCCGTTTGGCTTGCGGCGTTTTTGGGGGATAAGGATGCTCTTTTTACCGCATAAATATTGGCCGGTAATCGACTTCTTACAGTTTTTGATTTCATCGATTGTCCCGGCGCAGACGACCTCGCCGCCGTGGATTCCGGCTTTCGGGCCGATATCGACGATATAATCGGCGGCGTACATGGTTTCCTCGTCATGCTCCACGACAATTAATGTGTTGCCAAGGTCGCGCAGCCGTTTAAGCGCCGCGATAAGGCGGTCGTTGTCCTTTTGGTGCAGCCCGATACTCGGCTCGTCGAGGATATAAAGCACGCCGACAAGCGATGATCCGATCTGCGTCGCAAGCCTTATGCGCTGGCTTTCACCGCCTGAAAGAGAGCCCGACGCGCGAAAAAGCGTAAGATACCCAAGCCCTACCCCCTTGAGGAAGTTAAGGCGCTCCGAAATTTCTTTCAGCACATCCTTGGCGATCATCATATCGCGCTCTGAAAGCCGTATCGAATCGACAAACTCCACGGCCTTGTCAATTGACATTTTGCAAAATGCCATGATGTTTATACCGCCTGTAGTAACAGCGAGCGACTCGGTTTTCAGCCGGTCGCCTCCGCATTCGGGGCAATTCATCTCCGTCATATGCAGCGCGATTTCGTCGCGCATCCAGTCGCTGTTCGTTTCGCGGTACCTGCGTTCCAGGTTGTTCACAACGCCCTCGTAGCTGCTGGTGTAAGTGCCGCTCATCACGCCGTTGTCGCGGTGCATCGTGATTTTCTCGCCGTTATTTCCGTATAGGATAATATCAATAATTTCCGGCGTCAAATCCTTAACGGGAGTGTCAAGCGAAAATTTGTAACGCTTGGAAAGCGCTTCGTAATACATCTGCGCGATGCCGCCTTCCGCATAATACCAACCTGACGCGCGAACCGCGCCCTCGCGTATGGAAAGACTTTTATCCTTTAAAATCAAGTCCGGGTCAACCTTTAAAAACACGCCCAGCCCCGTACATTTCGGGCATGCGCCAAACGGGTTGTTAAACGAAAACATGCGCGGCGCAAGCTCGTCCATGCTAAAGCCATGGTCGGGACACGCATAATTCTGCGAAAACGTGATTTCTTCGCCGTCCACTACGTCAACAACCGCAAGCCCGCCCGAAACCGATACCGCCGTTTCAAGCGAATCCGCAAGCCGCGAGCGGATTTCGTCTTTTACCACAAGCCGGTCAACGACAATTTCAACCGTATGCTTTTTGTTTTTGTCAAGCGGAATTTCCTCCGACAAATCGTAAATGCTTCCATCCACGCGCACCCTCGCGTAACCGGAGCGCCGAGCCGTGTCAAATTCCTTCGTGTGCTGGCCTTTTCTGCCACGTACAACCGGCGAAAGGATTTGTATGCGCGTCCCCTCCTGCAAACTCAAAACGCGGTCAACCATCTGGTCGATTGTCTGCTGCTGTATCACCCTGCCGCAGATGGGGCAATGCGGGATGCCAATGCGTGCGTATAGCAACCGCAGGTAATCGTAGATTTCAGTGACGGTACCGACTGTTGAGCGCGGATTTTTCGACGTTGTTTTCTGGTCGATTGAAATGGCCGGCGAAAGGCCCTCAATGCTGTCAACTTTTGGTTTTTGCATCTGGCCTAAAAACTGGCGCGCATAACTTGACAGGCTCTCGACATAGCGCCTCTGCCCATCCGCATAGATAGTATCAAACGCAAGCGATGATTTTCCGGAGCCGGAAAGTCCTGTAAAGACAATCAGCTTGTCACGCGGAATTTCAAGGTCGAGATGCTTCAAATTGTTTTCCCTTGCGCCTTTTATAATAATCTTGTCACGTGCCAATCATGAACCCCCAATTAATACTTCCCTGATTTTAATTTTTCGATTTTATCCCTAAGATACGCCGCGTGTTCAAACTCAAGTATCTTTGCGGCGTTTTTCATTTCAATCGTCCACTTGCGTATCAGCTCGGATTTTTCACGCGGGCTTAGCTGTTTCATTTTCTTCGCACCGCCGGTGTTTTCGATTTTTTCCTTGCTGGAAATTTCAAGGATTTCGCGGACTTCCTTCTTGATTGTCTGTGGCGTGATGCCGTGCTCCCGGTTATATTTAAGCTGTATTTCACGCCGGCGGTATGTTTCCGCGATGGCCCGTTCCATCGAATCGGTGACATGGTCCGCGTACATTATGACTTTTCCGTGGTCGTTTCTCGCGGCCCTGCCGATTGTCTGTATCAGCGACGTTTCGCCGCGCAAAAAGCCCTCCTTGTCCGCATCGAAAATTGCGACAAGCGAAACCTCGGGGATGTCAAGCCCCTCTCGCAGAAGGTTGATGCCGACAAGCACATCGAATTCACCAAGCCGCAAATCTCTGATAATCTCCATTCTTTCAATGGTGTCGATGTCGTGGTGCATATATTTTATCTTGATTCCAAGGCCGTCAAGAAACGCGCTTAAATCTTCCGCCATCTTTTTTGTGAGCGTCGTAACCAGCACCCGCTCGCCGTTTTGCGCGCGCATGTTGATTTCTGAAACGATATCGTCAACTTGCCCCTCAACAGGCCTGACCTCGATTTCGGGGTCGATAAGCCCAGTCGGTCGTATGATCTGCTCTACAATCTGAACCGATTTTTCGCGCTCGAACGGGCCGGGCGTGGCGCTTACAAAAATTACCTGATTGATTTTTTCATAAAATTCTTCAAACCGGAGCGGCCTGTTGTCGAAAGCCGACGGCAACCGAAAGCCGTAATCCACAAGATTTTGCTTTCTTGCCCTGTCGCCTTTATACATGCCGTGGGACTGCGGCAGCGTAACGTGTGACTCATCTATAAAAAACAGGAAATCGTCGGGGAAATAATCAAAAAGCGTAAAGGGACGGCTTCCCGGCGTGCGTCCGGAAAGCACTCGCGAATAATTTTCGATCCCGCTGCAAAATCCTATTTCCTGAAGCATTTCCATGTCGTAGTTTGTGCGCTCCTCAATCCGCTGCGCTTCGATTAATTTGTTATTTTCTTTGAAGAAGCGCGCGCGTTCGAGCATTTCATCGCGCAGCTCCTCGATTCCAAGCATGACCTTTTCATGCGGCACAATATAATGTGAAGCCGGAACGATTGCCGCGTGGTTCACAACATTTTTCACTTCGCCCGTGACGGTGTTGATTTCACTGATCCGGTCGATTTCATCGCCAAAAAACTCAACCCGGATAGCGGTATCACCCGAATACACCGGGAATACTTCAACAATATCGCCTCGCACACGAAATTTATTCCTTACAAAGTTGATGTCATTGCGCTCGTAATGAAGGTCTACGAGCTTGCGCAAAAGCTCGTCCCTGCTTTTTTCCATGCCCTTGCGCAGTGAAACAACCATATTTTTGTAGTCGATGGGGTCTCCCAGGCTGTAGATGCATGAAATGCTCGAAACGATGATAATATCGCGGCGTTCTGCCAGAGACGATGTGGCGGAATGCCGCAGCCGCTCTATTTCGTCGTTTATGCTTGAATCCTTTGCGATGTAGGTATCGGTGTTCGCGATATAAGCCTCAGGCTGGTAATAATCATAATAGCTGACAAAATATTCAACCGCGTTTTCAGGAAAAAACTCTTTAAACTCACTGCAAAGCTGCGCCGCCAGCGTCTTGTTGTGAGCAAGAACCAGCGTCGGCCGGTTTACCTTGGCAATCACATTTGCCATTGTAAAAGTCTTTCCCGAGCCTGTAACCCCAAGCAGCGACTGCTCTTTGTAGCCTTTGTGAAGCCCGTCGACAAGCCTCGCGATTGCCTGCGGCTGATCGCCCGTCGGGCGGTAACTCGAATGCAGATTAAATTTATCCATTTAATGCGGGCGGCCTTTCTTAACCTAAAATCCAGGCGGGGTTAACGATACCGGCTACCCTGCCGTTGCAGATTATGTCGTCGTTCATAGGAATCGGAGCATAATCCTCGTTTAGAGAAACCAGCTCGGATTTGCCCCTTATTTTCACATAACCGGCCCCATCCAGCGTAAAGACGCCGATTTCCCCGTACCCGACAGGTGCGTCTTCGACCGCAAGGACATCGCCGTCATAATATTTGGGCTCCATGCTGTTTCCTGAAACGGGAACGTAAAACAAAGCCTTTTGCGTTAAGCTAGTCTTTTTAAGCGTAATTGGCTCAAAGCTGTCTTCATCAAGGTGCGTGCCGGTGCCGGCGGCAACACTCTGCAAGGAAATCCGGCCCTGAACGACCTCAAAGGCATGCGCGGCAGGCTCGGCATACTCGGCGGCAGGAGCCGGATGCTTCTCCGCCATAAGCTCGTAATAATAACCGAGCAATGCGTTCACCGCTCCACGGGCGTTTTTGTCAAGGCTTCTATATTTTCTAAGAAGCTCCATCTCCAAAAAATTAAGCTTTTCGCCGATGGAATCCGAGGCCCCGAGCTCATCGCCCATGAGCAGATAGTTCGGCGTAATGTCAAGCACCTTACAGATAGACTCAATCGTGACAGGATCGGGCATATTCAGCCCATTTTCCCAGTTGCTGACAGAATTATGCTTAGCGCCAATCTTCTGCGCAAGGTATTTTTGTGTGTACCCGGCATGCTTCCTTGCACCGCGAAGCCTGTTCCCAAGCGACATAAAACCACCACCCTTTACCTTATTGCAACCATTGTAACATAAACTTGTACATTCGTAAATATGCAATTTCAACAATTTTGAAGTTACATTTTTATTGAAATTATCATCTTGACATTTCGAGTTAATTGAAATATGATTTTAATAGATAAATTCTAGGAGGCCGTTTAAGATGGTATCAGTTGTCGAATGTAACGCAAGAAAGCGCCGCTTTTTAACTTTCGCGCCGGGCTTGAATTGTCTGATAGTTGTGCTTGCTGGATTTTTAGTAATCGCGATGCTTCAGGCTGTCCAGATCGGTATGCTTCGCTCCCGCGCAAATGAGGTTTACAGCGACGTTATGATATTACAGTCCCGGCAAAATGAACTTTATGACAAGCACGCCACTGCTTTTTACATGTAAGGATATATCCCTTTTGTTACAGTTCATAAAAAATTCCTGAGGTTTTGCGCGCGGGAAACATATTGTTTTTCTTCATCGAGTATACGCCGTCCTGCGCGACTATGATGTGGTCTGTGAGTTCGATATCCACACGCCTGAGCTCGTCAAATAAAATGCTTGTCGTGCGAAGGTCCTGGCTTGACGGGTTGCATATACCGTTTGGATGGTTATGTGCAATCATGACTTTTACAGCGTTTGCCCGAAGCGCTGCTTTTACAATGTCTGAAGGTGCAATGCCTACCGTCTCGGGTGTTCCGTCTGCGATTCTGTTGCAGAACAGAACCTTGCCGTTCGCCCCCATGCACACCATATAGACACACTCGACGTATTCGCTTAAAAATTTGCACCGCATAAACTCTACCGCGTCATCAGGCGTTTTTATCACGCAGTTCAGAGATGTATGGTCGTCCATATACGCCCTGATGACGGACGAAACAAGCTTGATTAGCGTGGCGGTCTGCGGCCCTACGCCATCGACCTCGCAAAGCAGTTCATAAGGCGCGTCAAAAACGCCTGACAGTGACCCGAAACGGCGTATCAGCCTGTGTCCGATGATGTTCGTGTCGGCGCGCGGAACCGAATAATAAAGCAGTATCTCCAATATTTTATGGTCAGGAAAATGTTCAAGGCCCATTTTCCGAAACTCGTTCTTAACCCTCTCGCGGTGTCCGTCGTGAATACTGCCCATTCTCTCCCCCCCTGCTGTCGGCGCCATGACCTGCCGCCTCTTGCGGTAATATTTCTGCTGACGTTTATGCCGTGCTCCGTTGTTGCATCGCTTCGCGGCGGTGCTGAGCTGCATTCGAACTCGCGTGACTTCGTCCCTGTGCTGAACTGCACCGGCACATCGTTAATATAGTATACCACAAAAGCAAATTGCAAAGCAATTTGCTTTTGTGGTATACTTGGATAAAAAATTAGGGAAGTGACGCGCCTTATGAGAATTTTTACGGTGGGCGCAAACGACGCGGGCCAGCGTCTTGATAAGTTTTTGCAAAAAGCCGTTCCCCTGCTGCCCAAGTCGCTTATGTATAAATATATCCGCTTAAAGCGAATCAAGCTCAACGGTAAAAAATGTGATATTGCCCAAAAGACAGTTCTTGGCGACAAGCTGGAACTTTATATCGGCGACGAATTTTTTGCCGTGGCTTCCCCGTCTTTTAAGGACGCCCCTTTACAGCTTGAGATTGTTTATGAGGACGAAAACATACTGCTCGCCGATAAACCCGCAGGTATGCTGGTCCATGAAGACAAAAACGAAAGCCGGGATACCCTGATAAACCGTCTTTTGCGTTACCTGTACGAAAAAGGCGAATACAATCCCGATGACGAGCTTGGGTTTACTCCCGCGCTCTGCAACCGCATTGACAGAAATACCGGCGGTATCGTAATCGCCGCTAAAAATTTTGCATCACTTCAAATTTTGAACAAAAAAATAAAGGATCGTGAAGTTACAAAGCTTTACATGTGTCTTGTTCACGGCGTCCCCGCTAAAAAAAGTGGCATACTTAAAGGCTATCACACAAAAGACAGCGTTAATAATATCGTTAAGATACAAAAAACTCCGGTAAAAGGCGCTAAAACCGCTCTGACAAAATACAAAGTCCTTGCGGAATCTGGCGGCTTCAGCCTTTTGGAGGTTGAGCTTCTTACGGGCCGCACACATCAGATACGCGCGCATATGGCCTTTATCGGGCATCCGCTCGCCGGCGATACAAAATATGGGGTAAACCGCATGAACAAAGGCATTTCTTATAAATTTCAGGCGCTTTATTCCTATAAGCTGATCTTCAGCTTCAAAACAGATTCCGGAATCCTTAATTATTTAAAAGACCACAGCTTTACAGTAAAAAACGTCCCGTTCGCGCAGGGGTATAATTTTCTATTGTGAAAAAATTATCGTTGTGGTATAATTGATGTAATTATTTTATTGGAGGAGTATATGGCAAAGGTTCTAAGTACAGGTGATATGTCCAAATGCATAGGATGCTTTACTTGTATGTTCGTCTGCGCCGGAGCAAACCGGCAGGATCATTCCATTCAAAAAAGCTGTATTAAAATCCGTACATACGGCGGGATTTCCGGTAAATTTGTCGAAACGGTCTGCCATGCCTGCCGTGAACCGGCATGCGCCGAGGTATGCCCGACCGGCGCGCTCACGCTGAGAAAAGGCGGAGGCGTGATTTTGTCGAAAAAAAAGTGTATGGGGTGCCGTCGCTGTGAATCGTCATGCTTAATAAAGGCGGTTGATTTCGACGAGGATCTCAATCTTCCGATTATTTGCCATCACTGTGGGTTGTGCGCGCGTTATTGCCCGCACGAGTGTCTTTCCATGGATGAGGTTCCGGATTAATTAACAAGGAGGCTGTTTTGTGCTTTATCAGAATACGATCCGCGTGTTATATATAGATATGAAGACTCAGAAAATCCGTATTGAAGACCGCGAGGATCTAAAGAAATATATGGGAGGCGTAGGAGTCGCTTCAAAGCTTTTAGAGGAGAACATACACCCCGAGCTGCCGCCCCTTGACCCCGCCCAGCCGGTTGTTTTTGCGATTGGCGCGTTGTCAACCATATACCCGGTGCTGACAAAGACCGTCGCCATGTTTATTTCACCGCTGACGGGCGAGCTTGGCGAATCCTATGCGGGCGGGCGCATGGCGATGTGCATGTTTTTAGCAGGGATTGACGCCATCGTCATCCACGGCAAGGCGGATAGGCCCACATACCTTGCAATTTCTTCCAACGACATACAATTTAAAGACGCAAGAACGCTCTGGAACAACAACAAGGACAGCGTCGGGCGACTGATCCGCGACGACAATAAACGGGCGCATGGAGGCAAACGTTCTATTATCCGCATCGGGACCGCAGGCGAAAACCAGGTTTCCTTTGCATGCGTGACTGTTGACCGTTACCGCCATTTCGGACGGCTTGGGCTGGGCGCGGTACTCGGCTCGAAATACCTCAAAGCCATCAGTATCGTCGGGGATCGCAGCGTGCCGATACAAAATTTCAAGAGATACTTCAAGGCTTATCAGGACCTTTATAAAAAGTGCGTAACAACCGAATTGATGGCGAAATACCACGACATCGGCACGCCGGTCAATATTGAGCCGCTCAACGCGGCCGGAGGGCTGCCCACGCTTAATTTGCGGCAAAACAGGTTTGAACACGCGAATAAGGTTTCGGGCGAGGCTTTTTCGTACCTTCATCTTGTGCGGAAAGTGGCGTGTACCGGTTGTCCGGTCGGCTGCATACATATCGGGCAGTTCAAGCGCGAGTTTGCGTCCCACGGCCATGAATACGAAACCATATCGGTAGCCTACGACTATGAGCTCATCTATGCATTGGGCACATTTTTGGGCATTAAGAAGCCAAGGGAAATACTTGAGCTCATCGAAGAGGTTGAAATTCTCGGCATGGACGCAATGAGTACCGGCGTCGTTTTGGGATGGGCAACCGAAGCTCTGGAAAACGGGATTATCACGCAGGACGACACCATAGTTCCGCTGAAATTCGGAAGCTACGAGGAATACCTCGAAGCCGTGAAGTATCTTGCCGCAGGTAAAAATAAATTTTACAAAAGTCTCGGGCAGGGCGTAAAATATGCGTCTGAGGCATACGGCGGGCAGGATTACGCCATGCACATCGCCGGAAACGAAATGGCGGGATACCATACGGGGTATGGCTCCCTTGTGGGCTCGGCGGTCGCGGCGCGTCATTCGCACTTATGTAACGGCGGCTACGCAATCGACCAGGGGCTTACCGACAACAACGTTGACCCCGATGAAATGGCGCAGGCGCTTTTAAACGAAGAAATTGAGCGCTGTATGCTCAATTCGCTTGTAATGTGCCTTTTTGCCCGCAAGGTATACGACCGCGAGACGATCATCTCCGCGTTTGCCGCTGTGGGCGAGGATATCACGGACGACGAATTGACGGCGACAGCGCGCCGCATATACGCAACAAAGCTGCGCGTTAAAAAGGCGCTTGGCTTTAAGCTTCAAAGCGTGCGGTTCCCCAAGCGGTTCTTTGAAACGCCGTCAATGCGCGGAGTGCTCGACGAGAACATGGCATATGAAATTTTAAAAAAATATCATGAAAAGATCAGTGACTTGGAGACTGCGGAATGAACGTAACAATTGAAACCGGCAGATGGGCTTTACGTTATGTGGAAAAGGATATTGTTTGCGTCAATATGCCGGAATCTTCCACGGTTATGGACGCGGTAGCAGCAATCGGGCTGCCGTCTGACGAAGCCGGCATAACGACAATCGGCGGTAAAGCGGTTCCCAAGGACCACTGCCTGTCCGACGGGGATTTTTTGAAGATATATCCGGTCATCATAGGCGGCTGAGCGTTGGCGGCATAGAAAGCGGGGCTGATGATGGAATTTTTGAAGGTTGACAGCCTTGATTCCGCGCGGGAAAAAATGCTTTTACGCGTGAAAGACCGGCTAGTATCAAAAGAATCCGTTCCGCTTTTGGAATCGCTTGGGCGAATCGCGGCTAAGGACGTCCTCGCGGTTGAGGATATCCCGTCTTTTAGGCGCTCGACGGTTGACGGTTTCGCGGTTTTATCCGGAGATACCGCCGCCGCCGGAGAAAGCATGCCCGTGTTCTTGACGGTAAAAGGCCGGGTTGAAATGGGACAGCCTGCAACAATTTCAATTACAAGCGGCGAATGCGTCGAGGTTCCGACCGGCGGCATGCTGCCTAAAGGCGCCGACGCCGTGGTCATGTGCGAATATACGGAGGAATTCGGCCCGGACGGCATTGCGGTAAGCCAAAGCGCCGCGTATGGAGAGAACGTCGTCTTGACCGGAGAGGATGCGAAAGCCGGTGCGCTCATACTTCCCCGCGGCAAAAAAATCCTGCCTCAGGATATCGGAGCGCTTGCTTCTTCAGGCGTTGCTTGTGTTTGCGTTTACACTTCCCCGCGGGTGACGGTCCTTTCTACCGGAGACGAGCTTGTTTCCCTGAAGCAAAACACAAAACCCGGGCAAATCAGGGACATAAACACCTACGCGCTTGCGTCCCTTGCAAAAAAGCACGGGTTTTGCGTTGTAAGCACAGAAGTACTGCCGGACGACGAAGCCGCTTTGGAGCAGGCGGTAAAATCCGCGATGGAACGAAGCGAGATTGTCATTGTTTCCGGCGGCAGCTCTAAGGGTAAAAAGGATATGACAAGAAAGGTTTTCGACAAGCTTTCGCTGTCAGGCGTTTATACGCACGGAATTGCGATAAAGCCGGGAAAACCGACCATCTTAGGGTATGACGAGGCTTACGGCACGCTGATGGCAGGGCTGCCGGGGCATCCGGTATCAGCCATGATCGTTTTTGAGCTGGTGCTTGGCTGGCTTTTGCGCGAAGCGACGGGCAGCCAAGGCCCGCCTGCCGTTCCCGCGCGGCTTTCCTGTAACGCGCCGTCGTCGCCCGGCAAGCTTACCTGCTGGCCGTGCAAGCTGATTTATGACGCCGACGGCTATACCGCGGAGCCGGTGTTCGGCAAATCCGGCCTGATCACAACCCTCACGCAGGCGGACGGCTACTTTGTAACGGCGCGCGACACGGAGGGACTTAAAACGGGAGAGCTTGTTATGGTACATTTATTTTAACGGAGGTCCGCAATGCCGAAACGGAACCTTTATCTGAAAAGTCTGCCCGTCGAGGAGGCCATTACGCGCTTTCAGGACGCGCTTTCGCCTTATCTGAAAGCAAAATCGGAGGATATCGAGGTCATCCGGGCGCTTGACAGGATAACAAGCGAAGCCGTATATGCACGGTGCAGCTCGCCCTTGTACAATTGCGCCGCGATGGACGGCATTGCCGTTATAAGCGACCGCACACGCGGGGCAAGCGAGACCGCTCCCCTCACGCTAAAGGAGCCTGATTTTGTGGCGGTTGACACGGGCGACCCCATCCGCCCGCCATATGACGCGGTCATCATGGCGGAGGATATACTGGAGACTGTTGAAGATAACGCCGTGACAATACGCTTCGCGGCTTCCCCCTGGCAGCATGTCCGTCCTGTGGGCGAGGATATCGTTTCAGGTGAAATGATTCTCCCCGGCGGCCATCAAATACGCCCGGTCGACATTGGCGTGCTGCTTTCAGGCGGTATTACAAGGCTTTCGGTGTATATCCGACCGAGCGTTGCCGTAATCCCTACCGGCACCGAAATGATTGAGCCCGGCGAAGAAATGGTGGAGGGCTCGATTATTGAATCCAATTCGAGGATGCTTGAAGCGCTGGTGCGCCATAGCGGCGGAGAACCCGAGCGCTTTTCCCCTGTCCCCGATGAATATGAAAGATTAAAATCCACCTTACAGGACGTAACCGGGCGCTTTGACATGGCGCTTATCATCGCGGGCACTAGCGCCGGGCGCGACGATTACACCGCGTCAATTCTAAGGGAGCTTGGCAATGTCGTTGTCCACGGCGTAAACATTAAGCCGGGAAAGCCCGTAATCCTCGCCGTTGTGAACGGAAAGCCCGTCATCGGCGTTCCGGGGTATCCTGTTTCGGCGTATCTTGCATACGAAACCTTTGCGGCGCCGGTTTTGTCACGGCTTTCGCGCTCGCCCGCACATGATATGCCTATCGTTAAAGCAACGCTTACACGCAAGCTGGTTTCATCGCTGAAGCACCGCGAGTATGTCCGCGTCAAGATCGGGCAGGTCGGCGGACGTCTTGTGGCGTCGCCTCTCGCGCGCGGCGCGGGCGCCGCGATGTCACTGGTACGGGCCGACGGCTTCTGCATCATCGGGCAGGACGAAGAGGGCGTACATTCAGGGGTAAGCGTGGACGTCCTGCTTTGCCGCAGGCTAAGCGACTTGCAGCGCACCGTAGTCAGCGTCGGCAGCCATGATCTCATCCTTGACGTGCTCTCTGATCTAATGCCAAGGCTTTCAACAGGTTCGTATTTATCAAGCACACATGTGGGAAGCATGGGCGGCTTGCTTGCGCTTAAAAACGGCGAATCGCACATCGCTCCCGTCCATTTGCTCGACGAGGATACCGGCGAGTACAATATCCCGGTGCTCAAAAAGCTGTTTACCGGCAAAAAAATGGCTTTGATAAAGGGCGTCGGCCGGGTTCAGGGATTGATTGTGCAAAAAGGAAACCCCCTGAATATCGGGGGGCTTGAGGATTTAACAAAGTGCCGGTATATCAACCGCCAGCGAGGCGCCGGTACACGTCTGCTGTTTGACTCAAAGCTTAAAGTGATGGGAATTCCTTTCGCCGATATACCGGGATATGAGCGCGAGGCCGCAACGCACATGGCGGTGGCCGCCGCCGTAAAAAACGCGGACGCCGACGCGGGGCTCGGGATATTCTCAGCCGCAAAAGCGATGGAGCTTGATTTTATCCCGGTCGGCGAGGAGGAGTATGATTTCGCGATTCCGGCGGAATTCTTAAAGCTATCCCACATACAAGATTTTATAAAGGCGCTTCAAAGTGCGGAATTTTTAAAAAATCTCAAAGCTCTTGGAGGCTATGCCTTTGATTGCTGCGGGGAAATCATACCCGTTGATTGTTAGTTTTCGTTAGAATATCCTGCGGCATCTTCTGCATCTCCTGAATGTATCCGGAGGGCATGGCGGACACAGCGGGCATTCCGGAAGCTCGGGCGGCAAGCAGTTGGGACTTTGTGTGTATTCAAGGTTAAAGTACCGCATGATCCCTCTTACGATGGCGGCTGCGTATTCCTCCAGGTGCTTATCGAAGAGCATGTTATCCCTTTCGTCGATGATAAATCCCATCTCCAAAAGCATTGCCGGCATCACCGTCCGGCGCAGGACATAATAATTCCCGCGGCTTACTCCGCGGTTGCTTTGTACGCCCACTCTCACGACGCTGTCGAGCACTAACTGCGCCGCAAGGCCGGTCGTCTCGGCGGGCGCCGTTAGATAAATATAGTTTTCCACGCCGTTTGTCGTCGGCGTATGCTCTATGTATGAGTTGCGGTGAAGCGAAACAAATAAATCCGCGCCCGCTTCATTTGCCATATTCACCCTATCCGTCAGCGACACGTATACGTCGGAGTCTCGCGTCATAAGCACAGGAATATTATTTCTTCTAAGCTCTTTCTCAACCTCCAAAGCAAGACGCAGGTTATCGTCCTTTTCAAGCCTGCCTTCCCAGCTTGCACCGTTATCCCAGCCGCCGTGGCCCGCATCTATTACAATTAATAATTCATCGCTGTTTACCATCTAAAACTCCCCTTTATCCATGTATAGACAATATACTTTACAGCGATATCCGCTGTATTATTATAATATATTTCGGTTAGCCGGGTAATGTTACTTGGTTTTTGGATTGCTTTGTGTTATGATGTGAAAAAACATAAATGTGAACGAATGTGGGCTTAAGTTCACATGCAGTTCACACGATCGCGTAGAGATTTAAAAAGACAAGCCAACGGGAAAGGATATACATATGGGAAAAAAAGGTAAGTTTATTGTTTTTGAAGGTCTGGACGGCAGCGGGAAATCCACGCAGATTGAAAACCTGCGCAAGAGGCTGCAAGTGTTGTGCGCGCCCGCCGGCAAGCGAAAAGTATTTGTCACGCGCGAGCCAAGCGACAGCGTGCCCGGATCGATATGCCGCGGAATCGGCAAGCGGAGCGTTTTAGTCCAGCCTGAAACGGAAGCGCTGCTGTATGCGGCTGATAGGTACGAGCACGTTAAAATGGAAATCCTGCCGCAGCTTATGGCTGGAAACCATGTCATATGCGACCGGTATTATTTTTCAAATTATGCATACCAAAGCACGGATTCGGATTTAAACGACCTTTTAGCATATAACAGAGCGGTGTCCGGCCTGCTTCGTGCCGACGTCACAATTTTCATCGACGTCCCCCCTCTGGAGTGTGAGAAAAGACGCGCGATTGAGCGTGCGACTGAAGAAAAATATGAAAATGTAGAGTTTGCAAAAGTAACGAAAGAGCAGTACTTTAAAACGTTTGAGCTTTTAAAAGTGCAGGAGAATATCTTAATTGTCGATGGATGCGGCGACCCCGGCGAAATATTTGAAGATTTATGGGCTGTACTTCGCCACACAATAATAAATGAAAGCGATTATATATAAACGGATATAAACGCCGGACTGTCAGGCTATGTGAGCTTATGTCCGAACTCGATTTATCGTGTTAAGCTTATCGGCTTTACAGTCAACCAATTTCAAAATCACGTCTAAAGCCTTAACGCACCGATAGAAAAAAGCGGCAGCCCCGGATAATCAGGGGCTGTCGCTTCGTCTATTCGTCAACTTTTGCTTTTCCATGCTTCGCCTTGCCGTTTATTTCAGGCACGGGCGGCGCGTCATTTTTGGGGAATTTATTCTTCTTATTGCTTTCGGTGCCGTGGGGTTCCTTGGGGCTTGGCCTTTTCATACCCGCCTTTGCCATAATACGCTCCTTAACGGTATTAGAACCCATCCTCTTCACTGCGCCAGCATTTCTTGTTATGGAAGATGGGTTTCTTATATGGCTTTAGTATGCGGCTAGAATCAATAACTATACCATAATCTCGCTGTCCTGAATCAATTTTTCGTACATTAAGAGCATTTCCTTGTATGTGCCAACATCTACGCCCGCCTTTGTCTCGAAAAACATGGACATCGTCTTGTCAAACAGATGCAGATAATCGGCAATTGCTTTTCCAAGCGCCTCGTGGTCTATGCCTTCGCCACGGTGCGAAACAGTAATCTCACGGGAAAATTTCCCGCCGCCTACTTCAAATTTCGGTTTATTCTTACGGATTTCAGCGGGACACGCCTTTTCAATCTGCATCCACAGCTCATAAAACATGCTAAGCCGGTAGATCAGCGACTTGCTCTGTGTCCTTGTGGAGATTTTTAACTCCCCGGTATACGCGCGCGGCGCGGCGTTAAGATTTAGCTGGTAACGGATTGTCGGGTTGTATTTGAAATTCACAGCACCCTTTACCACAAGCGTACCGCTTGTGCACTGAACAACCTGAAGCGTGTCCTCGTCAAGATTGTCGCCGGTATGGACAAAAATCTCGCTTATGCGCTTTTCAGGCGTTTTAAGCGAGAGGTGCTCCGCTAATATCTGGTTTATCAGGTTCGATCGGTTTGTTCCGCGCTGGTGCGCGAGCTTATCCACGGATTTTACGATTTCATCGATTAGTATAAGGCTGTACATGCTTTTGCTCATATGTAAACCCTCCGGATTTATCATAGCATAAGCGCGAAAATATGTCAACCGTTTTATATAATTATTTCATCAAGGAATTTGACTTATAATCCCATTTTTCGACGGTATTTTGCAATCTCAATCGCGTCCCTTCGTTCAAGCCCGCGCTCGCCCGCGAGTGATTCTATGTGGTGCGTGAACTCATGCAGCAGAGTCTTTTTAAGCTTTCTGTAAAGTGTTTTTCTTGACATCCCCGCGCATGTCTCGCGAAACGAGCCGTAGTAAAGGACGATATACCTGCCCATATTGTCGTGGTGGTATTCCCCTAATGTGAACAGACTACCGTCGACGTCGTCATCGTGCAAAACAGTTTTAGGTGATAAAATCACGCCGCCGTTTAAATGCGCGTAAAACGGCTCCGGTATTTCGTCCGCAATTTCTTTTAGCATTTCGTTCATCTCGTCGATCAATATCAGATTTAGCACCTCCCCCGCTTGATACATCCGCAATACTATTGTATAATAAAGCGGATAAAATTTCAATAGCCAAGGAGTGTGTATAGAGTTATGCCTTTACAATACCTGCGCGATCGATCTCAAGGTTTACATGGATGCGGATTTCGGCGTCCTTGTAGATTTTATTCCAATTGTAGTCTTCCCATTCCTGCGTCGTTTTGAAATGGCGCGTTAGCTTATCGCCCAGATTTAAAGTATCGGCGTTTAATTCCTGAAGCTTTTTCATAAGCGATTCCATGTTTTCGGTGCATATTTTCGTGATTTCTTCCGTGAGGACCGCGTGGTTTTCATCTGTCGTATAGTCCGTGTCTTTTGTGACGTTTTCAACGATACAGTTTAAATTTACCGTGATATCGAACACGGGCGAGCCTCCGTTTAGGTGCCCGTGGATTTTGCTTTTACTGTTCGGCAAAATTGAGACTACAACGCTGCCGTCCGCGTTTTGTGGATCGGGCAGCGTTAATATTTTGCGCGTCCTGCTTTTTATCATCATGGCATAGGTCTGTGCTTCCCCGGAGCTTAATGCGCCCGCCATCTTCCCGCCGGAAAATATGGCGAGCCCTCCGAGCTGTGTTTTGTTGTCGGACTCGACTGGGATTTCGCCTGGCAAGTATCCATCCTTTACATTATCTTTTGCTTCTTCCGCAACGCCGCCGTACATAGCGGCGCCGTCGCGCTTTCCTGTTTTCATATTGATAATCAGATCAAGAAACTGAACGGGCGTGTAATACGCGCTAAAATTCGCCTGCTCAAGAATCAGGTCCTCCTGATGCAGCAGGTCGATAATGGGATCTTTCATCCGCGCTTCGATAAAGTCGGACGCCTTGCAGGATGAGATCATCACGTTTGTGTTGTTTCGCATCTGCTCGTAACGCCACGACGAAACCACTCGCTGAAACAACGCTTCGTCTTTCGCAAGCTCCTCGGATATGACGATTGTTTTTGTTGAAAAGTATGACAGCGGCCCCGCCAGCTTTGTACTGAACAGATTGAGCGCCTCGACGACGCTTGGCGCCGCTGCACGCATCACGGAATACTCCATTTTGTCTTCCCCGCCGCTTGCCCCCGTCATAGGAAACGCGACTGTTACATTGACGTTTTCACTATCGTGCTTGTCGATTCCCATCATGACGACGAAAATTTGGTCTTCAAGCTCGCTTTTATCCCAGCAGCCGGTACATAAAATCAAACACAGCACACAGGCTAAAAGTTTATATTTCATTTTTAAACACCCTCTTCACCGCGCTTACCGCGAACAATATCAGCGGAGAGCCCGCGGTAAAAAAAACGCCGTAATTCCAGATTGCCGAAAGGTACCGGTTTTTAAAATCAAGCATGTTTGCGGGAAAGAATACTACTGCCGCTATAACAACGGCCAAGACGGCTGTAAGCGTTTTCGCGGATTCTACCTTTAGTATGATTCCCGCGCTTTTCCTTGCGATATATAAACCGATCGCGGCGGTCATGACGGATGAAAAAATCATTGCAAACAGTAAAAACGATTCAAACCGGTAAAAAAAATGATTGTAGTATATTGATTTTCCAAGCTCCATGAGCCCGCTTGCCATCTCCTCGGAGACTGAAGCTGAAAACGTCATGACAAGGCATAAATAAAACAGGGTTGACAAAAGGGCCGATACAATAAGCGCCGTAACGCCCGCTTTTTTGTACTCGCTGCTGCCTTGAAACCCGGGGGCAAGCAGCGCGAGCGCCGGTATAAAACCGATCATAGACGCCGTGTACCGCCCGCTTATTGCGATACCGTCCAGGCCGCCGCCAAGCACGGGGAAAAGATGATCCGGGTTATACCGGTTTACTCCAAGCAGCAGGATCAAGACGATAACAAACACGACGGTTATAAAGAAAAATCCCGCGCTTTTTATCAGGGATTGCCCGCCGAAAAGGTTCATTGTTACAACACAGAGTATGAGCAATCCGGCTACCACGTAGATTGGAGTTAGCGGCAATGCGTATATTTTCAGGATTTCCGCGCTCTCCCTTAAAAATACGCCTGTAAAAAAACAAAAGTAAAGGCTGAGGGCTAAGCCGTATAAAAATCCGACGGGCTTCCCCATAAGGCTTGTGGTCACTGCGATGATGTCCCGGCCATTATGCCACCGTGTACACGCTGCGTTCAGAAGGAACACAATCAGCATGAAACCATGCGCCATGATAACGGATATCCACGCGGCGGGGCCGGCAAGCTCCGTTATCATGGCGGAGGCCGTAAAGAAAAGCCCCGAAACCGATAAAAACCCGGCGACGGCCGCCCCGTCATATGGCCTGAGCTTAGAACCTGTATTCATGTTCATATCTTCCATTTCCTTGATACTTCGGGCTGCGATCTCGGGCGCTGGGTATTTAATTCCCGCGGACGGTTTTCGTGGCTGTATACGGGCCTTCTCGGAAACATGGAAACGGATCCGGAAAAAACGGGGCCAATAAAATCCGAGCCGATGGAATTAAGCGAGTATAAATATCCAACCAATAAAACAAACGCTGCGGCGATGCCGAAAAACCCGAAAAATCCCGCAGATATGAGGAATATAATACGCATCATGCGCGCAGCAAACGCCGTCTGGTACTGCGGTATCGCAAAATTACCCAGTGAAGTCAGCGCGATGATAACGACACACCCGCGGCTTACAAGCCCCGCCGAAATTGCGGCTTCACCGAGTATCAGGCCACCGACAATCCCGACCGTGCCGCCAATCGCCCCGGGTATCCGCTGCCCCGCTTCCCTTATCATTTCAAACGCCGCCTCCATCAAAATCAGCTCAAGCAGCGCGGGGTACGGGATACTAAGCCGGGATTTCGCGATCGATACCAACAGGCTGGCCGGCAGCATCTCAGGATGAAACGTCGTTGCCGCAAGATATAGCGATGGCGTGAACAGCGACACGAAAACCGCGAGCATACGTATGGCGCGCACGGTGGAGGCATACGGTGCGCGAAGCGCGCTTTCCTCACTTGTTTTTAGGATATTGAACAACGTAACGGGCGCGATGATGACGCGCGGGCTTCCGTCAACGATGACGGCAATACGCCCCTGCATCAAAAGAGCCGCGGTATTGTCGGGCCGCTCCGTCGTGAGTATGGTTTGAAACAGAGAAAACCCCGTGTCCTCGATAAATTGCTCGACCATCCCGCCGTTTTGGATAAAATCGGTTTCAATCCCGTTTAGGCGCCGCTTTACCTCGTTTACCGTATCGGTGTTCGCGATGCCGTTTACGTACATGACACAGCAGGAAAGGTTGTTCATGCGGCCCAGCGTCAACGACTCGGACATTAAGCCTTGGTTTTTGATAATCCTGCGGACCAGCGCCGTATTCGTCCTTAAGTTTTCGGTAAACGCTTCCTGAGCGCCTAAAATGGAGTTTTCAACCTGCGGCTTATCGACGCCGCGCTTATCGAAGCCCTTCGTTTCACATATATAGACGAAATCATCGCCGTCAACGCATAAAACGCAATCGCCGGTAAGCAGCGCCTTTACGGCTTTCTGGGAATCGGTTTCGGTCTCGGCGCTGCTGATTTGCAGTATATTATTAAGGTTATATCCCGAGTTGCTCATGTTAAGAAGCGGGCGCAGGATAAAATCGCTGATTTTATCCTGGCTCGCCATACCGTCGATGTAGACGATAAACGCCGCTTTGCCTGAAAAATTAAAATCCCTGAACACGATGTCCTTGTTCTCCGGAACATAAAACGCCTGCTCGAACATTTCTCTGTTTTTATTGATTTCAGTTTGTATTTTATCCATGTTTTTTTACCTTTTACCAGTTTTTAAATAATATCTCCAAATCCAATAAAATCATACTATACAGCAAGATAACCATGTGATATACTAAAATAAAAGGATTCATAAAGCCGCTTAACTGTTCTGTTAGGCGACTTTTAAAACATTGGAGGGGTTTATGGGAATAAAATTATCACGGCATGTTCACCTATACACGCCATATGCAATTATGCTTTATATTTTCGCCGGATTTATCCTGTTTGCGTTTGCTTTCGAGACGCCGCAGCAGATATTTTCAGGATTTATGAGAATCCTTGTTTCGCGCAGTGTGCTTTTCACGGATTACATAGCGGTTGGCGGAATCGGCGCGACCTTGTTAAATTCGGCGTTCGTCGGCACCGCCGCCGTATTGATGCTGATGTTGTCAAGGATCAAGCCAAACGGCGCGGTCATCATGGGAATATGGCTGTCGGTAGGGTTTGCCTTTTTCGGCAAAAACCTCTTTAACATGATCCCGCTTACAATCGGCGTATGGATGTATGCGAAATACAAAAAAGAGCCGTTTGCAAATTATGAGCTTGCCTCGCTGCTGGTCGCAACTCTTTCGCCCGCCGTCAGTGAAATAGCGTTTCTTGGAGTTTTAAGCCGTCCGTTAGGAATTTTGTGCGGTATTCTGACCGGATTTTTTATCGGGTTTATTTTTCCCGTAATCTCCAAAAACTCCATCAGGGCAACCAGCGGATACAACCTATATAACATGGGGTTTGCAGGCGGGCTTATTTCCACCGTGATTATCTCGCTTTTAAAAAGCATCGGCATTGAGATTCCGACGGAAGAGATTTTCAGCAGCGGAAACAACCAGATTTTGGCGGCATTTTTGTATATGATTTCAATCGCTATGATTTTGTGCGGCCTTTTCATAGGAGACATAAAAGAAAACCTGCGCGGATATTTTGAAATCTTCAAAACCTCCGGCACGTTAAGCTCCGATTATTATGCTGTATACCATAACAGCATCTATATCAATATCGGTGCGTTATGCGCTTTTTCCACGACGCTGATACTTGTTTTGGGCGCCGACTTAAACGGGCCCGCGATTGCCGGGGTTTTAACAATCGCAGGCTTCGGCAGCTTCGGCAAGCATCTAAAGAATGTGATCCCTATTTTTATAGGCGCGGTCATTTCAGCTTATGTCAACCGTTGGGACCCCTCGCACCCTATAAACGTTATCGCGATTTTGTTTTCCACAGGCTTGGCCCCAATCGCCGGGGATTTCGGGTGGATATGGGGTGTTATCGCGGGATTTTTACATCTCAACATCGCAACGCACATCGGGTTCTTAAACAGCGGCCTTAATTTGTACAACAACGGGTATGCCGCCGGTTTTGTCGCGATGTTCCTGCTGCCTGTCATCATGATCTTCTCAAGGAAGCATGGCCACAAATTAAACCATATACACCATCAGCACCACCACCCCAGCCACCGAGACCAGCAACAGCAACACGCCGGCCGCCAAGATAAACAACAGCCGCATTAACGGCGGAACAAAACAAGCAACCCTCTGCCTTGAAAAGCAGAGGGTTAAATCATCGTATCGCGCGTATCACGACAGTGCGGAGTGGTTATTTTTCCGTATCAGGCTTATTATCATGCTTTTTGATAAGCGGGTATGAGCTGACCTCAAGCCGCACCAGCATACGCCTGAGCCTTGCGTGATCCTTTTGCAGGTCTAAATTGTCCGCGCTTTCCTGCAAGTGCCGCTGCATCTTGTCGCGCTCTTTTTCAGCGCGCCTGCGGTCGATGTCCTCAGGGCGTTCCGCGGCGTTTGCAACGACCGTCAGCACATCGTCTTTAATTTCGGCAATCCCGCCAAATACCGCGATTCTGTATTCATAGCCCTCTTCCAAGTCCAGTATCCTGAGTGCGCCGTAATCAAGCGCGGCCGAATACGGGGCATGGCCCGGCAAAATACCCATATCGCCTGTAGTAGTGCGCATAATCACCATATCGGCTACATTGTCGAATTTGATTCTGTCCGGCGTTATGACGCGCAAATGAATTTTACTCTTCGCCATAACGTCACCCATTCATTTTCTGAAAACGCTCGGTTACTTCATCGATGGTCCCCGCGTTCAGGAACAGGCTTTCAGGTATCTCGTCGTGTTTTCCGTCTATAATCTCGCCGAATCCGCGGACAGTCTCTGCGACAGGAACATACCTGCCCGGCAAGGTCGTGAACTTTTCAGCCACGAAGAACGGCTGCGAAAGGAACCTCTGCACCTTACGGGCGCGGTCAACGATTAGCTTGTCGTTTTCAGACAATTCATCTATGCCTAAAATCGCGATGATATCCTGAAGGTCTTTATAGCGCTGCAAAATGCTCTGCACTGAGCGGGCGACGTTGTAATGCTCCTCGCCGAGTATTTCCTTTTCGAGTATACGCGATGAGGATTCAAGCGGGTCGACCGCGGGATAAATCCCCTGCTCGACGATTGCGCGCGACAAAACCGTCGTCGCGTCCAAATGGGCGAACGTCGTCGCGGCGGCGGGGTCGGTAAAGTCGTCCGCTGGAACGTAAATCGCCTGAACGGAGGTGATTGAGCCCGTCTGCGTGGACGTGATACGCTCCTGTAAGCTGCCGACCTCGGTCGCGAGCGTGGGCTGGTATCCGACGGCGCTTGGCATGCGCCCTAAAAGCGCCGAAACCTCGCTTCCCGCCTGAACATAACGGAAGATGTTGTCAATGAACA
>WRLK01000038.1 GCA_009777635.1 Oscillospiraceae bacterium | reverse complement strand
AGAGTGGCCAATGCCCGATACTGTTTCGTCTGAAGCTCTTTCCATGTGCCCTCGGCATGGGACTAAAACTAAATATGGTGATTTCCAGTTTTTTGTGCTTGACTGGAGGTCACTACATAACAGGAGTGAGCTGAAAAGGCAACGAAAAAAGCTCATGAAAGACGGCTTTTGGAAGAAGGGGGGAAAGAAAAAGAAGAAGGGCAAAAAAACAAAGAGAAGGGTAATAAGAAATACGGCGATTGGGGAAGTTTGGCTGTAAAATCTGCTAACATCGCCGTTGAAAATGCCATCCCCGCGATTTTCCGGCAGTTGGATGGCAATGGCCAGAGAAAAGGCGGTGGACGCAATGACTGATGCTGTGAAAGGCATTAACCTAACACCCGAGGCAAGCTTCGCAAACGACACAGGGTTTGTTTGGGGAGATAAGAACGTGGCAAATTTTTGCCCCATTGTCCATGGCAACGTAATAATGAAATCTGAAGGTGTTGCTCAACACCATGTCCGCTTTTGCTGTCTGCTGACGGACGGCACCGAAAGCGAATTGTACACCGTGCCAATCACGGAATTAGAAACCATTGATTGGTTTTCTCTAAATCCGAAGTTTCTGATAAACCCAGATTGCCGACGTGCACCAGAATACCTTGCGCACATTATCCGATGCAACCTAATATCCGCAGACACAGTAAATGAGCAACGTTTAGACCGCTTGGGTACACATATCACCAACGACATGCCCTCATATTTCACGGGCGACCGGCATATCCAGCCGTTAGGGTATGGCTGGCCGATTTCCGCAGAGTTGACTTGGGTGTCCACGGCCGCTTGCATGAGACGCATTTTTGCCTTGACTCCGCCTGCAAATTATTCCTGACGCTGGATGGAGAGGGCAAGAATAAAAAAGTCGGTCAAAGACGATTCATCAGCATACCTCTGAAAAAGCTGCGCTGAACTCCATCAACGACCCACTTGGGCAGGCAGCCTATCCTTTAGCCATAATGATATATTATCTATGCAAGCAACAATTAAGCTAGAAGCTGTACATAGGATTTATCATGAAAAGCTGCGGTAATATCGGACAAAACGTACTACATACCATAAGAGGAAGGAGGGCGTGGGCAATGCCAGAAGTTGTACTAACACCTAACCAGCAAGGCCGGTTTGAACACCACATAAAAATCGGCGCAATCGAGACATTACATAAAAAAGGATTGCTCACCGACCTCGTTTTTATGGAGGCCGTCAGAATCCAAAACGAAAAGGACAAAAAATATTTTGAAGTTGACGCAGGCTGAAAAGCTTGCGTCTTATTTTTTACTGTGTTAAAATCAATTTAATTATACAGCATGAGGTGTTGTGAAATGTTAAAAGTCGCTGCTTACTGCCGCGTATCAACAGATGCGGAAGACCAGACAAACAGCTTGCAAAGCCAAAAATCATATTTCAATGATTATATCAAAGGAAATAAAGACTGGAAACTGATTGGTATTTACGCCGATGAAGGCATCAGCGGAACACAGGCCAAGAAACGCCCGGAATTTATGCGGATGATACGGGATGCAGAAGATAAAAAAATCGACTTAATATTGACCAAGGAAATCAGCCGTTTTGCCCGCAACACTGTTGACAGCCTGCAATATACCCGTCAACTGAAATCCATCGGCGTCGGCGTAATCTTTATCAACGACAGCATTAATACACTGGATGCGGACGCAGAGCTGCGGTTGACAATCATGTCCTCAATCGCGCAGGAGGAAGTACGCAAAACCTCCGAGCGTGTAAAATGGGGCCAGAAACGGCGTATGGAACAGGGCGTTGTTTTTGGAAACGGCGTATATGGTTTTCATCTGAATAGGGGACAGTTATCCATCAATGATGATGAAGCAAAGGTTGTACGTCTTATTTACCATAAATTTTTGACCGAGGGCAAGGGTACACATATCATCGCTAGGGAACTGCGCGAAGAAGGTTATCAAAGCAAAAAGAAAAAAGAGTGGTCATCCGTAAACATTCTAAATATTATTCGAAACGAAAAATATTGCGGCGATTTGCTTCAAAAAAAGGAATACACGCCAAATTATCTTGACCACCGAAAAATCAAGAATTCAGGAGGCGAGGATAAGGTATTTATAAAAGACCATCATCCAGCCATTGTTGACCGGGACACATGGGAAAAAGCACAAATTGAGCTGCAAAGGCGTTCGCCTTCACAGGAGATTGTGCAAAGGTATTCCAACCGGTATTGGTGCAGCGGAAAGATAAAGTGTGGATACTGCGGAAACAGATTCGTTCAAAAGACCAATCAGCGGAAATATGGAGTGTACAGATATTTGGTTTGCAACAGCCAGTCAAGGCATGGCTCCCCAAAAACAGACCAATATGGCAATAATATTGGATGCGATAATATCAATGTAAACTATAAAACTTTGGTTTATTGCATGGAATACGTTATTAATTTTATAGCAAAAAACAGCGATAATATTTTTTCAGATGTGATGGACACAATCAGGCAGGCGCAAACGATATATCAAAGTATTGACACCGCATCATTGAAACGTAAAGTTGAATCATTGCAGGAAAAGAAGGATAAAGTGATTGACCTTTACGCCAATGGCATCCTCGGCATGGACGAGATAAAATCTATGGTCGAGAAGTACAGTGCGGAAATTAACGCAACGGAAAAGCAGCTGTCTGATTGCAATACATCCCTTTATACACTTCAGGAGCAGACAGATGCGATAAAGTCCACATTAGAGTCATTTTCGATGTTGGAGCACTCGGAAGACACATTCAAGCGGCTATTGGAACGGCTTACCGTTTATAACGACCACATTGAAATCAAATTCAATGATATTCCGTTTTCAGTTGAAATCCGGTATGAAACAAAAGGCGTAAAAATCTGGTATGAAACTACCATAACAAGCTGTAAAATAGTATAAATATTTTACAAGTATGGTGTATTGTGCAATCTTGTCCGATAAAGGCGGGGGAGGAATTTACTTTTGTACTTTAGTTTGGCATTGATTTTATAGTAATCTTTTGATATAATATGTGTATAATATTTACGGAGGTGTTTTTATGCCGACAATCAGGCCCAGCGCAGACTTGCGGAATAACTATAACGAAATATCATCTTTTTGCCATGAATATTCCGAGCCTGTATTTATTACCAAAAACGGAAAGGGCGACCTTGCCGTTTTGAGCATAGAAGCCTATGAAAGACTATGCGGAAAGTACGAGCTATACCGCCTCATTGATGAGGGACTGGAGGATGAAAAGGCCGGCCGGGTTCAACCTTTTCGTGAAGCTATGACTGAAATTCGCAAGGAATTGAGAAAATGACATATTCAGTTATTTCAGCAGAGTCCGCAAAGCGTGACGTCCTTGGAGCCGCGCAGTATATTGAGGAAAAACTGCACAACCCAATTGCCGCCGACCATTTATTGGACGAAGCGGAGGACGCAATCGGTTCTTTAGAAGAAATGCCGCATCGGCATCCGCTTGTAAATGACGAATACTTGGCAAGCAAAGGTATTCGCGTTTTGCCTGTTCGCAATTATCTTGCATTTTATGTGGTGCGCGAAACACAGAAAACAGTTGTGATACAGCGTTTCCTATACGGCAAAAGAGATTGGGCGGCGATTCTGAAAAGCAGTGATGTCCCGGAGGACGCAAAACCATAATATTTATACAGCCTCAATACAGTACAGATATAAGGCGCAGGATTGCAGAATCCTTGCGCCTTATTTTAATGGCATTATCGCTAACGCTACACCGACAGCCGAAGGTGCGATTGAAATAGCGTTGCATGAGCTTCCTGTAACGATTTTCGGAAGCTCATGCATAATCATCGGATACGGGCGCATCGCAAAGGTTCTGGCGCGCCTGCTAATCGCGTTCGGAGCGAAAGTCAGGGTTGCCGCGAGAAGCCACAGCGACCTTGCGTGGGCAAAAATAAACGGCTGCGAGGCGGTGAGCATCAATGAGCTTAGCCACTACTTATGCGATGTGGATTGCCTGTTTAACACCGTCCCCGTCACGATCTTGGGGGAGGAAAAGCTCTCGATCCTTCCGCGCCGCTGCCTTGTGATAGACCTTGCTTCAAAGCCCGGCGGCGTTGATTTTGAAATCGCCAAAACCCTCGGAATTAAAACGATCTGGGCGCTTTCTCTGCCGGGGAAGGTGGCCCCGTATACAGCGGGGGAGATCATCCTGTCAACCATCATGAATATTTTGACCGAAAGGGGGATCGCATAATGGATGTACGCTTAAAGGCCGGGTTTGCGCTTACAGGCTCATTTTGTACGTTTGACAACGTAATCCCCATTATGAAGCAGCTTGTGGAAAACGGTTACGACATAACCCCGATATTTTCCGAATTTGCATATGAAACCGACACGCGGTTCGGCAAGGCCGCTGATTTCGCGGAGAGCCTTAAGCAAATAACAGGCAATACGGTTATCCACACCATAACGCAGGCGGAGCCGATCGGCCCGTATGACCTGTTTGATGTTCTGGTAATAGCGCCATGTACCGGAAACACGCTCGGCAAGCTCAACTGTGGCATCACAGATACCAGCGTAACAATGGCGGCAAAGGCGCATCTTAGAAATGAAAAACCGCTGCTGATAGCGGTTTCCACAAACGACGCGCTGGGCGCCTCGTCTAAAAATATTGGCGGGCTTTTAACCTGCCGCAACGTGTATTTTGTACCGATGAAGCAGGATAGCCCCGACAGCAAGCCGCGCTCGGTCGTCGCGGATTTTTCAAAAATCCCCGAGGCCATCGCCCTTGCGCTTCAAGGAAAACAGTTGCAGCCGGTTTATTTATGAATCGTTAAATCGTCTTATCCAGCATGGCGAACGGGTTGAAGTTTTGCTCCTGTTTGTCGGGACGCGCCTGCGTTCTGGTGGTTGTCAGCCCTCCCGACGCGTATTGACGCCCGCAATCGGGGCAGGTGTCATAGAAAATCGCAACCGAGCTGTGCGTTACCTCGCGGTCTTCGGCTTCAGCCTTCGCCGCGTTTCGCATAACATGCTCGCGCTCATGCGCTGACACAGCCGCCGCCGACTGGCCGGGGGAGATACTTGTCGGCGTTTGAAAAGAAACGCCAGCGTCGTCCGATTGGTCAACATACTGACGGTCGCGGCATGTAGGGCATTCAATTTCGCCGCGCCTTATCTTATCACGGATATCCGCGTCGGCGTCGCCCTTTATCTCATTCGGGCGCCGCTGCATTTGCTGTGTCTGCTGTATACTGTCCTGCCAGCGCTGCATCATTTCAAGCTGGCGGTCGGTGCTGTCGCCTAAAAGCGGGCTGATTCTATCCGACATTTGATTCCCTCCTAGTGTTTTGGCGCACTTCGCGCTGTGCTACGTTCATTATTGGGCGTTTATCACTTCAAGAAATAAGTCGATATTGTCTTCAAAGCCTTTTATCAGCTTCTCGCGCTGCGCTGAGGGAATCTTTTCGGCGCGGCGAAAAAGCATGAGAATCTGCTTTTCCTGATCGTTTTGCGCCGTTGGAAGACCCGGATTTACGCCGCCAAAAAAATAATCCGTGGGAACCTTGAAAAAATCGGCGAGTTTTTTAAGCTGATACGTGTCGGGCACGGATATTCCGCGTTCGTATGCGCTGTAGCTTTGCCGTAATATGCCGAGGTGTTCCGCGACGTCGTCCTGAGTCATCTTTTGTTTTTTGCGGATCTCACGTAGTTTTTCCTTAAACATTTAACTACATAAACTTCCTTTCGGCAAAATTCTAAAAACATTATATAGTCCAAACCTAAAATACGTGTGCATTTTAAAGTGGTTTAATTATAGCAAATACAATTTGCAAAATCAAGGGTATTTATACCAATTCCATATTTTAATATGGAATTGGTATCGCGCATCTGTTTCGGTTACCTTTTGAAAAAAAGGTGAGAAACAGGCGCTCTTCCAAGCAAAAACCCCTGGCAATTCATTTGCCAGGAACAGGTTTTTACTTGGAATTAGTATTAGCAAAACCGCAAGCGCAAAAAACGCGCCCTCACAAACATGAGAACGCGTCATCGCGGCGGCTCGCCGCTGGAGCGGGCGATGAGAATCGAACTCACAACCGTAGCTTGGGAAGCTACTGTTTTGCCACTAAACTACGCCCGCGAATTGCAGCGTTATTTCGCCACAACAACTATGATAAATTTTTTTTTGGCTTTTGTCAATACTTAAATGATTTTTACGTCTGCGTCGTAATCAATATCCGGGAACCCAAACCCGAAAAGCCGCATGAAATCGTCGCGGTAACCGTCAATATCGGTTAATTCGCCGACCGTTTCATTCGTTACTTCGCCCCATATCCTGCCGACTTCTTCTTGAAGCGCGGGCTGCATTTCCCAGTCGTCCATACGGATGCGCCCGGCCTCGTCCACCGGGATTTCACCCGCGTAAAGCCTGTCTTTAAACATACGCGCCATCTGCCGGATGCAATCCTCATGCGTGCCGTTTTTCTTCATCAGCTTGTAAAGAATTGAGATATAAAGCGGCACAACGGGGATTGCGGACGACGCCTGGGTCACAAGCGCCTTGTTCACCGCTACAAAAGCTTTGCCGCCTTGCGTGGAAAGCAGGGAAGTGATCTGCTTTGCTTTTTCCTCTAAATCCTCTTTAGCCGTGCCGATAGTGCCGTTCTTGTAGACGGGGAAGGTAAGAGAGGGTCCGATGTAAGAAAACGCGGCGGTGACGGCGTTTTGTTCGATTACTCCGGCGCTGGTCATGGCCTTTATCCACAAAAGCCAGTCTTCGCCGCCCATGACTTTAACGGTCCCGGCGATTTCGTCTTGAGCCGCAGGCTCAATCGTCACGTCGTGAATTATGCCTGTGTGGAAATCAACCGTCTTGCTTTTGTATGCATCTCCTATCGGCTTTATCACCGAGGAATAAACCCCGCCGGTAACCGGGTCGCGCCGTTTCGGCGCGGCAAGGCTGTAGATGATTAAATCAACTTTCCCGCCGGGCAGCTTGCCTTTTATCAGACGGATCGTTTCCTGCTTTACATCGTCGGCAAACGCATCGCCGTTGATGCTTTCGGCAATGCGCCCTGAGTCCTTTGCGAGCCGCTCGAATTCGCGGTTGTTGTACCAGCCGGCTGTCGCCGTGCGGTTGCTTGACGCTTCGCGCTCAAAAAATACGCCTATCGTGTCGGCTTCGCAACAAAATGCCGCGGCAATCCTGCAGGCAAGACCGTATCCCGTGGAAGAGCCGATTACAAGAACGCGTTTCGGCGCCCCTTTAATCGGATTCGCTTTTGCGTATTCAACTTGGATTTTTACGTTTTCAGCGCATCCCAAAGGATGTGCCGTTGTACAAATGAATCCCCGTATTTTTGGCTTAATGACCATTTAAACTACCCTATTCCTCAAAAATATCGTGAATCGCGTTTACGGCTTTTGAGCCCATCTCCTTGTCAATCAAAACGGAGATTTTGATTTCGCTGGTAGAAATCATGTGGATATTAATACCTGCCTCAAACAAGGCTTCAAACACTTTTGACGCGACGCCGGGATTGCTTTCCATACCGGCGCCGACAACCGAGACCTTTGAGATATTATCATCGGCGGCGATCCTTGTAAAGCCGATTAAGTCTTTGTTTTCGTTTAGGATGTCCATAGACGTACGCATATCGGGCAAAGCGGTTGTAAAGGTTATGTCCTTTGTATTGTCGCGGCCTATGGACTGCAAAATAATATCGATGTTTACATTGATTTTCGCAAGCAGCGAGAAAACCTTAAAAGCAATACCGGGGACGTCCTGTACGCCGACAATTGAAATCCTTGCGACATTGTCGTCCTTTGCTATACCCTTTATCAGCATTTTTTCCAATTTCGCCACCTCTTTCACGATTGTGCCGGGTTGACACTCGATACTGGAGAGCACCTCCAGCGGTACGTTATATTTTTTCGCCATCTCAACGGAGCGGTTATGTAAAACCTGTGCGCCAAGCGTTGCAAGCTCCAGCATTTCATCATACGAGATGGCCTTTAGCTTTTGCGCGTTCATGACGATTCTGGGGTCGGCGGTATAGACGCCGTCAACGTCTGTAAAGATCTGACACTTGTCGGCGTGTAACGCCGCTGCGATCGCGACCGCGCTTGTGTCGGAGCCGCCGCGTCCAAGCGTCGTGATGTCGTCGTACCGGTTGATCCCCTGAAAGCCTGTGACAATCACAATATTACCTTTTGAAAGCTCAAGCTCGATTCTGTCGGTGTCAAGCCGCCTGATCCTTGCCCTGCCGTGGTTGGAATCGGTCAAAAATCCGGATTGCCAGCCTGTCAGCGCGACGGCTCCGAAGCCCATATTTTTAAGCGTCATAGCAAGCAGCCCTGCGCTGATTTGCTCACCGGCGGACATAACAAAATCAAGCTCCCGCTTAGGTGGGATATCGGTAAGCTCCTTTGCCTTCGCGATGAGCTCGTCGGTAAAATCGCCCTGCGCCGAAACGACGGCGACTACGTCGTTGCCCTGTGATTTTTGCGCGACGACACGCTTCGCGACGCGCCTTAGCTTTTCGGCGTCGGCAAGTGAGCTTCCGCCGAATTTCTGTATGATTAATGCCATAAAAAGATTCTCCCAATTATTTATTCAGATTCAAGTACGCGTATTTTCGAAAGCAGGCTTAAGCCCTCGGCGAGCTCATCGATTTCACACTCCGGCATTTTCGCGGTTAAAAACGCAGCTTCCCCGGGTCTTTGCCCGTCATGCGACAGGAAAGTGACGCCGCCAAACTTATCATTTATTTTTTCGGCGCTTACGTCCCGATTAATGGCGCACCTTATGTACATAACAACAGATTCGGATTTTGCGTACGCGACGTTGTCTTTACCGCTATCGGTCCAGTACAGGCTATCGATATTCCCTCTTGCGTTGATGCAGTCTATTACGTCGCCCACAACGGCCGAGGCAGTGGGAAACTTTCCGGCCCCTTTGCCGTAAAAGACAACGTCTCCCGTTGAATCCCCGCGGACCAGTATTGCGTTAAACACGTCGTCCACGCTTGAAAGCTGGCTTTCGTGGGGTACTAGGGCGGGGCCTACGCGCACGAAGATTTTGCCGTCGCCCGTGCGGTGCGCCTGACCGATGAGCTTGACAACGCAGCCTGAATTCCCGGCGTATAACACATCGTCAAGCGTAATATTCCTGATTCCTTCGGTGTGGACAAGCTCCGGGTAAACGTGGGAGCCGAACGCGAGCGACGCCAAGATGCATATCTTGCGGCACGAATCATGCCCGTCGACGTCCGCGGTCGGATCGGCTTCGGCGTAACCAAGTTCCTGCGCCATTTTCAAGGCGTCGTCAAAGGGCATACTTTCTTTTATCATTTTTGTCAGGATGAAATTTGTCGTACCGTTTAAGATACCTGCAATTTCATCGATTTCATTTGCGGCAAGACATTGGTGCAGCGGCCTTATTATCGGAATCCCGCCGCCGACGCTCGCCTCGAACAAAAAGTTTACGCCGTTTTCTTTCGCAGTCTTTAAGAGCTCCGCGCCCTTTTCGGCAACCAGCTCCTTATTGGACGTAACGGCGCTTTTACCGGCGCGGAGGCCCTGCATTATATAGTCGTAAGCGGGATGCACTCCGCCCATGACCTCAACGATGACTTTGACGTCCGCGTCCTTTACGATTACGTCAAAATCTTTTGTAAATTTATCCTTGTACGGGCAATCCGGAAAATCCCTTATATCAAGGATATATTTAACGTTGATTTCAGTTTTGGCACGCCTTGCGATACCCGAGGCGTTTTTTAAAAGCAGCTCCGCGACGCCGGAGCCGACGACCCCATGACCTAAAACAGCAATTTCAATCATCCGGCCCACCTTTTTCCTTCCTGATTCACATCCTATGACATCATAACATTTTTTGCGCGTTCATGCAAATGGTTTGCGGTAATAAAAAGCGCACAAGCGGAATAATGATTGGTAAGGGAAGGGGAGAGAGCATGAATTTATGGCAAAAATGCGAGCTTACGGCAATTTATATCATCGCCGCCATGCTTGTGGTTTCGCTCACAAGCTTGGGCACAAAGACCGTTCGCGCGTATAAGGCGGATGCAGTGGAGGATAAATATCCGTCATTATATGCGGAAAAGACCGCGGAGCCATTAGCTCCGGGGCAAAAAACGGTATATTTTACTTTTGACGACGGACCCAGCAAAAACACGGAAAACATCCTTGACGTGCTTTTGGAGCATAACGTCAAGGCCACATTTTTTGTTTGCGCGCAATGTGCGGACAGCGTCGACGTCCCGGCCATTCTTAAAAGGATGCTGAAGGAGGGACATGAAATCGGGCTACACACCTATATGCACGATTTTAATAAGGTTTACCGCTCTTTGGACGATTATCTTGACGATTTAAATCAAATCAATGATTATATTATTGATTCGACAGGCTACAGGCCGAATATATTGCGGTTTCCCGGCGGCAGCGGTACTGTGAACGCAAGTCCCGCAATGATAAAGCAGATCATCGCGGAAATCACGCGCAGGGGGTACACATATTACGATTGGGACATTGACACCGGAGATTCCACAAAAACCGTATACCCCGCGGAAACCCTGCTTGACAGAATCATAAAAAATACAAAGGACCGGCAGCGTGTGATTATCCTGATGCACGACAGCCCCTTGCCGAAAACGACCCCCCAAGCCGTAAGGCTTGCCATACCGGCTTTGCGCGAGCAAGGATATGATTTTGATAAGCTTCCCGCTTAATCCGCATTCCAACCGGCTTCGCAGCTTGCGATAACATCCTGCCAGGTGGTATCACGTTCTGTAATATAATTTTGGATATTTACCGACAGTACATTTCTCGCCCAGCCCCCGGGCAGTCCGTTGTGTATTTGCGGCAAGCACATATCGGCGCGAATATAGCTTAGTATTTGCCTGTGCAAAACAATGCCCGTATCGTGAGCGGAATATAAAAACGGAGATAACTCTTTTATTTCCCCGGAAAAATAAGCGGCTCCGCTGTCCGAGGTATAGAGCCATTTCAGAAAATCCACGGCCCCGTCGGCCTCTTTTTCGCCGGAGCTCGCGTTCACCGCCCAGTAAAACGGCGCGCCGGTGTAGACGGCAGGCGTTTCAAAATCAATCAGCGGAACCGGTATAAGCGATACGCGGCCTTTCATTGAAGGGTTTAAATCAAGTATCCGGTTGTAAGAGCCGGTATTTTGCAAAATCACAGCGACCCTGCCGTTTGAAAAACTCTCAAGCTGCATATTGTTCGTGACGCCCATCGAGCGCCCCCAGTCGTTTCTTGAGGATGAAAAACGCATCATCAGTTTTAGAATTTCTTCTCCCGATTGCGTCTCCGCGATGGACAGCGACGGCATAAACGCAGCGTCGCCCGCAGATTTGAATGTTCCGCTTAAAATAATATCGGAAAAACATCTTTCCAGAAAATTTTTATCAAGCGCGGGGAACTCCGTAATCGCCTCAAGCTCAGGAAATATTTCAGATAATTCCCCGGAAATAATTTTTTCGTTTAATTTTAAAAAAGCATTCGTCAAATCGTCAAGGCTGCGGATTTCCAGCATAGGTATTTCGGCGTAGTCGAAAATATCCTGATTTATGATGAAGCCTACCGTTTCCAAAGAATAGGGGACGCCAAGAATCGCGCCTTCCTCGTTTGCGGTTATGCCGGCCGATGCGCCGTAAGCATTATGCGCCCATTCATTACCGCTTAAATCTTTTATATATTCCCGCAAGGAATCAAATTCGCTTCTGTGGGAAAAGGTAAACAAATCGACCCGTTCGCCTGAAAGCAATTTTGACCTCAGCGTAAAGAAATAATCGGTTTCATTGATTGTTTGCATTGAAAAGGTAATGTCTTTACTCGATTCAGACGTGTAAAGCTCATATGCCTTACTCAACTCAAACACTGAATTCGTGCGGTATATTAGCGCATTTATCGCAGTGTTTCCTGAACGAGTGACAGGAAGTTCATTTTCTTGCAATAAAACGCTGTTACTTTGTGTACTATCCGATATAATAGGATTGTAAATTATTGATGTAATAAATACACTAATAACAGAAAGTAATGTCAATACTGAACGGATGATATATGATGATAACAACAAAAACGCCCCCTAACCCAAAAAGAGTATGGGGGGCTCGAAGATAAAATATACGCAGGTACGCTTTAACTATTCTTCAAAATGGTCAAACTTATCAAGTACGTCGCGTGAGGGCGTGTACATTGCTATATGGCCGTTAATAAACGCCCCGCGCTTGACCTCAAGCTCATCGGTGGAAATATCGCCGATAATCGTGGTTGTGCTTCCGATAGACAAGGCGTGGCGTATGTCGAGGTTGCCTTTGATTTTGCCGTCTATTTCAGCCTGCTGAGCGCGTACGTCGCCTGTAATCCACGCATCGCTGCTTATGCTGATTACATCGTCGCATTGTAGGCTGCCGTCAATCTGCGCGTCCATGACATAAGCGTTTGCCGCCGAGGTATTCCCGCGTACCTTTCCGGCAATAACAATATTTGATTTGCAGTCAATATCGCCCAGAACCTGTCCTAGTAAGCGCACGGAGTCATCGGTTTGAAGAGCGCCGCGGATAACCGTATTTTTTGAAATAATCGTTTTGTCGTCGCTATAAAGGTCTGTGCGGTCAAAATCATAAACCCTGCTGCCATATGCGGACGCCGCCGGAACCTTGCCCTTACTTGCCGCAATGGACGCATCGTCCTGTGTTTCGTCGATTGAGGCGGAAATATTATCATCATCATCGTCCTCGCCGATAGCCTGAACCGGGGAGGAGGCCGCGAAAAAGTTATGATCAGGCTGTATATCGCCGGTTTCGTCCGCATCGTCCGTGTCGTCTATCACGGAACTTGCCTGAATAAACGAATTCATGACCGCATGGTCGTCGGCAGGAGCGGGAGGAACCTCATCTTCCGGAAAAGGCTCGATATATGGAGCGTCATAGGTATCGTCGCCCGTAGCGCTTTGGATAGGCGAAACCGCCGAGTCAAGCGGCTTCGCGATACCGAAATCACTATTTTCTTCGTCGTTTTCTATGTTTTCCGGTTTTGTGCCATTTGAACCGTTGAATAGATCTCTTTTCACGCTGTTGAGCGCTTCAAGGAAATCGTCTTTCAAGCCCATACAACACAACCTCCCAATCTGTTTTTTTATCGTTCATATAGTATGAAAACGCCCCATTACCGCCCGGTTTTGGGGTTGTTGTTGACACCTATACCGGTATCCGGATTTATATCATCCGTATCGGAGCCTGAATCTCCGCCGGAGCTGCCGCTTATGTTTGAGTCGTTTACTAGAGTTCCCGGGGATTTGTTATTGGAAAGCGATCCTTCCGGAATTTCAGAAGCGCCTCCGGCGATTTGCGTTACGCCAGAAAGGGGAGCGCCGCCGCCTGCCGCTTCAGTATCGGAGGAATCCGCACCGTTATCGGATAAACCCGTGGATTCTCCGGCAGGGGGGTTGTCCGTCAAAGAGCCGTCGCTATCGGAGATGCTTGTTCCATCAGGGTCTATCACATATCCGCCGCCGGGAGTATCCTGTGTATTTTCAGGCGCGGATAAGGGCGCAGAGTTTTGAGATAGCGGCGTCTGAGCACTGTCGAGCAGCTTTATAATCTCCCTGTTTGTGTCAAGAATCTGCCGGCCGAGCACAAACATTAATATAGCCGGCAAAAGCAGGAGGAGAATCATAAAAGCGTAAATTAGATTTTTAATTCTGCGGACTCTCTGTTTATTTATCATCTTTCACATACGTCCTTAAAAATAATACACCTATATTAGTTTAGTGTATTATACTGTCATTGTCAATAGATTTATAGAAAATAGTAGCATAAACCCATCTATTTATTTATTATAATCTTTGAGAGCGGAGACGCTTTTGCGGCCTTTTCAATTTGCTTGTCGGATACATGTGTGTATATTTCGGTAGTAGCGAGATTTGCGTGTCCCAATACCTCTTTGAGCACCCTGATATCAACGCCGCCATGCTGGTACATCAGCGTCGCGGCCGTATGCCTAAGCTTGTGAGGGGAATAGCCTTTACAGGATAATCCTGAATGCTTTAGGCATTCCTCGACAATCTGCTCAACTCTGCGCGCTGTAAGCCGTGTACCGCGCCGTGAAAGGAATAACGCGTCTTTTTCAGTGGCCTTTACAGGCTGTTTTCTTATTTTTAGATACTGTTCCAAGGCATAAACGCAGGATTCGTTTAAGTAAACGATGCGCTCTTTGTTTCCTTTGCCAAGCAGCTTGACGGTATTGTCGCGGATATCGCTTATATTGATTCCAACAAGCTCCGAAAGGCGCATACCGCAGTTTAAGAAAAATGTTATGATGCAGTAATCGCGCTCTTTATGCGCGGTATCGACGCCTGATATCAGCGCGATGCTTTCTTCAAGGGTTAAGTATTTCGGCATTAATTTTTTAAGCGAGGGCGTCTCAAGGTCTTTAACCGGATTTTCACTGAGCAAACCGGCTTTCGCCGTTAGATATTTAAAAAACGAACGGATACAGCTTACTTTACGTGAACGCGTTTTGGAGTTATTTTCACGTTCCGACATTGTATAGTTTAAAAAGCCATATACATCCGATAACGTGATTTGCCTGATAAGATCAATATCGATATCCGAAATATCGATTTCATGAAAATCTAAATCAGACGATATATCCGTCTTGACAGACTTCATATATCTTAGGAAAATCCTCAAGTCGGTATGGTAAGCGTCAACAGTTTTTAAAGAGCGTCCGCGTATTGTAAGCATATAGTATAAGAAATCCTTAAGTATTTGCGGACAATCATGAAACCTCTTAGTGGCAGGCATTTTCTTATACTCCTTTTTTTATTTTTTCAGCCCCCCTACTTCGCTAAATTTTTATTTAGCGAAGTAGACTGTTATTATTTTACACTCAATTAAGAAGTTTGTCAAGTGTCACTCTTGACGACTGCCGCGCGGGTCTATTTATACCGTTTCAACCGGATATTTTATTTTTAACACTTTTGACTTGATAAAATTATAATTATAACTATAATAATAATTGTAACTTTTATTTTTATGAGGAGTTTTCGCAAAATGGCTTTTGAACAACTTGAGATAATTATCATTATTGCGATTATGGTGATGATTCTTGCTGCAATCATCATCGGCGTACTTAGCTGGATGAATGATTCCGGCTCAGACATGTCGCTCAAAAACTATAAATATCAAAAAAAATCTTTTATGACCCAGAATGAAATCGCCGTTCTAAGAAGCTTGTATAAAATGTCATCGCAACATAATTATCTCATCTTCACAAAGGTAAGGATGTTGGATTTGATTGAACCGTCTAAAGGTATGAGCGGAAGTGACAGAAAAGCGGCCGAGCACCAGATTGGCTGGGAATGCGCCGATTTTGTTTTATGTGACAGCTCAACATTCCAGCCTGCTTTGATACTCAGGCTGGCCGACAACGCGGATGACCGGACCCATAGCAGCCGTGACCGGGCGTGGCGGCAAAAAATAGACGCTTTCATGGCAGATGCGTATGCATCCGCTGATTTGCCGGTTTTATATATCCGCAATACGAGGGATTTGGAAGAGGAAATCAGGTTCCTCCTAAGGCTGCCGGTAAAGGCGCCGGAATCACAAAGAACATTGTCTGAATCTCCGCCATCACAAGATGCGCCGTCCTGATTATGGACGGCGTTATTATTTAATAAAATAATGGTAGTATATTTTTTATATAATAAAAGAAAATATAAGAACCATGACCCGTTACCGAAATCAAAGATTTCGAACGGGCGCCCCAGAACCTTAAAACAGCAAAAGCAGACGCAAAGCGCCTGCACGCGGCTTCGCCGCTTACTAATTGCTTCGCAATCAGCTTTTGTGTTATAAGAACCATGACCCGTTACCGAAATCAAAGATTTCGAACGGGTGACCAGAGCCTTGTTGCTTCGCAATAAGATTCTGTATCCATATTCGGGAAAAGGTGTGAGGCCAAATGAATATCATAACATGCGACGAGGAATGCCGGCATAACAAAGACGGATACTGCTCTTTAAACCATATCTCGAGGCTTACAAACACAAGCGCATTAAGCGGCGCTAAATGCGGATATTTCAAAGCTGCGCCTAAAACGGCTAACGCAGCAAGGAATCAATCGCCTGAGACAAATTCTTCACGGGGTATAACATGACGCCGGGCACGCTTATGACGCCTTTTGCCGAATGCTCCGGCAAAATCAGCTTCGTAAACCCAAGCCTTGCGCATTCGTTCACGCGCTGCTGGGCGTGCATAACGGATCGGATCTCACCGGCAAGTCCGATCTCGCCGAAGGCGGCGACGTTTTCGTCCACGGGCTTGTCGAGCAGATTTGAGATCAAGGCAAGCGCGACAGGCAAATCGGACGCGGGCTCGTCCAGCTTTAAGCCGCCTATGATGTTGATATAGGTGTCAAGGTTGCCGAAAAAATACCCGCAGCGTTTTTCCAAAACAGCAATGATTAATGTCGCGCGGTTAAGGTCAAATCCGGTCGCCATCCTTCTCGGAGTTCCGAATCCCGTCTTTCCGGCAAGCGCCTGTACTTCGGCAAGAATCGGCCGGGTGCCCTCCATAACGCACGCCACACATGTGCCCGACACCCCTGACGGACGGCCTGAAAGCAGCGTCAGAGAGGGGTTTTCCACGTCCGACAGCCCTGTGTCCCCCATCTCGAACATACCGATCTCATTTGTAGAGCCGAACCTGTTTTTTACGGCGCGCAATATCCTGTAGCTCGATAACCGCTCGCCTTCAAAGTACAAAACGACGTCCACCATATGCTCTAAAACCTTTGGTCCCGCGATTCCGCCGTCCTTGTTGACGTGTCCTACCACAAAAACCGGGACGTCGTTTTCTTTTGCCATCCGCATTAAAAGCTGCGTACATTCCCTTACCTGCGTCACGCTGCCGCTCGACGAAGTAAGCTGCGAGAAATGCATTGTCTGAATCGAGTCCACCATCACGATGCCCGGCCTTAGACGCGCGGCATGGCCGAGTATATTTTCGATGTCGGTGTCCGCGGCCACGTATAGGTTATCGCCCGGAATGCCGAGCCGTTCCGCGCGGAGCTTGATTTGTTTTGGGCTCTCCTCCCCTGCCGCGTATAAAACGGTATTGTTTTTACAAAAGAAGCTGCAAACCTGTAGCAGCAAGGTGGATTTGCCGATGCCGGGGTCGCCGCTTAAAAGTATCACGGAGCCGTCGACCACGCCGCCGCCAAGTACGCGGTCAAGCTCGCAGAGGCCTGTATCGTTGCGTATTTCAATATCAAAGTCAATCTCGCAAAGCTTTGAGGCTTTAGGAGTAAATCGTTCGTTTAACGTGTGGGCTTTTTTGTTTTCGCGCGGGATTTCGATTTCCTCCAGCGTGTTCCAATGCGCACAGGACGGGCATTTACCGTACCAGCTATGGGATTCAAGTCCGCACTCGGAGCAAACAAAGCTTGATTTTTGTCTTGCCATCTGTTTTAACTTCCCCTTTATTCATTTCACTATTTAAGCGCGGTTTCGCTTAACTCTAAGAGATTTATGGTCGATGTAAAAATGACAAAGGCAATCTTGCTTTGGTATTCATCGTCGGTTAACAGCTCCGCTTCGGCTGAGTTTGACAAGAATCCGCATTCAACCAGTACGGCCGGGCACTTCGCCTGATGCATGAGGAACAAATTTTTCCCCGCCTTTTTTGTTTTCCTTTGGTTTTCGGGCTGTAGCATCGACGCAAAATGATCCTGTAAAATCTTTGCGTACTGCTCGCTTGCCGGATTGTTCGGGCTGTAGAAAATCTGCGTCCCCTTCGATCTGCGGTCTGTGAACTTGTTTTGGTGTATGCTGATGAAAATGGTGTTCGGGTCGGCGGACGCAATTTTAAGCCGGTTGTTAAGATCCGAGGTTTTCTGCTTTCTGACGCTTGTGATACCTTCGTCGTGTATCGACATATCGGTTGTGCGCGTCATGATTACATCAAACCCGTTCAATACAAAAAAATCCCGCAGCATCAGGCTTATTTTAAGATTAATATCTTTTTCCAGGATTTCGCCGCTACGGTCTACCGCGCCGCCGTCCATTCCGCCGTGGCCCGGGTCTATCACAATGATCGGCAACGTATTTAAATCCGCCATAACCGGCTTTACCCGCGTAATAAAACGAATCGAAACCGCCACAAGAACAACCGCCGTTAAAAATACGAAAAGAATAACGGCACGTTTTAGCTTTGCCACAAACATCACCTCAAAATAAACTATGCGCGATGCTTATGGTTATATACCGGCTTCTTGTTGCTGTTATTTCTTTATACCGGTATCCTTAGCCGGTCCCTCAAACCGTTTTTTCAGTTTGCGGTAAAAATTCTCAAGGCCCTTGTCTCCCCCGTTATCGGGAAACAGGCAAAACGGCATGCTGTCTGTGTTTTTATGGTTTATCACACAAAGGCAGCATTGCTTTTGCCTTGGGCATTCCGTTTTCGGGCATGGGCATTCTTTATTTATGCATTTCATTTTAGTAACCCTTTCTTTTCTATCTTTTGTAATAGTACCAAACGAAATCTGATTTTTCAACTGTTACTTTTTATGCATTTTGCTTTATTGCGGTTAAATCTTGTAAAACGCAGGCCTATATGATATATTGGTTATTAAGCAAAATTAAAATGTTTCACACGGAACATTTTACATCCCATTAAACAGGAGTTCCAAATGAAAAAAGCAAAACTTCCGCTGCCGGGATTCCGCACGATAAAAACCGCGATTGCAATCCTTGCGTGTTTGCTGCTTTATTCGGTCATCGGCCGCGAAAATGTACTGCTTGCGTTATTTGCAACAATCCTTTCCATGCATGATTCTATCAGGCGCTCCGTGAACGACGGTATAAACCGTATCATCGGCGCGGTGATTGGCGGCGCGTTCGGCATTTGTGTCGTACTGCTTGCGGGCGGGCTTCGTGACAGCGCGTTCTTGTGGTATGTGATCGTATCCGTCGGCGTTATCGTTTTAATTTGTTTTTTCAATGTGATAAAGCGCAAAAACAGCATTGCGATCGGCTCTATCGTATTTCTTATCATCATGCTTGACACAAGCCTCAAAAGCCCGTTTATGTATGCAACCGACTATGTGGTCGACACAGTAATCGGCATATGCATAGCGCTTTTCGTAAACCAGCTGCCACTTGGAAACTTAAACGACCGCGGTATGCTGAAAGCCGTATTCGAAAAGCAGGTTAAGCTAAATTATAAAATCTATTCAAGCAAGAACCGCAATGTGACCAAATGGAGCGGCGGTGAAAGCACGGAGCTTTTGATATTCCCCGCTGACGCTCAGTTCGAGGACAGAAGCTTTGACTGGCGGATTGCCGCGGCTAAAACCAGCGCTACGGAGTTTGAATTCTCAAATCTTGGCGGATTTATGCGGCATATCATGATTTTAGACGGCAATGTAACGATGGTACACGACGGTCATCATACCATATCGCTTAAACCTTTTGAGCAGGACTATTTTGACGGCGCATGGAAAAGCAAGGGCTTCGGCGCATGCAGGGATATGAACCTGATACTGTCCGAAGATTACGAGGGAAAACTGATAGCATGCGAAAACAACGTATCCTGCTTTTTAAAAGACATCACGCAAAACCATTTTTTAAATTCCCATTGCGTTGTTTATTGCCCTTCCGGCCAGATTTCAATTGCGGCGTTTTGTGATGAAAAGCTTATCATGAAAATTGATTTGGATGAGGGCGAGCTCATTTTATTTGAAAACCTCGACTCTGCCGGCGGCGTTTTGAAATTTATTCCGTATGCGGAAAAAACGGATTTCCAAAAAGCTGTCTGCATTGCCGCGTACATTGCCAAAAAACAGGCCCCCAAGCCCTTAAATCCAAAGCTCATAAAGGAGTGAAACCGCATGGGAAATAAACAAAGGATGATATTTATAGTTGACGATGACGCAACGAACCTTGCGCTTGGCCGCGATACGCTCGGTGATTACTACGATATCCTGACGCTTAATTCCGGTGCGCGGCTTTTAAGGGTCCTTGAAAAAACGATCCCGGATCTTATACTTTTAGATGTTGAAATGCCTGAAATGAACGGGTATGAGGTCATGCGCCACATCAAAAGCAAGCCTGAAACGTCAAATGTTCCCGTTATTTTCTTAACGGCAAAAAGAGACGGCGCAAGCGAGCTCGAGGGCTTGTCGCTTGGCGCAATCGATTACATAAGCAAACCGTTTTCCCCGCCGCTTCTGCATAAGCGAATTGAAATCCATTTGCTTGTTGAATCCCAGAAACAGGAGCTGGTTGACTTTAACAACAATTTGCAAAGCATGGTCGAGGCGCAGACTAAAACGGTTATTGAGCTGCAAAACGCCGTTTTAAGTACAATGGCGGATCTCGTCGAGCGACGTGACGACATAACCGGCGGTCACATCGAGCGAACACAGGCATACTTGAAAGTCATGCTCGCCGCCTTAAAAGACGCCTCCATCTATAAGGAAGAAATTGATTCGTGGGACGTCAATCTTGTCCTGCAATCGGCACAGCTGCACGACGTCGGGAAAATTGCGATAAAGGACAGCATTCTTCAAAAGACGGAAAAACTCACGGAGGAAGAGTTCGAGCAAATCAAGGAGCACCCGACCTTTGGCGGGAAGATTATCGATAAAATCAAGGAAAGCACAACACAGCAGTCTTTTTTGGATTATGCGAAAGTCTTAGCTGAATCCCACCATGAAAAATGGGACGGCAGCGGTTATCCGAAAGGATTAAAAGGCGAGGATATCCCGCTTTTGGGGCGCCTTATGGCTGTTGCCGACGTCTATGACGCGCTGATTTCAGAGCGGCAATACAAAAAAGCGCTCTCCCACAAGGAGGCGGTCGGCATTATGCTCGACGGCAAGGGAAAGCACTTTGACCCGGTTCTGATAGACTTATTCCTCGGGATTTCAGATCAATTCGATGAAATCGCCACGCAGTTTGATTAATACACTGATATACCGGCAAAAATAAAGCCGGAGGTGATATTAAGGTGGCGAAAAAGCAGGAAAAAAACAAGGAAAACACATTGTGGAGCAAGAATGACGCAAAAATTTCAGACAAGGCGTTAAGCTCCGGGATTACACAGCCTCATAACGCGAAAAAGGAAGCCCTTGGACGAAATACCGACCAGAGCAAATAACTAAAAAAGTAAGAACGTAAGGCTCCGTGTATATCTTTGGATATGCACGGAGCCGCGCATTTAACCCAAGCGTGCCTGTATGCGCGGATGCAAGCTGCTAAGCCTCCTTGTTTTTATCCGCGATCATAATAACGATTCTCTGCATTACAATAAACAAAAACAAAAGTACTCCGACGGTTATCCTTGCGTATCCCGACATCAGGTTGCCGAATGTGACGAACTTGCGGATAACCCCTTGCGTCATAACGCCGAACATAGAGCCCAGCGGATATCCGATTCCGCCTGAAAGAAGCGCCCCGCCTATAACGACCGATGCGATAACTTCCAGCTCCATGCCGATCAAATGCCTTCCGAACCCTGAGAACATGTGAAGCGCAAAGGCAATCCCCGCAAGCGACGAGCAAAATCCGTTAAACGTGTAGATAAAAATCCGCGTGCTTTTAACGGGCAGGCCCATCAGCCTGGCCGACTGTTCGTTGCCGCCGATTGCGTAAATGTTTCGCCCGAGCTTTGTTGCGTGCATCAGGATAACGCTGACGATTAAAATAGCTAAAAATATAAATACTCCGATCGTAATATTGACCTTGGCATTTGGATTGTTGACATTGAGTACATCGTTAAGCTGTATCCTCCACTCGCCCAGGCCGTTAAACCACGCGTCACGGATAGGAATCGAATCTATGCTGATGATAAAGCACAATCCCCTTGCGAAAAACATACCGGCAAGCGTCGCTATGAAAGGAGCCACGTTGAAAACCTGTATCAAAACGCCCATAAGGAAGCCAAGAAGCGTGCCGGCGAAAAGCGCGAAAAGAACGCATAAGGGCATCGGCCATCCCCACCCCGCCATCGCGGGGCCGTAATCAACCGCGTTTCCCGCCGCGATGATCATCGTTGACAAAGCCGCGACCGAGCCGACGGAAAGGTCTATCCCGCCCGAAATAATTACCAGCGTCATTCCCACTGCCGATATAAGCAAATGGGTGTTGTCGGTGAACAGGCTGAAAAATGTACGGAAGGTCAGAAACCCCATATCGCCGTAAAGAATACCGCCTATGATATAGGCGACGACAAACAGGATCAAAGTGGTTATGGACGGTATAATCTTAACATTTTTCGCAATAAACCTGTTTATGGAGAATTTTTCTTTTTCTAAAACGAAAGCGTCAGGCTTCCTGATCATTGAGTCGGCACCTCCCGTTTCCTTAGCTTTTTAAAGTGGGAAGCTATGAACTTCTGCGTCGTAGACGACTGGATGATAACGACAATGACGATGACTACCGCCTTTATTGATAAAGAAAATTCAACCGGAACGCCGTAGAAAAACATGGTCTGCGTCAAGGCCATTAGAATAATCGCGCCGATACAGCTTCCGCCCAGATTGAACTTTCCGCCGGACATGCTGGTTCCGCCTAAAACAACGGCGAGTATCGCGTCAAGCTCCATATTCTGCCCTGTGTTCATGGGCTCGATAACAAGCACGTTCGATGCGCTTAGAATCCCAGCGATACTGGCGCAGAGGCCCGATAAGGCGTAGATGATAAACAGAATATATGTAGACCTTATCCCCGCGTGTGTAGCAGCCGATTTGTTCGCGCCCACCGATTCGATAAACAGCCCGAACGCCGTCCGCCTTGTAAAATACCAAAACAGCAAAAGCACGCCCGCCGCAATCCAGATTTGGTTTGGCGCGCCTAAAGTAAAGCCGTTTGCGATCTCCCCGAAAGGAAGATGGCCCGTCGTAAGGCTTCTTTCCTGCGTTATGTTCTGCGTAAGGCCACGCCCCGCCACCATCAGGATCAATGTCGCAACAACGGGAGGCATCCCGATTTTAGCGACAAGGAAGCCGTTCCAAAGGCCGCATGCTATACCCACCATCATCGTGATAAGAATGACGAAAACCAAGGGCATGGCCGTATTGGCCGTCGGGTTTACGTCGCCGCCCCTAATCAGCGATATCGCAACGGCGCTTGCAACGGCGAGGACCGAGCCCACCGAAAGGTCTGTTCCGCCCGTCGCGATAACAAGCGTCATGCCGATCGATAAAAGCATAACCGGAACAGACCGGTTTAAAATAGTGATAAGGCCGCCGACTAAACGCCCGTCCCTGATTTCAACGTTCAGAAAACCCGGCTGGACTAAAGCGTTAAACAAAAGTATCAGGAAAAGCGCAAGCAGCGGCGGGAATAAGCTGGACAACGTGATTTTTCTTATGACTGCCATTCTTTATCACCTCCGGCTATGGCTTCAAGAATCCTGTCCTGATCGATGTCTTTGCCTTTTATTTCGGCGACCTTTTTCCTGTCACGCATAACGATGATATTGTTCGAAAGCTTGACGACCTCCTCAAGCTCGGATGAAATAAACGCGACAGCCATACCCTTTTCGCACAGCTCAAGCGTAAGCTTCATTATCTCGGCTTTCGCGCCTACGTCTATCCCCCTTGTGGGCTCGTCGAGTATCAAAGCGTCCGGCTCCGTCGCAAGCCACCTTGCCAATATCACCTTTTGCTGGTTGCCGCCGGAAAGCTCGCCGATTTTTTTCTCGGCGTCCGGCGTTGCTATGCCAAGCAGCTCGATATACTTGTTTGCAATTTCATTTTGTTTTTTCCGGCTTATGTACTGAAACATCCCCATCCGGCCCTGAAGCGCTAAAATAATATTTTCTCTAACGGTAAGGTCGGCTATGATCCCATCGCGTTTCCTGTCCTCGGGGCAAAACGCGATTTTGTTTTTAATGGCGGTTATGGGGCTTTTAAGATGAACGGCGCCGCCTTTTATTGAAATAGCGCCGGAGCTTATTTTATCGATACCGAACAGCGCCCTTGCCGTCTCGGAGCGCCCCGAACCCAATAGCCCCGCAAAACCTAATATCTCCCCTTCCCTGAGCGTCAGGTCCATATGGCTTATAGACGCATCGACAGATATGTCCGACGCTTCTATTACTACATCGCGGCCTTCTGCCAGGGCAACTTTTTGAAGGCTTGTAATCTGGTCGAAATCCCTGCCAACCATTTTGGTTACCAAATCGATGCGCGGTAAGTCTTCGGTTAAATATTCACCGACCAGCTCCCCGTTTCTAAGGACTGTAATCCTGTCGGAAATTTGATAGACCTGATCAAGAAAATGCGTGATAAATATGATCGCCATACCTTCCGACTTGAGCTTTCGTATAACGTCGAAAAGCCTTTCGACCTCGTCCTTGTCAAGGGATGATGTGGGCTCGTCGAATATCAGCACTTTCGCGGACACGTCTACCGCGCGGACAATCGCCACCATTTGCTGCACCGCCACGGAATAGGAATCTAGATTCCTTGTAACATTGACGTTTAAATTAAACCGTTCCAAAGCTTTCTGGGACAGCCTGTTCATTTTTGGCCAGTCGACTAAAGCGCCCGCTTTCATGGGCTGGCGGCCGATAAAAAGGTTTTCGGATACCGTAAGGTTCGGGCAAAGGTTTACCTCCTGATAAACGCTGCTGATGCCTAATTTCATCGACTCGCTTACCGATTGCGGGCGTATCTTGTTCCCATCGAATAAAATCGTTCCGCTGTCCATTTGATACACGCCGGTCAGGCACTTAATGAGCGTTGATTTACCGGCCCCGTTTTCGCCCATAATACAATGGACCTCGCCTTTGCGAAGAGTGAAATCGACTTCCCTTAAAGCCCTTACGCCGGGAAAATTCATCTCGATATCGGACATTTGCAAGATGATATCCTCGCTCATTTCATCACCCCAATATTAATATTTAACCGCGGAAATATATTATACTAAATTATACACAATAAAAACAGTCTATATTTTATTAAATATGTTTGATTATTTATTAGACCTCTTTTGAAGCCTCTCACGGTGTCTTTGTCAAGGGGTAAGATATCGGGCATTTTGGCAATCAAATCGAAATGAACAAAGCGAAGTATATTTCATAATAATGAATGATAGCAGATGATATATCGTATATATCTATTGACATATCTCACAAGATTATAACGTAGTCTTTGTGCATGTGATACATTGTAACGATAGGGTGTTGTGCTATAATAAGATTGTAGAAGAGTGTGTGTTAAATCGTAGGTGGTGGCATAATGAATCCTGTCTATTCAAAACAGGCGGCAAAAGTCATAAGCGGCATGGATAAATTGATACAACAAAGAATCCGGCAGGGCATAGAGAAAATCCCGGACGGCGACATAAAGCCAATGAAAGGCTGCACAGATGGGCGCAGGCGGCTTCGAATCGGCAAGTACCGCATAGTATTCCTGTTATCTGACGATGATTTGTATATCTTAGAAATAGGATCACGTGGCGATATTTACAAGTAAAGGGGTGTTATAATGGCCAATACAGCGCAACAAGTAGCGGAAATGGTTGATATGCTGCCGGACAGCGAACAGCTATTTGCACTTGAATTTGTCAAACGCTTAGTACATGCATGGGATCCCGACTATACGAAAGTCACGCCGGCGGAGGCGGCGGCAATCGAAGCTGGCCGGGCGGAAATAGAACGCGGCGAATATGTCAGGCATGAGGATATTAACTGGAAATGAAAGCAATAGCGGGCCGCTCACACGAGTAGCCCGCTATCTCATCTTTACGCCGAAACCGCCCATAGCCGCCGATAAAACAATCCTAATCCATATCGATGATGACTTTCATCACTTTATCCCGCTGCTCGTCAATGAGCTTGTAGGCGCGGGCGTATTCGTCAAACGGCACATGCTCCGAGATGAGCGCGTCAAACTCGATTCTGCCTTCCCCTACAATGCGGATTGCGTCGGTATAATCCTCCACGCGGTACATCGCCGTGCCGATCAGCCGAAGCTCACGGTCTTGTACAAACCCCATATTGATTGTGCAGGAATCGCCAAACACGCCTACAACCACGATGTCGCTGCCTTTGCGGGCGCAGTTAATCGCCTGTTCCATCGTGGCGCCGATTCCCACGCATTCGAATATGACGTCCGCGCCGTCCGTGCCGAAAACCTCCAGAATACTTTCCTTTAAATCCTTCTGTGACGGGTTGATTGCCGGTATATTGCATTTTTCCGCGGCAGCAAGCCTGTGCGTGCTTAAATCCGTCATCAGGACCTTTTTTGCGCCCATCGCCCTGCATGTCTGTGCGATGAGGTTCCCGATCGGCCCGCCGCCTAAAACAAGCGCGGACTTGCCGTTTATATCACCGTACCTTCTGATTGCGTGGACGGCTACCGCAAGCGGCTCAATCATAGCGCCGTGGTCAAAGCTCATGTCGTCCGGAAGCTTCAGCGCTTTGTCCGCTTCCGTGACGAAGTATTCGCTTGCCATGCCCGTCGTTTGAAAGCCCATGACCTTGAGCGATTCGCACGCGTTATACATCCCGTGGGTGCAGGGGTAGCATGTTCCGCACACGACCTGCGGCTGGATGGTCACTTTGTCGCCGGGCTTGAAGCCTTTCACATCGGGCGCCGTTTCCACGACCTCGGCGGAAACCTCATGCCCCTGCACGACAGGGTAGCCCGTGTACGGATGCTTGCCGTGGTTGACGTGGATGTCCGAGCCGCACACGCCGATTTTTTTCATCTTCACTTTGATTTGCCCGTGACCTGGGGATGGCGTTTCAACCTCCCGATAGATGATTTCACCCGGTTTCGTCATAACGGCTTGTTTCATAAATATTCTCCCTTTTATTTTCATATTTGCCGTAAATAATACACCACCGCGTCAAACGGCTTCAGCTTATCCCCGATTCTATCGTTTGCAATCAATATTTGCGCCCTTTTAAATCTTTCGGTGAATGGCAACGCCTTTTCCTTGCGGGAGAAATTGCAGGCGACAAGCAGTTCTTCCTGATTATGCCTGCGGGTATAAACAAACAAATCCGGATCGTTTGGCAAAAGCAGCTCATAGCTTCCGAGCGTGATAACGTCCATCTCTTTTCGCAGCCGGATCAATTCCTTGTAGTAAGCAAAAACGGAATCGTCCCGCGACATTTGCTCCTCCGCGTTGATTTCGGTGTAGTTCGGGTTTACCATAATCCACGGCTCGGCGTCTGAAAACCCCGCGTTTTTTCCGCTGTGCCATTGCATTGGCGTGCGTGAATTGTCACGGCTTTTAAGCCGTATATACTTGAGCATCTCAGCTTCGGTAAAGCGCTTCTCCCGGTTTACAAGCTCGTGAAAGGCGTTGATTGTCTCGATGTCGCGGCAATCCTCAATCCTTGTGAACGGCGCGTTTGTCATTCCCAGCTCCTCGCCTTGATAAACGTAAGGCGTGCCCTGCATGAAATGCAGGCATGTGGCAAGCATCTTTGCCGATTTTTCGCGGTATTCCCCGTCGTCTCCATAACGTGAAACGCTGCGGGGCCGGTCGTGGTTGTTAAAATACAAGCTGTTCCATCCTCGGTCTGATAACCCTGTTTGCCAACGCGAGAGAACCTCTTTCAGCTCGGCAAGGCCGGCCTTTTTGCCGGTCCATATGGAGCCGTTATCGCAGTCAAGCATCATATGCTCAAACTGGAACACCATGTTGAGCTCTTTGCCGTCAAGAGAAGCGTATTGTATCGCTTGCTCAACGGTTACTTCCGGCGTTTCCCCTACCGTCATAATATCGTAACCGTCAAGCACCTCCCGGCGCATTTCACGCAAAAATTCATGCACCCGCGGGCCGTTTGCCGAGGCTGTCCAGCTACCGCCGCCGGGGAAATTCTGCGGCTTCGAAATCAGGTTGATGACGTCCATGCGGAAGCCGTCGATGCCTTTATCAAGCCACCAGCGCATGGTGCTGTACACATCCCTGCGCACATCGG
>WRLK01000037.1 GCA_009777635.1 Oscillospiraceae bacterium | reverse complement strand
TGTGATTTCCATAGATGAAGGTATACTGACTTTTCATTTGGGGTCGGATTCCGACACTTGGGAAAAACGACAAATATCAATTGCAGACGGAGAAGAATTGATAATGCCAATTGCAATCACCCGCCCTGGATTTCCATTGATTTTCGTTGGATACAGCCCCGATGGGGCGGAGAAGTTGGAGTTAACCGCTTACGCTTTGCCTTTGTGAATTAGACGGCTATTGCACTTGGAGATTAATAATTTTAGTGACAACCTCAGAAAACTCTTCCTGAGTAATTCCGTAGCACCCTTCGACATAATATTCAAAACTGTTGATTTTAAAACTGGCAATGAATATGGTATCTTCTTCTTGGTTAGAAGGCGAATGTACAAAAGCATCTACCGCTATATTACTAATGTAGTTTTTTTCGTGAGTTAAACTATTGTAAACATAATCAATGCTTGATGAACTGCGTTCCGACCATTCTTTGTTTGCTATTGAAATAATAATTGTTTTCCCAAATACGGACTCATCTGTTGGTTCAACTATACTAATGTCAATGCAACGTATTTCATCGGGAATGAAGTAACTCTTAGATATTCCAAGTATGTAACCCTTTAATTTTTCTGGTATGCATTCAGAAATGTCATAATTGAGAATTTTACATGCTTCGTCAAGAGAGATTTCTGTTGCACGAGCGTCTTCATAATACATAGGCGCACCTTGATATAACGATTCTATATTATTGAAAATCAGTGCTTGGGTTTTATTACTAATGAAAAGATACTTAGCTGATATTACAGCTGATCCGAGTAGCACTGCCAACACGATCACTAATAATATGCGTCGGCTTATAAACTTTTTAGCCAGCATTTTAACCTCCAATACAAATAGTCTACTCTGTATTCTCATTTCTTTACTGAATTAATCTTATACTACTATTTGACCTTATTATATATCCAATATCGCAAACCCGCAAGGTCAAGCGAAAAGACAAGCTTTGTTTTTGATACTGTAAAAATTAGTAAACTATGATTTCGTAGTTGATACGCTCGTTTTCCACCCATTGTCTAAAAGTATCTTCTATGCGTATATTTTCAACGATGTCATAAACACTGTGTTTTTCGCAAGACCGACAACTGTATACAGCCCGCTTGTGTTCCACAATTTTGACCTGTGCAGGAATGACTTTCAGCTCTCTGCGGGTATCATGACCCATCGTGTGCTGTACCTGAATCAATAATTACCGGTTTATTCTATACGGCCATGACGCGAGCCGGTTTTTTTATACTTTTTGCAGTAAACCAAGCATATTTTGATACTATTCATATAGTACATAATCGTTCATTCTTTGCGCATTGACCGGTTTGACAAAACAAGTGTATTATTGTATTATTTAATCAATACAATAATATAAGATAGCTTTAACAATCTGTTCATTCTTTTTAAATTGTTTTTAAAGAAAAGTAAGCTATACTATACCGAGTAAAAAAACTATAGTGCATTTCTGGAGGATTCGTTTCATGTCAGGTAAAAAAACAAAAATCATCATTGCGTGCGTGACGGTTGTCGCGATAGGCGCCGTGTCGCTGGGAGCGGCCGGAATTGGCGAAGGTGGAGGTGATAACGCTTCACCCGAGGCTGTGACAGACGAGCGCATAACGGTTGACGTCATGCGTCCCGTGCCGCAGGATATTGCCGTTACAAATGAATTTATCGGTACGCTTGACGCGAACCGTCAGGTGACGGTGTTCCCGAAGGCTGCCGGCGAGATTCTTTTAATGAATTACGATAAGGGCGATTACGTCGAGGAGGGCGCGGTTCTTGCCGTGATTGATTCAACGGCGCTGGAGCTTTCCATCGCGCAGACAAGGGCCGCGGTCGGAACCGCACAGCAAAGGGCGAACTATTCCCTTGCCATGGCACAAAACGCCCTGGACGTGTTTGAGTTTAAGCAGGAGGGCGGTTATAACGCCGGTTTAAACGGGGCGGCGACGGCTGTCGAGCAGGCAGAAATCGCCGTGAAAAATGCCGAATCCGGGGTTGAACTGGCAAATAATCAGCTTAATTCCGCCTTAGCCAACCGCCGGTCGGCGCGGCGCGGGCTTGACAATATTCGAGATGGCGAGCAGTGGGGATATGAGATGCAAATGACGCAGGATGCGGCGGAACACGGCGCCAGAGACGGTATACGGCAGGCCGACATCTCGGTAGACAACGCGTATATTGCCGTTGAAAACGCGGAACGCGCGCTAGATGCCGCGAAGGTGAACCTTCAAGCCGCTAAGGACTCCGAGCGCATCGCAAAGGTCGGCGTATCGGAGCAGCGCAACTTAACAAACCAGCAAATCGAGATGGCGAGAATCAACGCAAACCTTTCAGACCAGTACATAAGCATCACAAGAATGGAAAACGACCTTAAAAACTATGCGGTAACGGCGAACATAAGCGGATATATTGAAACACGCAGCCAGGACCCGCGCGATATGGCGGCGCCGCAAGTACCGATGTTTACAATTTCAAACAAGGATTCCATGATCGTTACGTTCAACGTATCCGAAACGGCGCTTCTTAGCATGGATATCGGAGACGTCATAAAAATCGAAAGAAATAATAAGGAATATACGGCAAGGATCACCGAAACGGCAAGCGCCGCAGATTTAAGAAGCGGGCTGTTTGCCGTAAAGGCAAGCATTCAAAATCCGTCCGAAACATTCCTGACAGGTTCCGCCGTCAAGGTGTTCGCCGAGACGCAAAAGGCAAGAAACAGTATCGTCATACCGATAGACGCAATTTATCATGAAGGCGGCGCACCTTACGTATATGTAGCCGATAACGGGTTTGCGAAAAAAGTGTTCATTGAAACCGGTATCTCAAATGACCTGGATATCCAGGTTATAAGCGGGCTTCAAAGGAACGACCTTGTCATCGTTACCTGGAACTCCAATCTGCGCGATGGGTCCGAGCTTATTATAATCGACTGAGAGGAAATAACCTTTGAAATTAACTGCATTAATTATAAAGCGCCCCGTTTCAGCGATTGTAATCATTCTTGCAATCGTGCTGTTCGGGCTCACATCGATTCTTGGTATGCCACAGGAGCTAATGCCTGAAATAAACTTCCCGATGCTGGTAATCAGCACTACATATCCGAACGCCGGTCCAAGCGACGTTGAAAAGCTCGTGACGAACACGATTGAAGGCGCGGTTGCGTCTTTGAGCGGGATTAAAACGGTACAGTCGATATCGATGGAAAACACGTCGCTTGTTCTGGTCGAGTATGAATACGGCACAAATATGGACAGGGCCTTCGCCGCCGCGTCCGAGCGCCTTGACCTTGTTTCAGGGCAGCTTCCTGACGACGCGCAAAAGCCTATCGTCATTGAAATAGACATAAACGCCGCGGACACCATGACGCTTTCGGTGCGCTCAGAGGGCAGCGAAAACCTGCTGCGGTATGTTCAGGATGAAATTGTACCGGAATTTGAAAAGCTGTCGACCGTCGCCGACTTAAGCGTTTCAGGTGGCCGGGAGGAATATATCCGTGTTGAGTTGATGGAAGACAGGCTCTCACAGTACGGCGTTTCGATGAGCAGAATCACAGACGCCTTGAGGACAGCCGACTTTTCCATGCCTAGCGGTACCGCCGACTACGGCAGCCAGTCTTTGAATGTTCGAATCTCCGCGAAGTATAACACCATAAGAGCGCTTGAAAATATCCCGCTGTCCCTTGGCAGCGGTGATACAATACGCCTTTCAGACGTCGCGGCGATTGACTACGCGATCCGCGACGCAGGAAGCGTCAGCCGCTACAACGGCGAGGAGAATATAAGGCTAGGGATACAAAAACGGCAGATGTCAAGCGCCGTTTCCGTTTCACGTCAGGTAAGGGGCGTGATTGATGCGATAAACACAAACAACGACGGCATCACGATCGATATTGTCAACGACAACAGCGAGACGATCCAGGACTCCATCATGTCCGTAAGCCAGAGCATTATTTTGGCGGTCGTTTTGTCCATGCTTGTGCTTTTCTTGTTTTTAGGGGACATAAAGGCGTCCTTGATTGTCGGAAGCTCAATGCCCGTGTCGCTGCTTGTGTCGTTTATACTGATGAGCATCATGGGCTTTTCCTTAAACGTTATCACCATGAGCTCGATGGTTTTGGGCGTCGGCATGATGACGGATAACGCTATCGTCGTCCTCGACGCGTGCTTTAAGGCAAGGGGCCGCGATAAAACCTTTGCAGACTCCGTCATGGAGGGCATGAAATTTGTCTTAGGCGCCATTGCGGGCTCCACGATAACGACGATGGTCGTTTTCCTGCCGCTTGCAATGATTCCGGGGCTGTCGGGCCAGTTGTTCACTCCGCTTGGGTTTACAATCATCTTTGCGCTTTTGGCTTCGCTGTTTTCGGCGATTACGCTGATCCCGCTGTTTTTCGTTCAGTTCAGGCCGCGGCAGCGCGAGCATGCGATAGGCAACAGGATGATACGTAAGCTGGAGGCCGCTTATGCCGGGCTGTTAAGGCGAATCCTTAACAGAAAAGTTCTGGCTACGGTAGTTTCAGTACTTATGATTGCGGGCTGCGCATTTCTTGCAACGCAGATAAACATGGAGCTTATGCCCGCGACAGACCAGGGGATCGTCAATATTTCCGTTGAGACGCGCCCGGGCTTAAACCTTGAAAAGATCGACGAGATACTTCTTAACCTCGAAGAGATTGTAAAAGACCACCCCGATGTTGAGCGCTACAGCGCGCGCGCGGGCAGAAGCGGCGGTATAAACCTGATGGCGATGAACAGCGGGGGCGGCGCAAGCGTCAGCGTTTATTTAAAAAAAGACCGAGAAATGTCGACGAACGATATGGTCGAGCTGTTCCGTGAGCAGACGAAGAACTGGCTTAACTGCGTTATAACGGTATCCTCCGAATCCATGACGGCGGGCATGTCGAGCGGCGACGTCACGATAAGCTTAAACGGCAAGGACCTTGAAGCGTTGAGAAGCTTTGTCGGCGAAATCGAAGCGGAGGTAAGCAAAAACCCCGACGTCGTCACGGTAACGTCCAGCGTCGCGGCCCCTACTCCGCAGGCGGAAATCGTAATTGATTCGCTGAAAGCCGCGGCTGTCGGGTTTACTCCAATGATGTTAGCGGGTAACGTAAACGCCGTGTTAAGCGGCGCCGAAGCAACGCAGCTTCTCATGCAGGACGACAGGAATTACAAGATCCGCGTCGAGTATCCGCACGGCAAATACGAAACGGTTTCCGACCTTTCGCATCTGATCCTTACGTCGCCTATGGGTACGTCCGTGCCGCTTTTGGACATTGCGTCAATCGAATTTACAGACATCCCGCAAAGCATCGTGCGCGAGGATAACCAATATTACGTAAGCGTCACCGTCACGCCGCGCCATGAGGCAAGGTTTGAAGCTGCCGCCGACATACACCAAAGAGTCGCTGATATGGATTTCCCACATAACATAACACTCCGCGCCGACCCGCAGGCGGAGATGATGAATGAGGAATTCGGCGCGCTTTTCATCGCTATCTTTGCGGGCATATGGCTGATTTTCATGGTTATGGCAATCCAGTTTGAGTCTGTCAAGCACTCGCTATTGGTTATGATATGCATCCCGTTTAGCGTGATAGGCGCCGTTGCGCTGATGTACCTGACGAACGTTACGCTCAGCATGACTTCGCTTTTAGGGTTCCTTATACTTGTGTCTATTGTTGTAAACAACGGGATACTGTTTGTTGACGGCACAAAAAAGTACCGCAAAAGCATGGATATTACCACCGCGCTTATCTATACGGGGCGCAACCGCCTGCGCCCGATCATCATGACGACGATGACGACGATCCTGTCCGTTTTGCCGATGCTTTTCGCTACCGGCAACGCCGCGATGATGAGCGGTCTTGCGACGGTTATCATAGGCGGGCTTACCGTCTCGATGATTCTTACGCTTTTGCTGCTGCCTACGTTTTACCTAATCATTGAGGGAAGCGATGAGAAAAGACAAAAGCGCGAGGAAAAACGCAAGCTTAAATGGCAAAGGGAACAGGAAAAAGAATTCGTCACGCAGGATGAGCCTTCACCCGCCGGAGAACCGCCGTTACTGCATGAAACGCCGCAGCTTCTGCAGCCGGCCGGGCATCAGGACCCCCATGAAGCTGAGGAATACGGGCCTGATGAAGATGATAACGATAAAGCTTAAAACAAAAAAACCGCCGAAAGGCGGTTTTTTGTTGCAGCAAATTTTGTAAATACGTATTGAGGGGTATCCAATACCTCCTCAAAAAAAATTGCCGGGACCGAAGCTGTGAGGCAAAAGCGCATTTAGCGTATGCTCCGTGTATCCGCCCTTATCGTTTTTGGCGACAAGCACCTTAAATGTCTCAGGGTCGCAAAACTCCCTCATGACCTGGCGGCATACGCCGCACGGAAAGGCTTGCGCGGGCTCCTCGTCTTTTCCCCAGCCGGCGACGGCGATGGCTGTAAAATCCCGCTCGCCCTCAGATACGGCCTTGAAAAACGCAGTGCGCTCAGCGCAGTTTGTGGGGCTGAAGCCCGCGTTTTCGATGTTGCAGCCGCAAAAGACCTTACCCGACTTTGTAAGCAGGGCAGAGCCCACCATAAAGCTTGAGTAAGGCGAGTAGGAGCTTTTTCTGGCTTCGATTGCTTTAAGCACCAAATTTGCGTTATCCATGAAGCAGACCCCTTGCCTTATCGGCGCGGTAATCCCTGTCGAGCGGGCTTAAGTTGATTTTCACCCTTGACTCGTTTGAGTAGATGCCGTTTCGCTCTAAAAAATTCATATGCTTGCGGTTTAAGATATCCTGCGTGATCCGTTTTGATTCACGGGCCTTGACGTCGGCGTTTGTATCGTGCATTACATCGTCGCCATGATGCTTTGTTTTTTTAGAAGACACGTGTTTTTCCTCAAGAATCGCAAAGAATTGCTCCTCGGTGAGGATTGAAAGCGTACCGTACGATTCATAGTACAGCGCATTTTTGTATGCCTTCGTTTCGTCCGCCTTGTAAAAGGCGACGACATAGCTTGTAAAAGCGGTAATTACCTCGTCGGGTATACCGCCTGCATTTACTAATTCTTGGCGCGCGACCTGCCGGTTGCAGCGAAGCGGCGTGCCGATTAAAGTAACGAGCGCATCCTGAAACGGATGTATCATATGTATTGCCTCCGATTTGCTTTTCAATTTTTAGAGAGGTAAGTCCCATTATACACAAAAGCAATTTTAAATACAATATGAATAATGTAGAAATATTTTGCTAAAATTTGGCATTCATTAAAAAAGCTTCATGACCGCCAGCAGGATGAGCAAAGCGCCGCTTAGCCACGACAGGTTAAAGGGCAGCTTGTGGGCGGCTTTGTGTCCTGTACGGCAGCCAAGCATGATAGCAAGCGCGCCGATTAAAAGCGATGATAAAAAGACTAGAAGCCCATTTGCGTTGCCGACTGCCGCGCCAAACCCGACAGCCAATCCGTCAAGCGACAGAGCAACCGCAAGGGAGGCCGCTTCCGCGGGCGAGATGAGCTTCGAGCTATCGACGTCGGCCTCTATCGGGTCGGCATACAGCGTTAAAATAAATTTAAAGCTGAACATAGAAAATTTTATTTCATGATTTATATGATTATATTTTCTGATGACGGTTTTCGCAAAACTATCCAAAAGCTTTGCAATTCCCAGTATGAACAAGATTGTAAAGCAAACCGCAACGGTTACGCTTTCCGGTATGTATGCCCTTAACAAAGTTCCCGCAATCAGCGAAGCCCCTAAAATACCGCTGCATAAAAGGTTGATGATTCCAACCGACAGCAGCGGTATCTTTATTTTATTACTGCCATAAGAGAAGCTTGCTATAAAAGAGTCTACCGACAAAGCCAAGGCGAGCATAACCGCTTCCAGAATCATAGCAATAACCGGCATATAGACATAACCCCTGCTTTCAAAGTTATTATTATATTCTATTCAGAAGATATTGGGGCGTGACACAGGCAGCATATGCGGCATATATTATCATAAAACCAAATTACAGATAGGATTTGATGACATGGTCAATGTTCTTGTATTTAATAACGCAACAAACGGCATGGAACGGCACGCGCTTCAATTACATAACCCTATGCCTTACGTAACGGGCGGCACGCTCACCGTAAGGGAATTCAGAGCGCGGTCAAACTCTAATATCATCTGGACGGATATCCGCGCAATGCGGGCGTGGAATACAACGAGGGCTGCATGGGGCCGGGGCATTTATGTCGGGGCGGCTTTTAAACGCATAGGCGAGGGCGGCCACGCGAACCAGTCGCAGCATTACGCCGGCGTATCGTTTGACGTGGGGCAAAACTTAACCGCCCACGGCCGGACCCAGCTTCGGGCCACCGCGACGAATGTCGGTGTGTGGTCGTATGTGGAGCCGGCTTACCTTACCCCCACATGGGTGCATTTCGACGCAAGGCTCGGGCCTCCCGCCTGCGCCGCCGGATATCCGCTTTTAAGGGAAGGCAGCAGGGGCGTTTATGTCTGCACTTTGCAGGACGCGCTTTCAACCGTGCGGATTCCAAACGTCGGAATAGACGGTGTTTTCGGGCCCATGACGCGAAATGCCGTTATGACGTACCAAAGGCAGAACGGGCTTTCCGCCGACGGCGTCGTCGGGGATGCTGATATAATAGAACCAACTCGAAGAAACCGCTATAATTCAAGGGTTTCGGAAGTTGGTCAAGCTATATCACATTTTGGGGCTGATTCTGCTAACGTAAAAAATTAGACGTTATAATCATTGCATGAAGTTTTGCCCCCACATGAGGAGGATGTTTATGGGCAAAGTTTTAGTCGTATCAAACAGAAAAGGTGGATGCGGAAAATCCATGACCGCCGCAAGTCTCGGCGTCGGGCTTGCAAAACAGGGCAAAAAGGTTCTCCTGCTGGATGCAGACAGCCAAAATTCGCTGACCGTAAGCCTCGGTATTACCGAGCCGGACAAACTGCCTGTCACTCTCGCAACAGTTATGTCACACATCATAAGCGAAATCGAATTTGACCCTACGGATGGAATCATCCGACATGCGGAAGGCGTGGACCTCATGCCCTCAAACAATAAGCTTGATGGCATGGAAATCTCCCTCGCGCCGCTAATCGGACGGGAAACGGTACTCAGGCAGTATATCGAAATACTAAAGCCACTATACGAATATATTTTGATTGATACAGCGCCGAAACTTGATTTGCTTACCATAAACGCTTTAGCTGCAGCAGACAGCATAATCATCCCGGTAAGACCTAAATTTCTTGATGCAAAAGGGTTGGAGCTATTACTTAAAGCTGTATCACAAGTCAAGCGGCAAATCAATCCGAATCTTGAAATCAGCGGCATCCTGCTTACGATGGTGGACACAAGGGCGAACTTCACGCGGGAAGTAATATCAACTGTAGAAAGCGCCTACGGCAGCAATATCCGCATTTTCAGCGGACACATCCCCCACTCTGTCCGGGCCGATGAAAGCAGCGCACAGGGCATAAGCATTTATTCATATGACCCACGCGGCAAGGTTGCGGTTGCATATGAATCCCTTGTGAGGGAGGTGCTTAACAGTGCCTAAGACCAAAACAAGCGGCAACCTCGCCCTCGCAGACTATAATGACATTTTCGCGTCTACCACGACAGTCGTAACAATCAACGAAGGCCATATTGTTGAAATGCCGCTATCAGATATGTACCCGCCTGAATTTCACCCGTTCCAAGTAAATGACGATTTATCAATGTACAGGCTATCCATGAATATTACAAAACACGGCATCCGTGAACCCGGCCTTGTCAGACCGCGATATGATGGCGGATATGAACTACTCTGCGGCAATCGCCGCAAACGTGCTTGTGAACTTGCCGGAATTTCCACAATGCCGGTGATAGTCCGCGAAATGGACGATGATGACGCGGTACTTGTTATGGTTGACAGTAACCTTGAACAACGCGAGAAAATATTGCCGAGTGAACGTGCGTGGGCGTTCCGCGTAATGATGGAAGCGCTTAACCACAGAGGTGTGAAAAGTGAAAGCAACTCATATGAAATCATGATTGAGCGAACGGGTGTGAAAAAAAGTCAGCTTTTCCGCATCATACGATTGACTGAACTTATTGTTGTGCTGATTGACAAGGTAGACGCGAATCAACTTGCTTTCAATCCTGCCGTGGAATTATCGTACCTTACGCAAAAACAGCAGACAACCGTAGCCGATGTAATGGCCGCGAATGAAGTTAAACCGTCGCTCTCGCAGGCACAGCGATTGAAAAAGCTATCACAGAGCGGTGAATTGACAGACGCGGCGATTGACATGGTGCTTTCGGAAGAAAAGAAGCCGTCTAAAACAAAGCAGACTGATAACATCCGATACCGAAGCTTTTTCCCACAACACTATTCCACTAAGCAGATTGACGGGATTATCATTGGGCTGCTAAAAGACTGGAAAGCTAAGGTTACATTATGACAAGAAATGAGATTACTTATCAATTAATCTCCCCACAATATATGCTTGCTGGGCGAAAGCCTATCGCCGTCCTGTTTGGTGATGAGCGTATCGAGGTTATCCTTGACACGCCCGTTTCGATTACTCCAATATCAACATCATCGTAAAACTGTAATATCACAGACATGTCAAAGGACGGGATGTTTACAGAAATGTAGTAAACATCCCGCCTTTTGCTATGCCTGTGATTATCCATGAAAGCACTATACGAAATCCCCGGTTCACTCTCTTTTATTGGGAGCGAGCCGGGGATTTTTTTGTTTTCTGATAATTTGCACCTGATTCTTCGCGGTTCTTCCGATATTCTTCTACTTCATCATCATTGGCATAACGGACATTTATATGCCCGCAATCGGGGCAAACTTCCACAGAACCGGTGCGTTCAAACGTAAACAGGCACTTTCTATTCGCACAAACATATACAGCCAAGACAAATACCTACCTTAAAATATACTACTGCCAATTATACACTCAAAAAATGCCCGGCGCAAGCGTCTGAAAATTCATTGCTTGTGCCGGGCATTTTCTATTTTCGCCGACAGGAGGAGTTTATCATGAGCCGAAATGTGCAGGTTGCAAACAAGTTTCAATACCATATGGAAGATATGGATTGCTTTTATTGTCTCCATTACGGCGGAAAAAAACGCGGCTGCAAATTGGAAAAATGCTGCTGTGAAGAAGAAAAACGTTATGCAATCGCGCATAACCGGATAAAAAGGAAGCGAGGGTCTTTGTGATGGGCTATGTGAGCAAAGAGCAAATCGCCCATGCCCGCCAGGTCGGTGTCCTTGAATACATCCTCGCCTGTGAATCCGGTGATTTTAGGCGTACCGGCAAGGGTTATCGCATGAAAGAGCACCCGTCGCTGGCTGTCAGTGAAAAAGGCTGGTACTGGCACAGTGAGGAAATCGGCGGCAAAACGGCGCTTGATTACCTTACCGCCGTGCGCGGTTACGGCCTTGTGGACGCCGTTTGTATCCTATTGAAAGAAAAGCCCGTCGAACGCGTGCCCTCACGGCAATCTGTATCACCGCTTAAACGCAAGCCCTTTGCCCTGCCTGTGCGAAACAGTGATAACAGGCGCGTTATCGCGTATCTTCAAAGCCGTGGGATTGATAAACCCCTTATATTGGATTGTATCAAGCGGGGTTCGCTTTATGAAAGCAAAGGTTTCCATAACGCGATTTTTGTCGGGCGGGATGAATACGGAAAAGCCCGGTATGCCGCCATGCGCGGGACTTTAAGCGCTTTCAAATGCGACGCGGAGGGCAGCGACAAAAAATACGGCTTCGTTTTGCCGCCCAAGAACCCGGACAGTCATGAGATCGCGGTATATGAAGCCCCAATCGACGCGCTTTCCCATCAGACATTGTGTGAACAGGGTTTCATCCCGGTTTTTGACGGCTGGCGGCTTGCGCTGGGCGGCGGCAGTATCTTGACATTGGAACATTTTTTGCAGCGGCATCCCCATATAACGCATTGCTGCGTTTGCTCAGACAACGATAAAGCCGGCAATGCGGTTGCGGATAAGATTGCCGGTATACCCGGCGTCATTTCCGTGCGCGACCCTCCGGTTTACGGTAACGATTGGAATAACACGCTGCAATCCCTGCAAAAAGCACAACGTACACAAAACAAGGCGCGGCATAATCATTCGCCGTGCCGGTAAGGAGGTTTCTTTGAACGAACATGAGCAAATCAACAATCAAACCATCGCCATTTCAGTCAAAGCGACAAAGCTGACGGGACGGTTGCTTGCGAAAGCGATGCAGGCGTTCCTCAAAAAAGGGCGTGAATCTACAGCCGGATGCAGGCAGAGCATCAAATCACTGTCTAAACAGGGCGTCACACTCGACAGCGTTGAGGTTTCCGGTGACAATATCGGCTCATTCAAGCAGATAGCGCGCAAGCACAAGATATTCTTTGAACTCAAACGCGATAATTCCACAACGCCCCCGAATTGGACGGTGTTCTTTAAAGCAAAGGACAGTAAGGTGATGGAAGCCGCGTTTAATGAGTATTCGAGGGTGATGTTAAAACAGAAAGACCGTAAGCCGGCTTTGGATGCGATGCTGACGAAATTCAAGGCGCTCATCAAGGCTGCGCCCGTCAAGAACCGCGACCGTGGAGGGCATGAGCTGTGACGACCGTGAAAATCAAGAAGATTGTTATTCCGAACCTTCCATACGCTATGCTGTTTTGGTTTTTTATGAAATGCGGAGAAGCCTATCGCCTGTCGCCGGGGAAAGACATATTCCATAAACTGATGGACTGTATTGGGAACCTGAATGTTGTGCTATCCCGCCCCATGCCGTCCTTTGACCCGTTTGACCTTTGCATAGGGTTGATTGGAGCGGCAGGAGCATATTTTATCGTTTGGAACAAACGGAAAAATGCAAAGAAATGGCGTAAGGATGTGGAATACGGTTCAGCCAGATGGGGCAGCAAAAAAGACATCGAGCCGTATGTTGACCCCAAACCGGATAACAACATTATCCTCACCGCTACGGAATCGCTGACGATGAATAGCAGGCCGAAGAATCCCAAGTATGCGCGGAACAAGAACGTGCTGATTGTCGGCGGCTCCGGTTCCGGCAAAACTCGCTTTTGGCTCAAGCCAAATTTAATGCAGATGCACAGTTCATATATCGTAACCGACCCGAAAGGTATAGTATGAGAAGGACAGAGGAATAATAACGCTGCGAAGAAGGAGGGGTTACATGAGCAAGCAACTTAACAATGCCCGAATAACCGCATTGTATTCACGTTTGAGCAAGGACGACTTATTAAAGGGCGAGAGCGGAAGTATTCAAAACCAAAAACAGATTTTAGAAACCTACGCACAAAGAAACGGATTTCCAAATACACGCCACTTTGTCGATGACGGATGGTCCGGGGCGAATTTCAACAGGCCGGGGCTTTATGAACTTCTTGATGAAGTCCGCAAAGATAACGTGGCAATCGTGATTATCAAAGACCAGAGCCGCATCGGGAGGGATGTGGTAGAAGTCGGGCTATTGAAACGTACATTTGAAGAACACAATGTCCGTTTTATCGCGGCAGAAGATAATTACGATACGGCAAACGGTTTTGATATTATGTCTTTAATCCGTGATGTGTTTAATGAGTATTCGGTGGCCGAAACAAGCCGTAAAATCAAGGCTGTTTTCAAATCGAGGATGGAAAAAGGGCTGCGCTGTTCCGGCTCTGTCCCTTACGGCTTTCTCCCGGATAAGGACGATAAGGACAAGCTGGTTATCGACGAAGAAGCCGCCGTAAACGTGCGCAGAATCTTTCAAATGGTGATTGACGGCAAGGGCGTAAACGAAATCGGGCGCATACTGCGCGCCGAGCAAGTCCCGATACCGTCCGAGCATTGGAAACGCATAGGCCACCCTGTCCGCTCGGTGAAGTATGCGGACCCCTACGCATGGTCGGCCACCACCGTAGGATATATCCTAAACAGGCCGGAATATATTGGGCGCAAGGTGCTTGGAAAGACCGCAAAGGAAAGCTATAAGCTGAAAAAGCACCGCAAAACTACCGAAGATGAACAGTATATATTCGATAACGCGATGCCTGTTATTGTTGACGAAGAAACTTGGCACAACGCACAACGCTTGCGGAAAACCGTGCGCCGCCCGCCAAAGAAAGAAGGGCCTCCGCACCGCCTGACAGGGCTTCTGCAATGCGCAGACTGCGGCTACAAGCTAACGCACCGCACCAGCCTTGCTCAAGGGAAATGGCTTGACGATGCCTGTATCTGCTCCAGTTACCGCCAGCTTACCCGCGACTGCACCATGCACTACATCCCCACGAAAAATGTAGAAAAGCTGATACTGAACACCATTCAGCGTGTTAGCTGGTATGTCCGCGAGAACGAAAGGGAGTTTGTACAGCGTGTTCGTGAAGCCTCCACGCTTCAACAGGAAGAAACTATCAAGGATAGCAAAAAACGGCTTAAACAAGCTGAAAAGCGGTACGGTGAGCTAGACAGTCTGGTCAAAAAATTGTACGAGGCAAACGCCACGGGAAAGATATCCGACAGGCATTTTGAGCGGATGATGGGCGAATATGATGACGAACAATCCGCGCTTGAAAGCACCATGCAGCAGTTGCGGGAGCGGATTGACACTTGGAGCGAGGACAGCCTAAAAACCGATAGATTCATCGAATTGGTGAAACGGTATACGGATTTTTCCGAATTAACAACGCCAATGCTCAACGAATTTATCGAAAAGCTGATTATCTATGAGGGTGTGGGGCGCGGCAAGCAGCGCCGCCAGCGTGTGGATATCCACCTGAATTTTATCGGCGCGTTTGAAGTTCCCGCCGATATTGTCACGCCGATGGAGATTGAGGAACAGCGGCGCATGGCGGAAGAAGCGGCTGCCCATGCGGAAAAATTGAAGGGGCGCAACAGGGCGGCGCTGGACAGGCGAAACGCAAAAAACCGTGAATTAAGCGCCCGTGTAAAAGCCGGGTTGCTCACACCGGAGGAACTCGAAGACTATAACCTGCGCAAAGAAAAGAAGTATGCGGCGCACAAGGAATGGCTCGAAAAACGCAAGGCCGAGATGCCGCCGAAGCCGCCAAAACCACCAACGCAGTCAGCCATTTTGCGGGATATTATCAAGCGAAAAAACGCCGATATGCCCCTCGCGCCCGAAGAAAACGAAATCTATCTGGCATACCGTGAAAAAGAGAATGAAAAAGCACGGAAATGGCGGGCAAGTCGGCCGCCGAAGCCGCCAAAGGAGAAGAAGCCGACCAAAAAGGAGCGTATGAAAGATATTTCATCACGGTTAAAATCAGGCTTAGACATCACGGCCGAGGAGCAAGGAGCCTATGCCGCATACAGGGCGGAGAGAAACGAAAAACACAGGATATGGCGCGAATCGGAAGCAAGGAGCAATCCCGGGGAACTGGTGATTTATGATATCCAGAAACGCATGAGGGACGGGGTGGATTTAACGCAAGAAGAAGCCGCTTTTTTTGAAGAATGGAAAACCAAAAAGAATGAGGGCAGGCGAGAGTATTACCATAGGAAAAAGGCCGAAATGCCGGATGCTGTGGGGATGTAATGTGGAAAAGCGGATGCTTCGTGTAAAGCATCCGCTCTGCAAATTAGCGCCTATCAAGATGAATTGATTGTAATCTCTTCTGCAAATTATTGATGTGGTAGCTTTTCCCATGTGTAGCTATTTCTTTTACAGCAGTATGGTATTGATAATCCATGACTTCGCGAGTTACCCCAAATTCACTTGTAACACGAAGTGAGTTTAAGATACTAGGAGTCTTCACCTTTTTCGCAACTAATTCAATTGGCGCCAACAATTCATAAGCATAAAATGATGCCTCAATTTCCATAATTCCTTCATAGGCAGCCAACTCAATGACCCTTCGCTGTCCGGAGTGCAAATCAAAATGACCTAATTCGTGAGCAATTACAAGGCGAGCTTGACTACGCCCCCCAGCGGCTTCGTTATAAACCCTCTCTTTGATGAAGATAATTTTATCACTCAGATAGGTTAGCGCAGAAAGCGGCATGGACTTCAAAATTACAAAATCTTCATTTTCTAAATGATTTAGCACGTCAAAGTAAACGCTTGTATTGCTACCCCGTCTTTTCCAAACGGCTTTCCTGATTGCTTCCTTTCTCATCGGTGTAAGGGCTGCAAAATCTTTCATTTTTATTATCCCCTTCCCATTCACGGCTGTTATCAACACTCACGTATTCTTCGGGAAAAGCGACATACGAACGGTCATCTTCATGCAATGTTTCAAAAAAGTGAGATAACCCACGTTTCGCAGCTGCATCGTTCTCAGAGGCTTTTAATAACGCCAAGTATCTATGTTCTTCCAAAGAGTAGGCTGTCTGTATTCTTACTAAAAAATTTTTGGGTACAGTTCTGATTCCAGTTTCAATCATGGAGAGGTATGATGTTGCCATCCCGAGCTTTTTTGCCATGTCATACAATATTTCATCGTTTTCTGCTCTTAATACACGCAATAACCTCCCTAAAAATGTTGCATTTTTTTTCGCCATTGACACACCGCCTCAATTCTACTAATCAATTTACAGACAACTTTCTTTGATGGTACCACAAAGCAGACAACCCTGTCAAGCATTTTGTGAATAATTTTCACAAAATGCTTGACAGGGTTGTCTCACAGTATCCCACCATAGCCCCCGGCAGGGCCCACGGGCGGTTATGGCGCAGCCTAACCGTCAGAGTGGGTCACACGCTTAAGGTAAGCGTGTGATATGGCAACCACTACCCCCTGCGCTCAATCGAAAAAGCGCACATTATCTGCTACCAGTATACCACGGTGGAACAGTCAGTACAAGCCCCGAAGCGGAATTGACGTCGCCGCGCCGGGGCTTTTTATATAGACAGGCTTTATCAAGTAAAGCCGGAAAAACTGAATATGTGCCGTGCAGACAGCACGGTGAAATCTTGGGCGCGGTTTATCCGCGCTTTTATTTTTTGAAGGAGGTTCTTATGCAAGGACAACAGGAACTAAAGCTAATTCACATGAGCGAGGTTGAGGCCACGAAGATAAACTGGCTGTGGTATCCGTATATCCCATTCGGCAAAATCACGATGGTTCAAGGCGACCCCGGCGATGGGAAAACAACAACGGTACTCGCCGTTGCCGCCGCTGTGACGATGGGGTCTGCACTCCCTGAAAGTAAGGCGACCGCCGAGCCTATGAGCGTCATTTTCCAGACCGCCGAGGATGGGTTAGGCGATACGGTAAAGCCCCGCCTTGTTAGGTCCGGCGCGGATTGCGGGCGCGTAATCGTCATAGATGAAAGCGAAAAAGAACTGTCACTTTCCGATGCGCGGATTGAACAGGCCATTGCGCAAACCGGCGCGAGGCTGTTTATCCTCGACCCGTTGCAAGCCTATTTGGGCGCGGATGTTGATATGCACCGCGCCAACGAAATCCGGCCCGTGCTGAAACGGATCGGCGCTATCGCAGAAAAGACCGGCTGCGCTGTTGTGGTTGTCGGTCATCTCAACAAAGGCACGAGCAAGAGCCAGTACCGGGGCTTGGGCAGCATCGATATCCAAGCGGCGGCGCGTAGTGTCCTCACCGTGGGCCGCGTCAAAGGCAATCCCTATCTCCGCGCAATCGCGCAGGGGAAAAACAATCTTGCGCCCGAAGGCAAAACAATCGGCTTTGAACTCGACCCGGATACGGGTTTCCGTTGGGCCGGTGTTCTTGAATTGACGATTGACGAACTACTGTCCGGTTCTATGCCGGAGCGCGACACCACTTATGACAGGGCTGTAAGTTTTCTAAAATCTGAACTTGCGGACGGGGAACAGCTTGCCGCCGTTCTTTTTGAAAAAGCCGCCGGGATGGATATCCAAGAGCGCACAGTCCGCAAGGCAAAACAGGCGCTTGGAATTAGCTCATTCAAAAAAGACAAGCGGTGGCTGTGGAAACTTCCGAAAGGGGAAAATACTGATGAATAAGCCGTTAATTGCAATTTCAAGATTCAAGGCTGCAAGATTTTTATATGTAGACCTTGCAGCCTTCGATTTTGCAGGGTTGAAATCAAGGCTGCACATTTCAAGGCTGCAAGGCTCTATGGTTGTCATCTTGCAGCCTTGCTTTGATGAACTGCGAAAAGGGGGATTGTATGGCCGATAAATCCGTAGTCCGCAACGCTAAGTACCGCCGCGGCGGTTTGAACAAGCGCGAACGCCATAACGAACGCAAAAATATGGAATATCAAAACGAGGACATCGACCCTGCCCGCTTTCCGCTCAACGTCCATTACAAGGTATGTGAAGCCGGTTACGCCGCCGCATTTGACCGTAAGGTTGCCGCCGGTGAAATCAGCACGCGCGGTCTTACTCAAGACCCGTATATCGTGGACGAGTTGGTTTTTGACGTGAACAGCGCCTACTTCGAGAACAATGGCGGCTACGACTTCGCCAAGCGGTTTTACGAAGAAGCGTACCGATGCGCTGTTGAACTAATCGGCGGCGAGCAGTACGTCCTGTCGGCTGTGATGCACGCGGATGAGCGCAACAAAGGGCTTTCCGGGCAGGCAGGGCACGACGTCTACCACTATCATCTCCATGTCACGTATATTCCAATCGTGGAGAAAAAGGTATATTTCCGCAAGAACAACAAAAATCCAGACCTCGCCGGAACGCTCAAAGAGGTCATCAATCAAGTCAGCCATTCAAAAAAGTGGCCGCGATTTAAGGATGATGACGGTAAATGGGTCAACAGCTATTCGCTCTTGCAGGATAGGTTTTTTGAGCATATGAGAGCGGCGGGCTTCGATGGTTTTGAGCGCGGAGAGCGTGGTTCCGCCGCCGAGCATTTGAGCGTTTTGGAGTACAAAACACAAAAGGAATCGGAGCAGTTAGCAGGTACAAGCGCAAAACTGAAAGCCGCTAATGATGAACTTTCCGCTCTTGGCAAGCAGATTAAAGCCGTACAGGGCAAAGTGTTGACTTCAAAGCAAATTGACAAAATCCCTGTGAAAATATCCAGACCTATGCTTGGCGGCGCGGATACCGCTTCGATGCCCAAATCAGATTGGGAAAACGTGAAGAAAACCGCGTTAACCCAATCTCGAAAGGACGAAGAATACCGTGCAGCTCTTGCAGAAAATACTGCCCTTAAAAAGGAATAATCCAAGTGGCATAAAGAATATCAAGAGCTTTCTAACAGGGCTTTAGAACTCGAAAGAAGCACAAAAAAGGATTTTCTGACAAGGGCAGCGAAAGAAGCTGAACTGCACAATCTCAAAAACGCTGTAGCCAAAATCCCCGAAAATGTTTGGGACTTGTACACCAAACAAAAGGTACAACAGCGCAATAACAAACGCGGGGAGGTACTGTAATGAAACTGGATGACAGAATAGTAAAACAGGCAAGAAATACCGATATTATCATCTATTTAGAACAGTATTACGGCTTTGAGTTTGCACACCGGGGCGGCGCGTACCGCTGTAAACAGCATCCGAGTTTTGCTGTGAAAAGCGACAAACTTTCGTGGTATTGGCATAGCAAAAGAGTTGGCGGTTTTGGCATTATCGACTATTTGATGAAGATTGAATTTTTATCTTTTCGCCAAGCCGTTGAAGCCGTAATGGGTTCAATGACGATAACAACCCCGCCGCGGCAAGAAAAGCAATATCCGCGAACTCTAGTATTGCCCGAAAAAGCAGCTACTCCGATTCGTTTATATGATTATCTTTGCGCAAAGCGCGGAATTGATAGCAGTATCGTTGCATCGCTTATTCAAAAAGAAAAGTTATATGAGGACAAGCGCGGTAATGTTGTGTTTATCGGATTTGATGAACAGGGCAAGCCGCGTTTTGCTTCTCTGCGGGGAACTTATGGCGACTGCTCTTTTCGCGGTGACTGCGCCGGGAGCGATAAAAGATATGGCTTTTGCATGGCTTCCGACACGCCATCCAATCGGCTGTATATCTTTGAATCACCCATCGATACCATGAGCCACGGGGTTCTTGCGAATATCCGAAAAGGCGATAAATCCGCATGGAAACGCGATAATCGCCTATCACTGGCGGGTACTGCGGACACAGCCTTGTCTTTCTTTTTGAATCAGCATAAAACCGTTGATGATTTGGTTTTTTGTCTGGATAATGACAGCTCCGGACAAGAAGCCATTGTTATGCTGTGCCGTAAATACGCCGAAAAGGGCTACAGGACGCGGATTGAACTTCCCGAAGGTAAAGACTTCAACGAGGATTTAATGGGCTTGATTGCGGCGCGAAAAGCCGTGTAGATTCTTTTGAATTAGCTATATCATACCATTATTTGTGGTTAGGCGCAATGCGCCGGAAAGGTTTTTATGAATACGATTGATGCTACAACAAATACAACTACCCCGCAAAGCGAGAACACACAGCCGAGCATGATTCAAAAACTCGGTAACACCACCTACGATGTCTATATTCATTTCAGCCAAACGAGCAAGGAGACCATGACCGACAAGGTTTTACGCCTTATTAGGAATGAGGTCAGTACAGGCAATATGTCGTAGTGTTATGCGATTTGCGGCGGTTGCGGTTTAGGCTGTAACCGCCGTAACCTTATATTTTTGTAGTCACATTGAAAATTTGTCCTTGACAAATGTGACCAAAAGGCAGCATATTGGTTGAATGCGGAAAAATGCTTCAGCGTGGCGGTTACGAGATAAAGGTTCTCAATACGATTGACTTTAAAAAATCGCTTCATTACAACCCTTTCGCTTACATTCGCTCGGAGAAGGATATTTTAAAACTCGTCACCGCCCTTATCGCCAATACACGGGGCGAACAAAAGGGCGGCGACCCGTTTTGGGAGAAATCGGAGGTGCTTCTCTACTGTGCGCTGATTGGGTACATCCATTATGAGCTTACACCCGAAGAAAGAAATATGAACTCCCTTGTCAAGATGATAAACGCGATGGAAGTCCGGGAAGATGACGAATCGTTCAAGAATGCGGTCGATTATATGTTCGAGGAGCTTGCGGAGGGCATTGAAGAAGAAAGCATCCCGCCGAAACCGGACCACTTTGCCGTGCGGCAATATGCCAAGTATAAGCTTGCGGCGGGAAAAACAGCTAAGTCTATACTGATTAGCTGCGGCGCTCGGCTTGCTACGTTCGATATAAAAGAGGTCAGGGAGCTTATGTCTTACGACGAAATGGGGCTTGATACCATCGGCGACCGCAAGACTGCGCTGTTTATCATCATATCCGATACCGACGACAGTTTCAATTTCATCGCCGCGCTGATGTACAGCCAGTTATTCAACGTCCTATGCGACAAAGCAGATAATGAATATGGCGGCAGATTGCCCATACATGTGCGGTTCTTGCTGGACGAGTTCGCCAATATTGGCAAAATCCCGAAGTTTGAGAAGCTCATCGCTACAATCCGAAGCCGTGAGATTTCAGCCTGTGTGATTTTGCAGGCGCAATCGCAGTTGAAATCAGCGTACAAAGACGACGCAGAGACAATTATCGGCAACCTTGACACTCGGATTTTCCTCGGCGGCGCTGAAAAAACCACCCTCAAGGATATGACGGAGATGCTTGGCAAGGAAACGATATACCTTATGAACAACAGCGTTAGCCGGGGAAATTCGCCGTCGTACAGCCAAAACCAGCAAAAACTTGGTAAAGAGTTGATGAGCATGGATGAGTTGTCCGTCATGGATGGCTCGAAGTGTATTTTACAGCTTCGCGGCGTCAGGCCGTTCTTTTCGGACAAGTATGACATCACGGCGCATAAAAACTATAAATATCTATCCGACGCGAACCCGAAAAATACTTTTAATATCGGGAAATTTGTATCGACCAGGCTGAAAGTCAAACCCGATGAGCAGTACGAGTTTTTCGAGTATGAAGCGTCCGGGGACGATATGCCGGACGAAGCCTTTGACGATTTCGAGGAATACCCGGAGGACTTAGAGCCTGTTTAACCGGCGAGACTTGGTTTTCGCACACAGCCCATCATAGCCACTGTTTTTTCAGGGTGTGAGGGCTTTTTCTTTTTATCCAAAACAAAAACACAAGGAGGCATCAAATTGTTAGACCTGACCCTCATCAAACAAAACGGTGGCACATACATCGACAGCCGCGAGGTTGCTTTAGCCATCGGCAAGCGGCATGACCATCTACTCCGCGACATCGGGAATTACCTTGACGTCATAGACAAATTCATAGCCCCCAACTTTGGGGGCTATGATTTCTTCTTAGAATCAAGCTATTCCGACCTAAAAGGACGTGCGCGGCTATGTTATCTCGTCAGCAAAATGGGCTGCGAGATGGTCGCCAACAGACTGACCGGCGAGAGGGGGATTATGTTCACCGCCGCTTACGTCGCCAAGTTTAATGAGATGGAAGCATCAGAGCGCGAATCTGAAATCAAAGCACGCGCAAAACCCCGTCTCGGCGAGTTTAATTCCGCAGTCAGAAATGTTTTGAGCGGGATGGCGTATTGCATCACTGCCCCGGCACGCGTTATGGGATTTCTTCGCAAGGCATATGAACCGTTCGGTATCGAAGTGCTGGCAGATGGCACCTGTGATCGCAACTTTTTCACTGTGACGGAAATCGCGGAGAAACTCGGACTATATTCAGAAACAGGCAGGCCGCATGGTCATGCCGTTTCCGCGATTATCTCCAAGTTTGACATCCCCGCCAATCATGCCGTTGCCATACCCTATGGGCTTGTCGGTGTGTCAATCCGATATGACAGGCTCGTAATAAAAACAGTGGCGGGCTGGATTCACAAATGCGGATTCCCAAGCGAAGTGCCGTATAACGGATTTGATTATCACGTCTACTATAACCGTGAAGCGCCTTTTTATCACGATGGAGAATACTTCGTCTCTTAACAACCGCAAAATTATTAAAAAAATTGGAGGCAATATGAATTTTATCAAAGGACCGATACCGCCTATACCACCAATTATCATTTTGCATGGAGGATGGGTTTCAGTCTGTTACACCGACTATGACATAAAATTGCGGCTAAATCCCAAGACAATGCGCCGTTCCAACACATTTATCATCCATGACCCTGACGGAAGATTACTAAAGCGGCATGGTAAAACTTTCAGGCGCAACCGGTACAACGTAAAAGTCCTCAATCTTGCGGATATAAGGATTAGTACGAGGTATAGCCCAATTCTGAATATCAAAGGCAACAGCGGCATTACAAATTTAGCCGCCGCTATCATCGCCGGCACAAAAGGCTTGGGGATGCCAGGGGATATTGACTTTATAACGCATGAAACTTTGCTGCTCACATCGCTTATCGGTTTTTTGCACTATGAGGTTCAGTCTTTCGAGCAAACTTTCAGTTCCATCTTGATGCTGCTGGAATCAATGAAAACGGAAGATGACTGGCACGATTACAAAACCGCAGTGGACTTCATGTTTGAAGCGATTGCGGAAGAAAACACCCCTGAGCATTATGCCGTACAGAAACTAAAGGATTTCAAAGAAGCTGCCGGACACGAAGCACAGCAAAAAGTAATCGCATCATGCATTTCGAGGCTTTCGCCGTTTAGCACAGCAGAAATGGTTGATTTTATGTCAGACGATGAACTTGTACTTGACAGATTAACCTTTCCCAACATCGCGCTGTTTGTGATAGACGGTGAAGCAGATGAACAGATCCGCTTCCTGACGCCGCTGATGTATTCGCAGCTTTTTGATTTGCGAGACCGTAGGGACGCCTGATAATCCCATTCTTACAACAATCGCCGCACATCGTTTTACGACGATACGCGGCGGTGTTTTTTATCCGTTAGCCGAAAGGCTTATAAAAAAATTGAATTTTTGGAGGTAACATATGGCTTTTTTCGTTAGTGCAATCGACACTCTTGGTACACTCGTTATCGCGCTTGGCGCAGGGCTCGGAATTTGGGGCGTTATCAACCTTCTTGAAGGTTACGGCAACGATAACCCAGGTGCAAAATCGCAAGGCATGAAACAGCTTATGGCAGGAGCCGGCACCGCTGTTGTCGGGACCGTTTTGGTGCCGTTATTGGCCGGACTGTTTAGCTGATGTTCGACCTTACACAGCAAATCACCGACTGGATTAACGGCCTGCTGATTGATGGAATCATTAGCAATTTCACAGGGATGTTTGACAGCCTCAACAGCAGGGTCGTTGATATTGCATCACAGGTCGGGACGCCGCCCGACGCGTGGAACGCAAATGTGTTCTCCCTTGTCCGCACACTGTCAGAGACTGTGGTACTCCCCATCGCCGGGATGATACTGACCGCCATACTCTGTTACGAGTTAATCCACATGGTCATAGAACGCAACAACATGAATGATTTTGATACATTTATCATATTCAAGTGGATATTCAAGACGTTTGTGGCGGTATACATCCTCACCCACACCTTTGATATCGTTATGGCGGTTTTTGGCTTGGCACAGCATGTAATCAACCAAAGCGCCGGGGTAATCGGCGGCAGCCTTAATATTGACCTCGCGCTTTCCGACCTTGAAAATCAGCTCAACGCAATGGAGACGGGCGAACTTATCGGCCTCTACATCGAATCGGCAATCCTGCGGCTTGCGATACAAGCCATATCCCTTTGCGTCTTTATCATCATTTTTGGCAGGATGATTGAAATTTACCTTGTGGTGAGCATCGCGCCGATCCCCCTCTCCACTATGGTAAACCGTGAGTGGGGCAGCATCGGAAACGGATATTTAAAATCCCTGTTCGCATTGGCGTTTCAGGGGTTTTTAATTATGGTATGCGTTGCCATCTACGCCGCCTTGCTCGGAGCCATCCCGTCAGCAGGCAATATCCATGTGGCGGTCTGGAGCCTTGCGGGTTACACTTTACTTCTTTGTTTTACCCTGTTCAAAACGGGAAGCCTTGCGAAATCTATATTTGCAGCAAACTGATTTTTAGCGGATGAGGTCTAGTTGAATTGGCTTATAAAGCCGATTCAGTTACCATTGTCCGCGTTTCATTTTTCAACTATAGGGAGGAAATTTATGTACACGAAATCAAAGTGGTGGTTCACGGAGCGGCGGAAAAACGGCGTTTCGGTGATTTTTGACAAAGGGGGTTCATGAGATTGGCAATGTCCGAGCTTAAACAGAATCTTCTGAAATACGAGCTTACGCGGGCAGGGTTTCCCGATGCGCAATATATCCCCGCGAAAGACTGCGTTGCAGTTGCCCCGGGAAATAAGTGTATGCCGGAAATAAATGACGATGGCGGGGTTCAGTTCTGGCCTGAATACAGATACCTCGCCATGAATACAATCGCGCCGATTGCCAGTATGGTAAGTGAAATAGTTGAATCATGGGAAAAATCGACCGCGCTGACCCTTGAGGGCGTCCCTGAATTTCGTAAACTGGCAGAGTATAACAAAATAGTGCTTGCCGCGCGGGATGACAGCGAATATGGTCGCGGCCTGCATTTCGTCACATGGGAATACAACTATGAACATACAGGGTTTAACCACGGGCATTATTTCACAGACTACGCTGCCGCGAAAGAAGATTTTGCCGTCCGTGCCGGTTTAATGCCTCAAGCTAAGGTATTTACGAAAGAACAGGCTACAGAAATTAGGCGCGCCGTTGAGTTTTCCATCAATAACAACGATGATTTGGCACTTGACGCCGAAACGGAGCTGAAACGAATATCAGCGCGCTTGACAGCGGGCTATGGTTTACCGGCAGAAGCCGCTGGGCCATCAACGTGCCTGAATATGCTGGAGCAAAATGCCCACATCCCGAAACAGAAAACCCTTGATGAAAAACTCGGTGCGGTCGATAGAAAAGTCAAAGTGCAGGATACGCACAACGATAATAAATCCCGTGATAACCGGGAGGAAAGGTAGGTGATGCAAGTATGAACATCATGCCGCAAAACGAAAGACGCGCGGAGCTGATGGACCGGATAGATACAAACCTCTCCAATTACCACGATACGCTTATGGGGTTTGGTAAATGGAAAATCATTGAAATGGCAAGCAAGGCCGCTGCCATGTCAGACGCGCACAGTTACATGAATTATCGCGGATTTGAAGAATCAGAGCTTGATTTTCTTCTGCAATTTCAAAACCCGCTTGAAATCATGGCTGAGGGGTGGCGTGATTACAATCAGGATATTGACAATGAGATGGGATTCGCTTTTGACGACATCATGCGGAATAAACAGGATTGGTTGGAAAGCCACCCGCTTATGAGTGATGCCGCCAGCAATGGCCTGCGTCGCTTCATGGATGTGGATTTGTATGATTTCCTCGGTAAAATCGCGAAAAAGGTTATCATCCACTACCCCAACGATTGGAATATTGACAAAGATGTTTTATTCAAAGCGCCAATGTCCGGGGAACCGGAAGATAGGCATTTAATGTGGCATGTCTGTTCAACGGGGACGCATATCAAGGTAGAACGCGATGTATATATCAAGGATTCCGGGCCGTATGGGTACATGACCGATTACCATCAAAACGACCCTGACATGTTCGGTTACTATATCGAGGTTTTACGGCGCGACGACAAGACAGTCTACGGCAATGTCTTTGAGGTTGGAAATTACGCCGAACACGCGGCATATATCCGTCAAACCGCTTTGCCGCTCGAATATGTTTCGCTCACCTATACGGGCGAATGGGGCGAAAACGCCGGAAAGACTATCATGGTCGGTAGAAATTCGTATGACAACGACCGCAGCCGCTTGATGAGCAAGAGCGGCAATGTCACGCATATTAAGTGGCATCCCGCCCGTGAAGATATACTGGCTAGTCTTCTCAGCAAGGAACATACAAAGCGTATGCAATACCCTATCGGCAGCGTGGAATCGCACCTGCAAAAAATCTCGGACATGCTTGCAGATGTCCGTAAACCACCGGAGCAGGCCGTACAAAAACCAAAACCGAAGTTAGATGATAAGCTTCGTGGCGCAGGCAAAAAAACAAAGGCGCAAGAAGCGAAAAACAATGATACGTCCCGCAAAAAGCGGGAGGAAAGGTAGGCTTAAAATGTCTGATAACAATAAAAACGAAAATGGCGGCGTCATGCCGGAAACCGTGCAGGATGCAAGCGAAAATACCTCCAGCGATACGAAACTGAACGTAAGGGTATTCCCGATTGAGGAGCCGCAGGGCAATACATTGGCTTTCGCCAGCGTTACGGTAGATGATATGGTCGCCATTCGCGGCGTCCGTGTTTTCACGGGTGAAGATGGCGGCTTGTTCATGTCGATGCCGCAATCCAAACAGGAAAAAGAGGGCGAAGTCAAATACCACGACATCGCGTTTCCGCTTACGAAAGATTTACGCAACCAAATGAGGCGGGCGGTGATTGACGAGTTTAAATCTCCAAGTGAAATCGAAAACAGGGAACTTACGCCGGACGCGGCGAAAGACGCCGCCGCGCGCGACTTCAAACTGGATGTAAAAGTGTTCCCGATTGACGAGCCGCAGCACAGCACAATGGCGTTTGCAAGCGTGACGATTGATGATAAAGTTGCGATTCGCGGCATCCGCGTGATTTCCGGCGAGGACAGCGGCTTATTCGTGGCTATGCCGCAATCAAAACAGGAAAAGGACGGCAAGAACAAGTACCATGACGTCGCGTTCCCGGTGGTGAAAGGGCTCCGAAAGCAGATTCGGCGTGAGATTTTGGACGAATACAAAGCGAAAGTTTCCGAAAAAAGCGCTTCCCTTGACGGCAAACTGCGTGAAGGCGCAGAAAAATCCGCGGCACATGTCCCCTCACAGATGCCTGCTGCGGCAAAAAGTCGCAATGCGGGAGTATTAGAATGATTTGCACGCCGGCATGAGCAGTTGACACCGCCGCTATATATCCCATATACTTGATACATCTTCTGAAAAGGGGGCTGACCGAAATCAAAAACCATGAATGGCGCGATGGCAGGCATATACAGACTAATAAAAAATGGTCGGCCTTAAAACAGAGCCAGCGGGCTTTGATACAGGAATTGACCGCCGAGGAACATGCCGCGTATTCCGAAGCAAACGGCAAGCTGCCCGTGAGAAAGAGTAAGGACAAAATAATCGGTCCGGTCTACGACCGCATTGAGCAGCGCGAGATATGGATTCCATACGGTGAGTTTCATTCCCGCGTATCCGTGATGATTGACAGGCTTAACCGCAAGCACCCGTTATGGACGCCGCCTGAGAAAAAAGACGGCCCACGGAAACCGGGTACACACAAGCCGAAACCGCCGAAAGCTGGAATCGGGGAGTTTCCCGATAAAGTGCGTGCGGAGATTTGTGATAAGTTTGCGACTAACATCAAGCATTATGTCAGCCAAACGCGCCGTGTTCCGCCGAACAAAGTCCGGGATACAGGGATAAAACATGTTTTGGGCGGCTTCAACTCAAAGAAGTGGAAGCCATACGGAAAACAGCTAGTGAAAGATGACGTGCTAATTGCCATGTATGACGAACTGCGCCGGAGCATTGGTGCGGAGATGGACATCGCAGGCGGTTAAGCAGGACAAAAAAGCATAAGCGCACGGTTCCAGTTTGGAGCCGTGCGCTTTTTGTAGTGTGCCGAGCATGGAGCAAGTCTAACCGGTGAAAGTCCGGAGCGGGGGTACTCATAGCCAACCGCATAGCGAAACCCCAAGGTGCATACCGTGAGGTATGAGCTGAAGGAAGGGGATAGCAAACTCTTAGCCCGAGGGACACGAACCCGATAATAAGGCTGTTTGAGAGGATAAGGCTACTGAACAAGTCGAAGTCCAAAATATGAGCGTAA
>WRLK01000036.1 GCA_009777635.1 Oscillospiraceae bacterium | reverse complement strand
CCAGCCGCACGATGGCAGTGTTCGGCAGCTTGCCGCATGTGGGCGGCGTATTGTTCGAGGGCGACGACGACAAAATCTCTGAGGTATTCGAGCTGCTGCAAAACACGCTGGCACGGCGTAAGAGCGAGGAAGGACATACTTCACGGAACATCTTAAAAATCAAGGCACAGACCGTTTATAACCCCGAAAAACACAGCCTGTTCGCAAGGAGTTTTACCCTTACGGATGGGCTGTAGTTAATCCACGTAACTGCGGTGTGGCGAGTGCTATCTTCCATGAGAGCGAGACCTCGGCTCTAACCGTTGTATTCGTCTTGACAATAACTTGAACTTTATCGGCGCGCTTATGGGGTGTCCGCTTTTACTTTCTTAATTATTATGTTACAGAAATCAGCCAACTATTTGTTTTATCATAAAAGTCAATTATTGATTTGATGTTGTCTTTATCAACCTCAGCAAGCCAATTTTCGTGTCCATTTGAGAATTGAAAAAATTCGATTGCATTATCATAATACTTACTAATATTGGGTTTTTGCTCTGGATTCAATTTTACATTCATTTGTGTTATCAGCTGAACAAAATCCTTGTCCGGATGATGCTCTCTCCAATATCGAGGGTAATCAACAACCATCGGACTTAAATGCAAAGTGTCTTTAGAGGGTGGTTTTTTGTGCTTTTCGTATGGGATGTGGTATTTATTCCACACAGGATGATAATTGTTAAAACTTTTCCCATATGCAAATCCAATAGAATCTTGTCCGGATTCACCGCGAGCGGCTTCGACGAGTGGCGAACCAACAAAAACAGAACGATGTGTGTCTAAGGTTGCAAGCCCCGTAGAGATGCATCCGCGTAACGGAATGCCACTTATAACTGCTTGACAAAAAAACTCCATGCTTATCTCAAGGAAGTTTGTATAATTGACATGCTGTTTATAAAATCTTGGGTAGTATGATGTATTAGGTTCAAAATATAGCAAAGGAAATTCTTCATTAAATCCGCTTGCTAACCAAGTTAAAAATTCAGATTCATCTCTATAATCAGTCCAAATCATAAAAGTATCACTTGCGTATGTAATGTGAATATTACCATAAATTCCGGCTACATACGCTGCGCCTTTCCACTCGTTACTCAGTGGCACTACTCCTATACCACCACGATAATCTTTAAGAAGAGCAACAAGTTTGCGGTACAGTTGAAGCGTAGCATCATGCCTATGATTAGAAACAAAATTTTCAAATCCTAAAATATCGAACATCGCAAGTGATATTAACTCCCCATTATCTTTCCCCCATTTTGAACGAGTAAGAATAAGGTTGTTATTTTGTTTTTCAAAGTGAAACCCCTCTACTAACACAGAAATGATTTCATCAGGCAAATCGTATCCTACGATAACAGATTCAATATCTAAGGTCTCAAAAGCCGATGGCACAAAGCACTTAGCAATAATCGAAAAAATATAGCTTGTTTCAATACCGTTTTTACTTTCATCATTAGAAATATCTAAGTTAAATTCAAAAGAAGAAAACTTGCAGGATTTCTCTAAATATTCAAAAGAAAATTTAACTGTTCCTATAGATATTTCAACATTCTTATCTTTTCGCCATATCGAATAAAGGTTTATTTCTTTATTTAGACTTAAGCGACTAAAGGTTAAATACTGCGTTTCTATACGTGTTTCCAAAAGATTCATAAAACGTGTTCCTCCATGCTCAATTATTCGCGAGCAATTGTTCTTAATTTTCTATTCCATAAGTGTGCATTATCAACGCACGGGGGCGGTTATGGCGATAACAATCCCAAAACAAAGGAAATGAATATCTTTTATTATACCACAAAACCGCACAACCGGGATTTCTATAAAAACCCTGTGGCAGTCGCGTCTGTAGGCGGGGCGGCAGGCGGAGCGGCGGCGATGGGAACTGCTGGCGCGGCAGCACCGTCTCCCTCCGCTGGTACTACTGTAAATTACACCGATCATTCAGTAAACATCAGTTATGCGTCTGCGGAACCGGCTTCCGCGGCAGCCGTACCCGATATCCAGCCCGCCGCCGTTCCCATTGCCGAAGCCGTTAGCGTGGCTCCGAAGGCCCCGGCAGCATCTACGCAGGGCGCGGGGATTGCCGCCGCTGCTGTCGCGGGCGCGGGTGTTGGAGCCGGGGCTGTCGCGGGGGCTATGCACCTGAAAAAGCAGCGCGATGCACAAGCGGCGAAGGAAAAGCCACCGGCCGGGAGTGATTACGATCCGGAAATCGAGCTTGAAAAGGCAATCCGGCGGGTGCACGAGCTGGAGGATGCGTAGTGCACGCTTGGCGGTTGTCCGCTTGTTTTGTGCCTATAAATGCAATATAATGGATATATTATAAACTGGGGCCGGTGTGTTGAGATGAAAGTTCTGCATTTTGTCAGACATAGACTGCTCGGCGGTCATCTGGAGTTTCGCGTCAGATTGTTTAACGTGCTTGCAATGGGGGGCACGCTTATAAGCCTGCTGATGGGTATGCTTGCCGTTGTTATCAACGCCGGCCTTATAAACGCAATTGTCAATTTTGCTACCGCCATACTTTCATTTGCGCTGCTCCGATACTCATACCGGACAGGCCGGTATCAAATCTGTTATATGATTACGATTATTGGTATTTTTATTTGTCTCTTCCCCATTATGTTCTTTTCGGCGGGCGGTTATCACAGCGGGATGCCATCCTTTTTCGTATTTGCGGTAGTATTTACGGTTTTCATGCTTGAAGGAAAAAAGGCGATCTTTTTCTCTGCTTTTGAAATTCTGTTTTATACCGCTCTATGTGCCGCCGCGTTTTATCGCCCGGAGTGGGTTTCAGCTTTTGCGAATGAGCAGGAAGTTCTGCTGGACATCATTATAGCTTTTGTAACCGTGAGTATCATTTTAAGCATATGTCTTTACATCCACTTTCACCTCTACAACCGTCAGCAGCGGGAGCTTGAGGCCGCGCGGAAACAGGCGGAAGAGTACGCGGAGATGAAAAGCGAGCTGTTCGCCAATATGAGCCATGAAATGCGCACGCCATTAACGGTTATGTCCGGTTATGCCCAGTACGCTGTAAAGCAAATCATGAAGACGGGCGCGAACGACCAGACCCTCGCCGACCTCGCCACCATAGGCGACGAAGCGAAGCGCCTTGCGGAAATGGCGGACGGTACGCTGAAAATATTGATATCCCCTTCCGATTCGGGTGAGGACAAAGCCGTCCCTGTGGACATCGGCGACCTTACGGGGCGGATCGCGAGGCTGTTCGGCTCCGTCGCGTCACGCAAGGGCAGGAAGATCACCGCGGATATCAAAGAAAACCTGCCGTTTATTCATGGCGACACGGACGCCCTCACGCAACTGCTGTGGAATATTTTGCAAAATGCGGTTACACACGCAAAAAGCACAGTGGCGCTTTCTGCCGGAAAAGACGGGCAGCGTATAAAGATAACGATCAAAGATGACGGCGAAGGCATCCCGCCCGACATACTCCCCCACATTTTTGAGCGCGGCTTTAGCGGCAGGGAGGGCGGAAGCGGTATCGGCCTTGCGATCTCACGCGAGATTGCAAGGCGGCACGGCGGGGACATCGCGTGCGAAAGCGGGACGGGTACAGGAACCCGCGTAACAATCACTTTGCCAATTGCGGAAAGGGCGGATGCGAATGCCTGAAAACAATATCGTCTTATTGGTGGAGGACAATCCAAAAATACTCGACTTAAACCGCCGTATGCTGGAGGAAGAGGGCTGCATCGTCCTGACCGCCAAAACGCTGGCCCAGGCGCGTGAGCGCTTGGCAATAGCCAAACCGGACGTGGCGGTGCTGGATATTATGCTGCCTGACGGCAGCGGGCTTGACTTTCTCTCCGAGCTGCGGGAGGTATCTGAGGCGCCGGTGTTGTTCCTAACGGCAAAAGCGGAGCGGGACGACGTCATAGCCGGGCTTGCCGCAGGCGGCAACGATTATATCACGAAGCCCTATGACATCGACGAGTTTCACCTGCGCGTCACCGGATTCCTGCGCCTTGCGGAAAAGAGCGGCAGGAATGAGCAAAAGCATAAACCGGGCTGTGCATATATTTCCTCCAAAATGAGAGCAAAGCTGGAACAGATACGAAACTATACATTGACTACGGTTGTCTCTCCGGCGGGCTACGGCAAGACCACAGCCATCCGTGTTTTCGCGGAAAGCCTGCCTCCCGGCGACGTCGCCCTGCGTCTCAATGTCCTAAGTGACAGCGAGGCGGACTTTTGGTGCGATTTTACGGGATTGTTCGGAACAATCTCAAAAGAATTTGCCGAGTCGGCAGCTAAGATGGGCATACCGGCTGACAGCACAACCCAGAGGGAGTTTTTGCGGCTGGCGGGTGAAATGTTTGATAACGTGACGGGCGAGCTGTTTTTGTTCATCGATGACTATCATCTGCTGTCCGGCGCGGCGCTGGACCGCTTTTTTCTTTTTGCCAACGCCCGTTTGCCAAGCCACATCCATATCGTGCTGATTTCCCGCACAGCGGTATTCGGGCCCGAAGACGGGCTGTTAAACTCCGGCCGGGTAAATGAAATAACGGAACGCGACCTTTGCTTTGGCCCAAAGGAGATAAGGGAATACTTTGCCATGTGCGGACACCCGATAGGTTATGAAGACGCAAAGCGTTTATCCGACGCAACCGGGGGATGGATCACGGCGTTATATTTGAACATGAGATCGTATGCGGAAACAGGGTCTTTTTCAGATACGGAGAACCTGCGCGACTTGATGGACACGGTATTGTTCCGCCCCCTGCCGGATAGAGAAAAGGCGCTGCTGACGGCGTTGTCCCTGTTTCCCGTGTTTAGCGCGCAGCAGGCCGTCATTGTCAGTGAAATGGAAGACGCGGAGCAATGCCTGGCAAAACTGATGGAAGGCAACGGATTTATCATCCGTCAGGATGCCACCGGATTGTATACCCTGCACCACTTGTTCAGAGAAATGCTCCGCGAAACCTTCGGCGCATTGCCGGAGAAACAAAAGCAACTGTATTACCGCCGCGCCGGGCTTTCTTTTTTGAGCGCCGGTGAATATGTTTCGGCTGAGCGAATGTTTTATGCCGCAGGGGATTATGAAAGCCTGATAAGCGCGATTGAGCGCGACAATGGGCAAACCCTGATTACCGTGCATAAAGAGGAGTTCCTCTCTTGGTTTCACGATTGCCCCGATGAAATATTGGATACCCATCCCATCGCGGTTTTGATCTATGCCCTGCACCTAAACATATATAATATGAGGGAAGAATGCAAAAAGACATTAGACGAGCTTAAAAAGGGACTTGAAAAGAACGCGTCCCTCGAAATACAAGAACGTGACAATTTGCTTGGCGAGGTGGAGATTGCCGCCAGCTTTCTTGCGTACAACAGCGTTACGGAAATGAGCGCTTATCACCGCCGCGCCTGCAAGCTGATGGACAGGCCGACCAATTCAATTTCTCCCTTAGATCCATGGACATATGGCTCGGCGTCCGTGTTTTGCGCGTACCACAGAAAAGCCGGCGACGCCGATAAAGAAAACGCGGCCATGAAAGAGTCCATGCCCTATTGGTACAAGCTGGGTCAAAATCATGGAAGCGGAGCGGAGCATCTGTTCGAGGGGGAACTGCATTACCTTCGGGGTAATTTCACGGATGCGATTATTTGCCTGCACCGTGCGCTCCATGACGCAAAGCAAAACGGACAGGCCGCTATCACAATCGCGGCGGAATTCCTGCGGCTGCGCATAGAGACTTTTGGGGGCAATTTTGATAACGTGGATTCCACACTGCAAATGATGCGCACCCTTGCCTCCGACAGTAAAATGTACCTGTTGCTTCACACGGCTGATATGTGTGAAGCCTGGTTGTATGCGCTGGCCAAGCAGGACGAACCCGTCGCCGAATGGATTGCCGAGGGTGATTTGGATGGTTCGCGTATTTTATTTCCGGGTATTCACTTTTTGCATATGGTATACTGCCAAGTTTTGTTGGCCGGGGCGAATACGCGGCGCTGATCGCCAGGGAAGAGAAAGTGCGCGCAATGTATAGAATTTACCCAACGCTGCTCTGCGACGTCTATTTAGACATTCAGCTTGCCGGCGCATATGAGAAGCTAGGCAAGCGGGACGCGGCGGTGTCACATCTCAAACGCGCGCTGGAAGCCGCTATGCCGGACAGCCTCTTTCTCCCATTCGCGGAAAACTGCAATTATTTTATTGAGCCATTGCGGGATTTAGCGGAGGGCCTTTGGAACGATCCTATTGAAAAGATCATCGCGCTGTATCTTCAAAACAGGCTGGAAAAGCGTGAGCACTTGCCTGTCCCTGAAACGCTCCTGTCTCTCGACGCCCTGTCTGAAAGAGAGCTTTCCGTCGCAAGGCTGGCAGCCGCGGGGATGAGAAACAAGGAGATTGCCGCTGAGCTTTATCTTTCGGAAAGTTATGTAAAAACTTGTCTTGGCCGCGTTTTTCAGAAATTGCGCATAACAGATAAAAAGGATAAGCGCAGTTTGCTCGTGCAGTTGCTGGATACGGAGGAAGAAGAAGAGGGATGCGTTGGATCAAGATGAGGTATATTCCGGCTGCGAATGCAGGCTGAGCCTCAATTTCTACCCCTTTAATACCAACGGCGCTTATTTCTCCTGTGTATTAAATATTTTTCTGCTATACTAAATCCTGTAGCAGAAGCGCCGTTTTCTACCACAAAAGCGGCGCTTCTTTGTAACCCTCTTGATGATGTACTTATAAGGCTTTGTGATATCTCACTCTCTGGAAATATATATTTCATCATATTTCATCAGATTTTTTGCGCGATACAATAAATCGGCCGGGGTAACGAAAAGCGCGTTAACAGGGATATCGAGTTCCAAATCCTTAAGTAGTTTTTCTAGCAAATCTAAATATTTAGCAGCTTTTGCAGGAATGGAATTCCAATTGACAGAGGCGGCCATAAATTGGTCGTCTGTAGCGGACTTGCTTTCCTCAAGGGATTGGAAAAGCTCATGCGCCAATTCTTCAATATCAAAATCTTGCGGGGTTGATTCCGTTAATGCTATTGACGCTGCTTTTGGCGATACATGCAGCGCCAGATCCGCCAAACAGATTGTGCCCTGCGCATCCATGCAATCCTCAAGCAAATTTTCCGCTATGAATATTCTGTATTCTTCACCGCAGTCCAGATAGCATTGATATACAAGCTGTGAGCAAACCATAACGTCTTTCTTGTGCATGGCTTTATTTATAAGCTTGTCGAGCTGCAAGCACGCAAGCGTCAAAATTGTATCGGTTATTCTTTGCCAACGCGGGGTGGGCCTTACGCGTTTATATATCAATGTGCCCGCCAATATAAACAGCGCAGGAAAATCATACTGAATATTAGCGTCAAGATATACCTTTGCCGCCTTTATTAAAGGCGCGGCCCCGGGTGAGGAGCCCAAGCGCAGCAGATAGGCTTTTCCGCCTTTTTCATCATGCCGGAATTTGTTTGACTTTATTCCCTTTGGTCCCATTTCAACAATCTCATTCTCACCGTATACCATTGCGGCATGTGAAACGGTTGAATCCGTCAGCCATGCTATACTTTTGCCGATATAATCGTCACCGGCTTCAAAAATCATAATATCGCCGGCCTTTATATTGTTGTCAGCCGTCATTGCGTTTGTACCGGTATCTTCTTCCAACAGGGCGGATAGCATACTTGCCTCATACATATCGCTGTTATAATTAAGGCTGCCGAAGGCGACAAAATCATAAGGCATGTAGTATTTATCCCCGGCATTGAAAACAAAATAGTTTCTATCCGGGAAGAGAAGGTTTGTGGTTACGAAGGTGCTGATTGAGTCCATATTGACAGTGATGCCGGACACAGACTGCGGCACCTTCTGCCTGATCCCGGCAACAATCGGCTCTTGCGCAATTTTCCAGCCCCCGTGGAGAACTTCTATTCTGGAGGATACCGTAACACCGCTGCTTTCCACCGTTGCTGAAATCGGTATGAGCCCGCCATTGGCGAAGACCAGAGCTTTGCTTTGGTTAATATTAAAGCTTACGTGGATAAATCCCGAGCCGCCTAACGGCTCGCCGGCACAAACATCCCAGTCTGTATAGTAGCCTTTAACTGACTCTGAATTAAATTCTAAATATGCTTTCGTGTCTGTCCCGGTGGTTTTCAGCGAAAAATACATGTTGCTGTTGTTCATGTTAATTTTAATTCCGTTAAAATAATGGTTGGCATCCCTGTAATATCCGGGATACTCGATCATCTTATTAATTTTTATAGCGATCTTTAAGCCATCCGAGGTATGGCTGCTCACCGAAGGGCTATACCCGCTAAATCCCTTAAGCAGCAGCTTTTGCATAAACTTGCCGGAGATGATAAGCGCCGCGGTATAACCCTCGGCTATCGGCGCGATTACCGTTCCCGCCGGTTGAAAGGATGGGAATGCGTCTCCGGGGGGCTCTCCGCTTTCCTCGGCTTGAATATATAAATTCAAGGAAGCCGGGCTGTTTCCGGCAGGAAGAGATTGCGCAAAAATGAAAGATTTTGGCGTCATGGGCAAGACGCCGCTTGATTTCGTGTTTCTTAGCGCCGCAAGCTCGTAGGATATCTCAGACACTTCGGTTTTAAAGTAATGCATCAAAAGCCTGCCAAAATCATCCGATAGGCCCGGTTGGCAAATCATAAGTTTTTTTGCCTGAGCTTCCTTGCCTTCCATAGGTTCAAGCTTAAAGGTAGTAGTTTCGGTGTTTTTAAAATGCAGGAATATGCGTTGGGTGGAGCCTTTCTCTTTAAATACGATTGGTTTTTTGCCGTCGTTTATTTCTTTCCAGTCCCCGCTGGCGGCGGCTATCGGCGCAATGCAGACAACCCGTATCGTATCGGCGGGGATGTCTTCCCTTTGCTCTTCGCCGCTTTTTTTGCGTATAAGGGCATAACCCCCGGAAATATCCATGAGAAGCTTGCACTGCTTTCCCGCTTGTGTTGAAAACACTATTTTAGGGGCCCTGATCTTGAGGGCGCTTTCAAATGTAACGGCGCCGACAAAAGGAATCTCGAATTCGCCGGATAGCTTAAGACTGCTGATTATCCTGTTGTCCCTATACTTTTTCTCAAAGATTTGATTGATCCTTTCCTGATTATAGCAACAGACAATGTCCCAGCCGCTCGTTGATTTATGACCCGCCATATCTCCCAGAATTTTAGTTAAGGTTGACATTATGTATTCCCCCTCCAGTTGTTTTATGGCATCGGGTAACTTTTGCCATGAAATTCCATAACAATTTTGCTTAGCTTCGATAAATCAAGGCCTATGTTGTTTTCATTTCTAATCGAGATTTTCCATGTGGTAAACGGGCTGGTAAGCGCGTATTTTTTCTCATCGTCAGTCCATCCCATATCCCCTTCTCTAAATATTTCTTTCGTATCGGTTTTGTATTGGAAAGATGCGCTGACCGGATTGTGCCTGAATGTAAGCAGCTGGTTATATGCGTTTACATAATGCGAGGAGCCCGTGTGGGTAATGCCGATATGCAGCTTATCGTCCGACGTTTTTGCGCCGTCAGCCCACACGCGCACATTGCCTATGCGAATGTTATAGTAGCCGTAAAATGGGTTTTCGAGTTTGCTTGTTTGAAATAAAGCCGGGTTTATGGTGACAAAAACAGTGTGGTTGATTTTAAGGAGCTCTGTCTGCGCTTGTGTCAGCTCAACCTCGATACCCCTTTGATCCCGCCTTGCCGGAAAGGCGCTCGCGTTTCGACCAAACTGCTCAACCGCAGTCTGATACGCTTTGATAAAGTCGGATTGATGCTTGACAAAAAAACTATGATTAAGCTCTGACGGATTATTTTTATACATTTTTGAAATTATGTTCTCATCATTTAAGGACCATAAACGGTAAGCGCGGGCAGTAAGCGTCATTGTTTCCATCAAATCGCACCGGGCCATGTAATACATTTGCGAAACCAGCGCGGCAACCTCGGGCAGATTTGGGTTGAGCTTTTGAAATTCTTCCTGCTTTACCTTTTCAAGCTTTTGCCTGTTGGATTTAAGCTCCGATGATACCTGTATGAACGAGCTGCAGATTGTGTTGTATAGGATAATCTGTGAATTGCGGCTCACAACGGCCGACACATATTCGCTAAAGCATTTTTTAAGCTCCGCTAACGCGCCGGGGAACTGCTCATAAAATGCATTGAGCATACCGAACAGATCGCTTTCACTGGCCAACAGCTTACAGGCTGACAATTCATCAAAGGCGATGCTGCCGTCGTACTCCTGCTTGAAGCTTATAATAATTGAGGATATATTGCCCGATACGCTTTTCATCTTGTTTATAATATACTTGCGGTTTACTTCCTTGCCAATATCATCGTTGATATTTTCCAGCTTACTGCCGCCCATTTTTAAAAATGTATCTACCCACTTCTGCGCAGAGGTGGGGGAGTTAACTAGCGTAGATAATGCCATTTGGGCGTCCTTTAGGCTGAAAGTAAAGTGTTTTGCGATAATTTCTTTGAAGTCGTCTATCTTTTTAACAAGATTGTCTTTTAGATATGAGGTTTGCCCTTGATAGCTGTTTATTTGCTCAGATGTGGAAAAAAGGTCGGCTTTAAGCTTTCTCATCTCTGTTTCTTTGTTTTTTATGTTTTCCCCAAGTTGCTCTGCAATTGTTTTCAGCACATCCATAGAGGATTTGTCATGCTTTAAAGCTTCATAATATTTATGAAAAGCATCCTCAATTATCTTAAAATTGTTTATCAGCTCTTTTTGAATCCCATTATAAAAAGCAAATGATGCAAGCGGAACAAAACGGGCGTCATTGCCGAAGTAATCCAACCCGTTTTTTAGATTATTTAATAGTCCGGACGCCTCCATATGTATGCTTTGAAGCTCGGCCAGCCCACGGCTATCGTCACAGTACAGGTCAAGTATCGGATTCTTGCTGTTCAAATCCCGAAAAACCTCAGTGCGCTCTACCAGCTTTTGCAATATGTATGCCACATCTTGCATATTTTCGTTGCGCATTGCAAAGTACATGATCTTGGCTTTTTCCAGTAACATACGGCACTGCGCACTGTGTACAGGCTTAGCCGGCGGCAACACCTTTGCAGTAAGCGCTGAAAGCTTGGAAAATCTTATAATATCCTTGGCGCCGGTTTTGCCCCATTCCCCATTTTTGCCGCTGGGGGTTCCGTCACCGTATGTTCCATAAGCGCCGCCATTGACTGATATCTTGAAATTGCTATGCGTTGTTTGCATCATTATGGCAATACCGCTTGAAAGTCCAATTATGCAGGCTTCAACCTTTTTATCCTTCTTGTATTGGTCTATATGCCTCTTCATTGACCTGTAGCAAGGCTCATCCCAATCAATACGGTCTATGAGTTCCTCCAGCTTCTGTTTCTTTTCTGGACCTTTCAGGCTATAGGCGAACTCCAGTTCCTGCAAAATTTGTGTCAACGGGTGTTTATACAGAATATATACATTCCCGCCATTCCCGCCGTTGCCGCCGTCGCCTCCGGCAGATTTTGACGTGCCTTCCTGTCCGCGGCCACCGGCTCCGCCCTCTGAAACGACCGGGGGCAGCAAATCATCAGGTTGCCCGCTTTCCATGTAAATAAAAAGATTTCCCCCCGGCGAACCATCTTCGCCGCTTGCCCCCGGTATAACCGCGGGATCCATGTTAATGCCTTTTGCGTCTTCGCCGTTTTTCCCGGATAAGTCAATATCGGTTTTGCAGTCCCACTGAATCTGATGCGCGGAAATACAAGCATTCTTTAACATGACTTGGCTATTTATAGTTATATCTTCAGCATAAATTTGAATATCGACGTCGCCCGGCAGCATTGAGTCTAAAGTCAATGTGTCGAGCGTGCTTAGGACAGTTAGCTTGTTTTCTTCCTGAAGCGTTCTGAAGCTTTCCAGCCCCATTGATAACATATGGTCATACTTTCCCATATCCAACCCTCTATTACTGAAGTAATGGCAGGACGCTGTCTGAAATCATCCGCAAGAACTCCGGGCGGTTGTCTGTTGTGCCGGAGATAGTGCGATTAATATAATGCTCATTAACAGTATATATATTACAAGCCGCGAAGTCAACGCAATAAAGCATCCGTGCACGGCAAACGCATGAAAAAAATCACTGATAATTGTTGACGATTGCCACAAAACAAAGGCGCTGACACAGCCGATCACAGATGCGCTGATTGACAAGGTGAAGGTCAGTCCAAGCGGTCGGATTGAAGTTATCTGGAAGATACCACATTTTGGATCTGCTGTCTTGGAGGGGAAAACGCCTACATCCTAAAATAGCCGAAGTCCACGCTAGATTTTTTTCTAGCGTGGACTTGACATATGATTTTAAGCAAAATTCAGGGGGTATTTTGAAAATCAGTAGTTTCGCCTAACCCCTGTCATTCCTCGTCCGTTTTAGGTTTTGATTCTGCTGATTCAAGTTTATAATTCAAAGCTTTATCAAAAGTTTCTACTGAATAGCCCATCATTTGGTTATGGGCATAAAGAAGTTCGTCCACAAAATCAAGCTTTGATTCGCCATACTCGCCCACAGCCAACATGACAACTTGGCGGTTTTCAATCTGCACGGTTGGGATGACTGCGATTTTATGGAGTGCGGCTGTAATATCTGGGCGTTCAGTTTTGTAAACCCCGCCGAGAACATAAATTGCTTCTGCGATCACCTGTGTCAATATCAACACGGAATCACTGAATAATATCTCTTTTGCCTTTGGAGACATTTCGGGATGGTCATTCAGCAAATACCGCAGGATAACTTAGCGTCAATTAGCTTCATGCTTTTCTATTGCCGCCCTTTCCCATGCGCCAGATTCCTGCTCCCAAAGTGCAGGGTTTGCATAACGCGAAAGTATACCAAAGCCAAAATCGCCATCATCGGCGTTCTGCATTTTTGCAGCGAGCGAGGATTCACTTTTCATCAATATAACCTTGACGCTGTTTAGGGCGGTAAGCTGCGGCATGTATTGGGCAGGGATCGCAATTTTACCATCCATAACGGTAGCGTTAAATTCTATCGCATACATATTATCACGCTCCTTGTACTTCTGATTATAGCATTATCCTTGTGGATTTTCAATGCTTGCTAAAGGAAGCCCGCCGCGAAAGGTGGGCTTCTCTCATCATGCCACAAAAACTGCTCGCAATTCAAATCCAGCACAATATCCAGTTTATACCCTCTCGATACGTTGATCTCCCGCATTAACTGGCAGATAATCATTTTGCGCTGTTCTAGGTCCGCGTCCTGAAATTCCCTTGCCCAACTGCGCCATCCGCTCCTTGCACCGTTTGTTTTCCTGCTCAGTTTCCCGCTTTTGGGATTTCATCCCGGCAATTTCGTTCTCGTAGCGTTTTTCAAGGGCAATGGATTTTACCGTAGCTTTGATGCGGGATGGCAAGACCTTCAATCTATTGCTTTATCAGGAAAAAATCGTCTATTTGAATCCATGTGTCATGCCCTACCGACCAATAACCGCAAAACACTTTTATGCTTGTGTTTGATCCAGTATTAGCGGTTGGCTTATATACTTTAAGGCCATGATTGGGATAGTAATTTGAAATATCACATCCAAATTTCAAACCTAACTCACCCGTGGCATCATCCTTATCTAAACTGTTCAGGTTGAATTAATCGTGAAAAATGGATTCCCGCCTGAATAGTATCTTCGCTCTCGTGGTAATACTCTATTCCAGCTTCAATACTCATGATTTTCCTCCAACGTCCATGTTTTTAGGGTTTTGCCCTGCGGGCGTAATGCCGGTGTATGGTGGTTTTTCTTGGCTTAGTCATCTTTATTGGGCGGCTCTATGTGGAACATACGGCAGTAATCCCGCTGCGCTTCAATCGCACATTCCGCGATAAAGCTGACAAAATTCTCGTCGCTGGGATTTTCATACCTTTGCTCCACTTTCAATGCATTTATATACTCCAAGCGCATAACGGGCGGGATAGATACGATGGGATAGCCCCGGTTGACAAGGATGAGATTCATCAACAACCGTGCTGTACGCCCGTTGCCGTCCTCAAACGGGTGAATATCTATCAGCTTGCGATGGGCGAACGCGGCTAGTCGGACGGGGTGCAGCTTATCCCATTCCTCCATTAGCACGGCCACAAAATCTTTTATCAGCGCAGGAACCTCGTCCGGTGGCGGCGGTATATACTCCGTTCCCGTTATGAACACTTGAATATCGCGGTAGACGCCCGCCTTTTCCAGCTCTATGCCCTGATAAAATAACTTGTGAAGCTGCAAAATCATATCTTCGGAAAAAGCAAACGGGTCACTCCGCGCTGCTTCCAGCATAAAATCGTAGGCTTTCGCGTGACCTACGGCTTCGTAACAATCACGCAGAGGCTTGCCACCCACGGTTATGCCGTCCTCAAGCAACACTTTTGTTTCAGTCAGCGTGAGGGTATTGCCCTCTAAGGCGTTAGAAGAATAGGTGGTGCCGATGCGGAAATAGGCGTCCAGTTCCTTTATTTCTTCCATCGCAAGCGGGCGGCGTTTGTCAATCCACGCCTTTGTTTGGTCTATTCTTTTGAATAACGCTTGTATATCCATCGGCCATTTCCTCCATTTGCTATGTGATAATTATACCATAATCAGGGATATCCTTCAACCGCTGGTGTGGGCGATGCTGGTTCTCACCAACCACCTATTATCAGGGCGGCAAAGCCTACATCCTTATGTGCTGGAGGCAAAAAGGGCGGCGTTTCCTCTATGATTTCCTTGCCGCCCACAGTATTTTGCCGCAAATTGAGTTGATGCAAAAAGACGATGGCGGAGCCACATGTTAATCTTGCGGCTTCTTTATCTTTAATGAGGGGATGTGATTTAGATAGTCGATAACGACCAAATCAACGAAAAAGCGGTTGCGCTGATTATCAGCGGCGGCAAGCTGACCGGACGCACCCTTTGATGAACTGGAAAAACTGGACGTTGCGGCACAGGCCGCCAAAGATGATTACGGCAGCGGCCAGAGCCGGATTGACGAAATAAATATCCGGCAGAAAGATATATCCGAACTGCAAAAACATATCGGTGTGTATATCAAGACGAAAGATATTTATGCCGAGTATCGGCGGCAGAAGTTTTCAAATAAGTATAAGGCTGAACATGAAACGGCGCTTAATAACCGCAAGGCCGCCAAAGCATATTTTGATTCCCTCGGTCTTGAAAAACTGCCCACCATGAATATGTTAAGGCAGGAATACGCCGCGCTGTCCACCGAGAAAAAAGCGCTCTATGCCGCGCGGAACGCCAAAAAAACTTATATGCTGGAAGTGCTGACCGCACAGCAAAATGTACAGCGGCTCTTGGGGTACAAGGATTCCGAACAGGCGCAGACGCGCGCGCATGACCGATAAAAAATACAGAGGGAGTTACTGATATATGTTACAATTGTGTGAACGCACTCCTTGCCCGAACTCGCCCCGCAGGGGCGATGCAGACGCGAAGCGGATTAAAACCACCGGGATACCCGGTGGTTCTAGGGGTTTGGGGCTTGCACCAACGAACGCGTGTGACACACATTTTTGAAAAAAATGAGGGTACACAGGCATTGCTCGCTGGAGATTATCGGAACATCCAATAACCGAGCATCCTATTATACTTATCTACACAAAAACCGTTATATTATTCCTAAACTAACCATAAATGCAAAAGCCGATGCCAATAAGCAATAGATTCCGAAAAAAATAAATTTATTACTTTTTATCAGAATCTTTATAAGTTGAATTGAAATCTCCATCCCTGCCAGTTAGCGTGTAAAATATTACACGCTGCCCGGAACTGGACACAGGTAAAAACTCAGCCTCCCCCTGTATTATCCCGGCTATCAATGCTTGTATCCAATTCATTTATATCCCCTTATGCGTTTTATTATATTGCTGATATGGCTGTAACCGCCAAATAAGGATAGGTTACACCTGATTCCGTATAGCGATTAAGCACGCCGACCATTTCAATCAAGTCGTTTTCTTTGGGGTAATCATCCGGGTAAACATGATTGTCGCTTAACTTAAACTCCAAGCCCTGCGAGCAGCATCCGGCCGCATCGTTTATCACCACCACATAATGATACCATTGTCCGGCTATATCATAAAAAAAGTTGCTGTAATTGCCGCTTATCCGTATGGTTTTCCCAATATAGCCGTCTGGATTTTCCATGATGCCGGATAGCGTGGCCGCAAGCATGGTACTGCTCAATATCGTCAAATCAATATCAACATCAATATCAACATCAGCATCGGCAGCAGCGTCAACGGTAACATCATCCGCCGGGTTCTGCGGGGACGGCCCGCTTGAACATCCCGTGACAGACAAGCAGATAATACAAAACACAAACGCAAAAATCAGACAATTCCTCATTGCAATCACCTCCGCATAATAAAGCCAAAAGCGCTAAAAATTATAAACCCCGCGATATCCGCCGCGACAATCGTGGAGCCGACCGGCGTACCGGCCAGGATTGATATGAGTATACCAAGGGCGGCGCAAACCACAGACACACCCACAGAACAAATAGTTACGGACTTAAAGCTCTTGAATACGCGCATGGCGGACATCGCGGGGAACACCACAAGCGCGGCAATCAGAAGCGTTCCTACCAAATTGATTGCCAGCACAATGATTACAGCGATAATAACGGCTAGAATCAAGTTGTATGTTTTCGCGTTTGTCCCCGTCGCCGTGGCGAAATCCTCGTCAAAGGTCACGGAAAAGATTTTATGGTAAAACAGCACGAATACCGCGATTACCAGCGCCGACAGAATAACGCAGAGCCATACCTCCGTCATTGTCAATGTCAGGATGGAGGTCGAGCCGAACAATGTGGCGCAAACATCCCCCGCAAGATTGGAAGAACCCGCAAAAAGGTTCATGATAAGATAACCGATCGCCAGCGCCCCCACGGAAATCATGGCGATAGCGGCGTCGCCTTTGATTTTTGTATTCTGCCCCGTTCTCAACAGCAAAATCGCGCTGATAATTGTTACCGGCAAAACCAAAAGAAAGCTGTTCGTCAAGTTAAGCGCCGTGGCAATCGCAATCGCGCCGAAAGCGACATGGGATAGCCCGTCGCCGATAAACGAAAACCGCTTCAGCACCAGCGTCACGCCCAAAAGTGAGGAGCAAAGCGCAATCAGCACGCCGACAATCATTGCATATCGGACAAATGGAAACTGAAAATACAGGGTGAGCTGGTTCATCGCCGTAGTCATATCCCCTCACCCCCCAAACCGGCGTATATCCGCCCGATCTCGCTACCCAGATAATCCGCTTTCGTGCCGAAAAACAGCGCGGACTGACTGCCGATATGAAGAATGTGGGAAGCATATTTAACAGAAGCGGCAATATCGTGCGAAATCATAATGATAGTTGTACCGCCGCTATTCAGCGCCATGATTAAATCGTACATTTCAGCCGACGCCTTCGGGTCAAGCCCTGCCGCCGGTTCATCGAGCAGCAGGATTTTTCGCGTTGCGCACAAAGCCCGCGCTAAAAGAGCCCGTTGCTGCTGACCGCCGGAAAGCTCACGGTAACAGCGTTTTGCGATAGAATCAATCCCAAGCTTCTTCATATTGTCGTCTGCTATCCGCTTTTCGGATTTGTTGTAGAACGGCCGCATACCGCGCCGGTTTAAACAACCGGCGCGCACAACTTCCCTGACAGACGCGGGGAAATCTTTTTGCACCGCGGTTTGCTGCGGCAGGTATCCAATTTCATTAGCCGCAAGCCCGTCACCGGTCAGAACCTGCCCTGAAATTGGCGCCATCAGCTTTAGTATTGTTTTCATCAGCGTGCTTTTGCCGGAACCGTTCTCCCCGACAATGCACAGATAATCCCCGACGCAGACGCCGAAGGTCAAGTCTGAAACCACCGCTTTCCCCTCATATCCGAGGCATAAATCCTGACAGGATAATTGTGGCATAAAGGCACCTCCTATCCCAAAGCTTCTTTTAGTACGCCTAGATTGCTTTCCATGATGGAAAGATAAGCAGCTCCATTTCGCACATCGTTTGACGTAACCGACTGCACGGAGTCCAGCACCAGAATTTCTTGCTCTCCGGCAGCGCTGCTTATGACGGTTCTTGCTATAGACTGGTCGGAGCTTTCAGTTACCATCACTTTGCCTAGCTCTAATTCATCTACTTTTGCAGCGAGGAAAACAATGGTGCTAAAGCTGGCTTCTGTTTCGGCGGAGCAGCCGGAAAAGGCGGCGTAGTAGCTAATGCCATAATCGTCTGCCAGATACCTAAACGGGAAACGGTCGGCAAATAATAACGTATTGCCCGGGGCGGCACTGATTTCCGCTTGATACTGCGCATCCAAAGCGGAGAGTTTTTCGGTATACGCCGCCAGGTTGCCCCTAAAATCCCCGGCGTTATCCGCGTCAAGAGACGCAAGGGCATCGGCAATGGCGGAGCAGAGCGGAACCGCGTTTCGCAGCGAAAGCCATATATGCTCGTCGTATTCATGTTCATGGTTATCGTAATCATCGTGGCTGTCGTCGTGGCCATCGTCATGGTCATCGTCATGGTCGTCGTGATCGTGGTTATTATTATTGTCATTTATGTGGCTGTGTTCCATCCCCTCAATGATTTCCTCTGCCTTTACGCCGTCGCCAAGGACATCCATCAGATTCAACACAATCATATCAGGATTTGCCGCCCCGCGAAGCACATCATCCACCCACTCATCAGATACGCCGCCAATATAGATAAACAAGTCGCAGGCAGCGATTTTTATTATATCATCCACCGTGGGCTGGTAGCTGTGCAGGTCAACCCGGCTGTCCAGCAAAAGTGTCAGGTCAAAATTGTCCGCGTTATCTCCGATTATTTCACGAACCCAATCGTATTGCGGGAACATTGTGGCGACAACGCTGATTTTCTTATATGTAACATTTTGTTGATTATCCGGGCTGATTTCCTGATTATCGGGGATGATTTGCTCGTCTGAACCTGTATCGGGCTGGGCGCCGCAGCCGGATAGTGCCGCAAGCATGAAACAAACTGCGATTAAAGCCGCTGTCACGCGCTTCATAAAGTATTTCCTCCCAATTTTTATGTATATATATTTTTAAGCATAAAAACACAAGGGGCTATATACCCGCAAATGCAGCGGGCGAAATAATCCCTTGCAGGAGGCCCTTAATTTATCATTTGGACTTTTAATACAACAGGCGTTCTTATGCCGGCAGATATATCCGCAATAACAAAAAGCTCCGCCATGCTTTGCACGGAAACGGGAACGGATGATATGGGCGGCGGCTCATGCAAACGCTTCGTTTTATTCGTTATGTTAAAAATTTCCAGGCACAGCGCGCATGGTTCGCCTTGCTCATCATACCCGTCATGACAATCATGATTTGACAGGGAAACCGCCGTGGATGCGGCTAAGACGGCGGAGCATATATATACAAACGCAAAACACACGCAGAGGATACCAGCTATGCGGCTGTGTGTTTTCATTAGACGGCATCCTCCCCCAATATTTCAGATTGCGTACTTATTATAACATCCACATTGTATCACAACTTGTCTGAAGCTGCAATCACCACTGGCGGCGAGAACGTCGAAAACGCCGGGGCTGTCTGAATCGTCCGGGGCTGCCGCCGTGCCTTTGCTCACGCGAATACAGAAAAGCGCATACCAGAGCCGTTAGCGGCAAAGTAAGCATAATACCAAAGCTGCCGATGATTGCCTGTAAGAGTTCCACAACAATCATTTCCTGGTTTAGCAGTTACATCGCCAACCGCGCCGATAACAATTCCCGCGAACACAATGGCCTTTAAGTCAATGGGGTTATCATCGCGCAGATAAACTAAATATAACGCTTCGGAATCCACTACACCTGTTAGGCTCAGTATCTTAGTCATGAGAACCGTCAGCAATGCGGTTGAAGTCACCCCACCTATACAGCCAAGCACAGCAGCTAATGATTTTTGGTTAATGCCCACTACAATAATAATGTAATTTTCCTGTGAAACATTGCACTATACGTCTTTCGACAGGCGCTCCCAATCCTCCATATGCCTTTGAAACGCCAAGAAGCTTTGCTCACTTATGCTGTGCTCCATTTTGCAGGCATCGCGCTTTGCGGTTTCTTCGTCAACCCCCAAGCGCATTAGCCAATCAGAAAACAATATATGGCGGTCGTACATTTTCTGCGCAATCTCCCGACCGCTGTCGGTGAGGGTGATATGACCATCGCCATCTACGGTTATATGCCCGCTTTCACGCAGATTTTTCATAGCTATGCTTACGCTGGGTTTAGAATAGTCAAGCTCTCCCGCAATATCAACAGAGCGCACCGTTTTCCCTGTACGGCTCAGTATCAGGATTGTTTCCAAGTAATTTTCAGCAGATTCATGTATTTTCAATATCTCACCTCTGGCAGTTATATAAGACTAACTCAATCATATCACAGTAAATACGGTCACACAAGGGTTATCCCTATATGAAGCCTAAAAAATATTTTTCACAAGCCTATTGACAAATAAGTTAGTCTATGCTAACATGGCATGGGTTAGCATAGACTAACTTATATATTAGCCGAGGAGGGCGTATATGATGCCTTTGACGATGGCAAAGAGCGGTGAGCGAAATTCCATCAAAAAAATCGGGGGGAAATCCGAGATAAGACTGCACCTTGAAAATCTTGGATTTGTCGTTGGCACGCCGGTTACTGTGATTACAGCGATTGGCGGCAATGTGATTGTGAACATAAAAGAATCTCGCGTTGCCATAAACAGGGAAATGGCAAGCAAAATTATGGTCTAAAAACGAGGAGGAAGAAAATGCAGACGCTTAAAACTGTAAAAAAAGGTGAAACCGTGCGCGTCGTGAAAATCGGCGGCGAAAGGGTAATCAAGCGCAGAATAATGGAAATGGGAATCACAAAGGGGGCGGAAATTGTCGTCCGTAATGTAGCCCCGCTCGGCGACCCTATTGAAATTACAGTCCGGGGTTATGAGCTTTCAATACGGAAAGCCGATGCAGAAATGATAGAAGTAGAGTGACGGCGCCTACAACTCATGCAGAGGATATTAGATTCTCTGCATTTTACGGACACCGTAGTTAGTGTATGCTAACCAAATTAATTTACTGGAGGAAAATAGAGATGCCGCTCAAAATCGCACTTGTTGGAAATCCCAACAGCGGAAAAACAACGCTTTTCAACGCGCTGACCGGCTCTAATCAATTTGTGGGGAACTGGCCGGGTGTTACAGTTGAGAAAAAAGAAGGGAAGCTGAAAGGGCATAAGGATGTCAGCGTTATCGACTTGCCCGGTATTTATTCCCTGTCCCCGTATACGCTGGAAGAGGTCGTGTCAAGAAACTATTTGATTGATGAACGCCCCGATGTAATCCTCAACATTATCGACGGTACAAATACAGAGAGAAATCTCTTTTTGACCACACAGCTTACAGAAATTGGCATACCGGTAGTGGTGGCTGTCAATATGATGGACGTAGTAAACACGCATGAAGATAAGATTGATACAATCCGTATGGCAAAGGAACTGGGTTGCTATGTAGCAGAAATATCCGCGCTGAAAGGATTTGGCATAACAGATGCGGCAAACACGGCGGTTAAAGCGGCGATGGAAGCAAAGATGATGCCGCAGCATAAATTTTCAGGCGGTGTGGAACATACGCTGGCACATATAGAAGAAGCGGTCTTGCACCATCTGCCGCAAGAGCAGCAGCGATTTCTTGCCATCAAGCTATTTGAGCGGGATGCTAAAATTATAGAAAAGCTTGGGCTTTTGCCTGAACAGATTGCACACATTGAAGAAGACATTGTTCGCCGGGAAACAGAGCTTGATGATGACAGCGAAAGCATCATCACAACCGAGCGATACACATATATCGACTCCATTATCAAAGATTGCGTGAAAATAAAAAACAAGGGGCGTTTGTCGGCATCGGATAAAATCGACAGGGTTGTGACAAACCGCTTGTTGGCGCTCCCGATTTTTGCGGCTGTCATGTTCATTGTATACTTTGTTTCCGTTACTACGGTTGGCGCGTTATTGACTGAATGGATGGAAGATACGCTGTTTGATGCAGTCATCATAACTGCCGCAGAAGATATGCTGGAATCCATAAACACCGCCGAGTGGCTACAAGGACTGATAGTTGACGGCATTATTGCGGGTGTCGGCGCGGTACTGGCTTTTGTACCGCAGCTTATAATCCTGTTTTTATTCCTCGCATTTTTAGAGCGTTGCGGATACATGGCGCGTATCGCTTTTATACTGGACCGGATATTTCGCAAGTTCGGTCTTTCCGGCAAATCCTTTATTCCTATCTTGATTGGCACAGGCTGCGGCGTTCCCGGTATCATGGCCGCAAGAACCATAGAAAATGCACGGGATAGAAGGATGACAATAGTAACGACCACTTTTATCCCCTGCGCCGCAAAACTTCCGATTATCGCCTTAATCGCGGGGGCTTTATTCGCCGGGACATGGTGGGTTGCGCCCAGCGCCTACTTCATCGGTATATCTGCTATTATCTGCTCCGGCATTATCCTCAAAAAAACCAAACTATTCACCGGTGACGCTGCGCCTTTTATTATGGAGCTTCCCGCATATCACTGGCCAACCATAGGCGGTGTGCTTCGCAGCACATGGGAACGCGCATGGTCGTTTGTCAAAAGGGCCGGTACGATTATTTTGCTGGCGTCCGTGGTAATATGGTTCGCTTCTGGTTTTGGCTGGGAAGACGGTGCTTTTGGCATGGTGGACGCCAATGACAGTATCCTTGCAATTATCGGTGGCGCCATAGCGTGGATATTCATCCCCCTCGGCTGGGGGAATTGGCAATCCGCCATCGCTGCTCTCGCGGGGCTGATTGCAAAGGAAAATATTGTCGGCACATTCGGAATCTTGTATGGATATGCGGAAGTTGCCGAAGACGGGGCGGAAATTTGGGGTACGTTGGCCGCAAACTTCACGATGCTTTCAGCGTATTCATTCCTGGTGTTTAATTTGCTTTGCGCCCCCTGCGTCGCCGCGATAGGTGCAATCAGGCGTGAAATGAACAGCGCGAAATGGTTTTGGTTCGCTATTGCTTACCAGTGCGGCTTCGCCTTTGCTGCATCCCTTTGTTTTTATCAGTTTGGCATGATGTTTACAGGCTCTTTCGGAGTCGGGGCTATAGCCGCTATCCTATTTGCCGGAATGTTCCTTTATTTGCTGCTTAGGAAGCAAAAAGCTCACTCAAACTCGGAAGCCGATGCAAGGAAGGAGGCGCGTGTCTGATGGGGACCTTTGTAGTCAGTGTAGTCGTTATTTCTATCATGGGACTTGCAGTACGCAAAATATATTTAGACCGAAAAAGCGGAAAGGGATGCGGGGGCGGCTGCAAAAACTGCTCCAAGTTCTGCAATTCGGAAACGGGCAGCCAAGGGATTTGAGCCATCGAATCAGTTTGTATTTATAAGCGGCTGGCATTTTAATGTGCCAGCCGCTTATAAAATGTTTCTTGAAGCTGTATAGGCATCCAAGTTTCTTATGACCAAGCGTAACCGCAGACGCAAATGTAAAGTTCAGCCAGAGTTCAGTCAGGCTACATTGCAAATTCAGCTATCTCCTGTAATCTATGCTCATAGCAAGACGAAGGGAGCTATTACATGAACGGCAGACATGAGCTAAAGCACCAAATCAACGCCGCCGACTACGCACAGTTGCGGGCAAGACTGTGCGTCGTGGCAAGACCGGATGAACATTCCGGTGAGGATGGCGGATACATAATCCGCAGCCTGTACTTCGATAATTATTTGGATAAGGGGGTAGTGGAAAAACTATCCGGCCAAAGCCGCCGCGAAAAATTCCGGTTGCGGTATTATAACGGCGATACATCCTTTATCCGGCTTGAGCGAAAAAGCAAGGCCAACCGGCTTGCGTATAAAGAAAGCGCGGCGATTACGCCGGAGCAATGCACAGCCCTTTTGTCGGGGGATTACAGCCCGCTAAAACAGCCGGATTCGCCCCTGCTAATGGAATTGTACACGAAAATCCATTACCAGAATTTGCGTCCAAGAAACATCGTGGAGTATCACCGGGAAGCCTATGTGTTCCATGCGGGCAATGTGCGGGTTACATTCGACAGCAACATCAGGACATCAAACGCGGTGAGCGGTTTCCTTGAACCGGATTTGACTACCATTCCGGCGTTTGGCGGGGTAATAATGGAAATCAAATATGACGGTTTCCTGCCGGATATTATCCGCGACATTATAGGAATCGGTTGGCGTAGTCAAACCGAGTTTTCAAAGTACGTTGTAGCAAGACTTGTATAAAAATATTGGGAGGATTCATCATGCTTGAAAATTTAATGGACTTTACATTTCTAAACAGGGCGGCGACTTTCTCTATACCTGATATTTTGACAGCCCTGCTCGTTTCCTTTGCGCTTGGGTTATTCATATTCTTGGTTTACACAAAAACCTTCAAAGGCGTTATGCATTCGTCGTCTTTTGGCATCTCGCTGATTGCGATGGGGCTGATTACCACACTTGTGATTTTGGCGGTATCTTCAAACCTCATTACGGCGCTTGGCATGGTCGGTGCGCTGTCCATCGTCCGTTTCAGAACCGTTGTAAAGGAACCGCTCGACCTCGTGTATCTGTTCTGGTCAATCACAACCGGCATTATCGTAGGCGTTGGGCTTATACCAATGGCAATTATCGGCTCTATTATTATCGGGCTAATCCTGTACATTTTCGTCAATCGCAAAGTTAATGATTCGCCTTATGTTGTAGTGATTAGCTGTGCCGGTGGCAATGCTGAATCAGCGGCATTATCCGTACTCAAAGAGCAGACAAAAAAGAATGTGATAAAGGCAAAAAGCGTATCAAGAAACGGCGTGGAGCTGACAGTCGAAGTACGGCTAAAGGAATCATCCTCGCAGTTTGTTAATGCGTTGCTGAACGTGGATGGAATTTCTAACGCCACACTTGTTTCTTACAACGGCGATTATTATATGTAAGGAGAAACAGCGGCATGATTACAAGTAAATATCTCATGGCAATCGTGGCGGTTTTGCTGTGCGTTTGTCTAGCGGCCTGCGGCTTTATCGTTTATGCCGCCAGCAACAGTAATGCCGCAAATATCCCCCCGTACCAAAGGAAGCTGTTCGGGGATGATATTATCACAATCGACATCAAAGTTGGCGATGAAGATTGGCAAAGTCTGCTCGATAACGCGCAGGCAAAGGAATGGATTTCCGGCGACTTGATTATCAACGGCGAACAAATCAGCACGGTCGGAATCCGCACAAAAGGCAATTCCAGCCTTTCACAGATGGGCAGAACGCAGAGCGACAGGTACAGCTTGCAGTTTAAGTTTAATAAATATGTCAAAGGGCAGAATTTTTATGGGCTTGATACGTTTTGCATCAACAATCTTATGTCCGACACAACCTATATGAAGGATTATATATCCTACGATATTATGAATTTTATCGGGGTGGACACGCCGCTTGCAAATTACGCAAACGTGACGGTCAACGGCGAGGATTACGGTTTCTTCCTTGCGCTTGAGAGATACGATAAATCTTTTCTTGACAGGGTTTACAGCACATCCGGCGGGCAGCTTTACAATGTGAAAATCCAAATGGGGCGGCGCGGTGACTTCGAGGATATGCGCCGTGATAGTGCCGTCTTTGCGGGCGCGCGACCCGATATGGGCGGTATGCCGGGTGGCTTCCCGGATGGCGGAGAGCGCGATGGTATGGCTTTCCGCGATGGCGGCAGGGGCGGCTTCGGCGGGAGCGGCGGCGGTTCGCTTATCTACACCGACGACGAAATCAGCAGCTATCCCGCAATATTTGAAAATGCCATATTCAATAGCAACTCCGATAAAGATAAACAGCGCGTTATTAACTCCCTCAAAAACTTGGATGCCGGTACGGATTTAGAAAAATATTTTGACGTTGATGCCATTCTCCGTTACTTCGCGGCGCATACAGCAGTCGTAAACCTCGACAGTTATTCATCCAATATGCAGCAGAACTATTATCTTTATGAGTGCGACGGTAAAATCACGATTCTTCCGTGGGATTACAACCTTGCTTTCGGCGGCTTTCAATCCGGCAGCGCTGGGGGCGTTGTGAATTTCCCCATAGATACGCCGGTCAGCGGTGTGAGTATGGAAGATAGGCCGCTTCTTGACAAACTGCTGGAAGTGGAAGAATACCGCGAAAAATACCATGATTATCTGCGGCAAATCGTGGAGGGATATTTTGAAAGTGGCCTGTTTGAAAACGCGGTCATGGCATTGGACGCGAAAATCAACGGGTATGTGAAAAACGATGTTTCGGCGTACTTTACCCATGAACAGTATGAGCAGTCGCTAGGGCAGCTTGTAACACTCGGTATGCTTCGGGCGCAGAGTATCAAAGGTCAGCTTGACGGTTCGATTCCATCTACATCGAACGGTCAGCGCGAGGATTCATCATCTTTGGTAGATGCTTCTATCGTCAATCTTTCCACGCTTGGCTCGATGATGGGCGGAGGCGGCGGTGAGCGCGGGTTCGGCGGGCGACCAGATATAGGCGGCGGTATGCAAGATATGGAGTTAATGCAGCAGGCCATGCAAATCATCATGGAAGCAGGCGGCGAAATTACCGATGAAGTGAAAACCGTTCTCTTGGAAATAGGCTTAACGGAAGAACAAATTGAAATGTTCACGGGTATGCAAAACGGGTTCCCGTCTGGCAGGGATAGAGGCCGTCTGCCAGATAGAGTCCGCCAGCCGGGCGGCGAGCGCGGCGGTCTTCCCGGCGGCAATATGCCGGGTGGCGCGATGCCGGACGGAGGCCGTCTGCCGGGAGGTTCTACCGATGGCGGGAATATACAGCGCGGTATGCCGGGCGGCGACATACCCGGCGAAAGCACCGGAACCCCGCCGCAAGCCAATATAGGTGGTAATGCCATAACGGTTGCAGTATTGCTGTTATTGCTGGTAGCCGCAATTATCTTCGTTGCAAGGCCGCGTAAAAATATGGTATGATTAAATTGTTATGGGGGGCGTTAAGATGGCAAAGCTGTTGATTTGCGACGACGAGGCCGGACTTCGCGCCGTACTCAAACGCTACGCGCAGTTTGAGAGGCATGAAGTAACCGAAGCCGGCAACGGTATGGAAGCCGTCGAAGCCTGCCGGGAAAACACATTCGACATCATTCTCATGGACATTATGATGCCGGAACTGGATGGATTTTCAGCGGTTAGGGAAATCCGAAAAAGCTCCGATGTGCCGATTATCATGCTCTCGGCAAAGGGCGAGGAATACGACAAGATGCTCGGTTTTGAATTGGGCGTTGATGATTACGTTGTCAAGCCGTTTTCGTCAAAAGAAGTTATGATGCGTATTGCCGCTATACTCCGGCGGGCGGGAAAAACAAAAACAGACGGCAGCGAGGGGCATATCATCTTTGAAAAATGCGGTTTCCTCGCGGATATGACGGCGTATAAAGTGTTTGTTGACGGTAAACAGGCGGAGCTTGCGCCGAAGCTGTATGACTTACTGTTCTTTTTAATTCGCAACAAAAACATCGCCGTCCCCCGCGAAAAAATACTTGCGGAAGTATGGGGCTACGATTATTGCGGCGACGACAGGACGCTGGATACCCACATGAAACTGCTTAGAAAAGCAATCGACCCATATGGCGATTATATCAAGACATTGCGTGGTTTGGGCTACAGATTTGAGGGGTAGTTGCATATGAAGCTGAGTATGGATAAGCTAAAGCTAAAGTGGAAGATTTTTGCGTTGATGCTCGGCTTCTGCGCGCTCCTGCTCATCATTTTATGGCTGTCCCAAACGGTGTTTCTAAACGATATGTATAAATATATCCGGGGGCGTGAATTAGCGGACGCAATCGCTATGGTAGAAGAAGAAATCGGCAACCCGGAGCTGCCGGAGATATTGTTTTACCTGCAAGCTGAAAACGACATCATCATTGCGCCCGCGCGGGACTTCGCCCCGCCGCCAAGACCGGGAATACCTAGAATGGAAAGACCGGGCAGATGGGGCGACCCGCCGTTTGAATCCATCACCGAAACCCACGAGTTCACGCTGGGGGATGGGCAAACCATTTCATTGACGTTTTACGCTTTGCTTACCCCTGTAAACGCCACGGTTTCAACTTTGCGCATACAGTTATATTGGATAACGGGCGTCATGGTCGTGTTGTCTGTGCTGTTGGCTATCGTTATCGCAAAGCGGGTATCAAAGCCGATTGAGGAAATCAGCGGGACCGCTTCACACCTTGCGAAAGGTAATTATAACATCCGCTTTGCGGGCAAGGGATTTTATGAAATTGTCGCGCTGTCCGATACGCTGAACACGGCGGCGGCGGAGCTTGGCAAGGTCGAGGGATTAAGGCGCGAACTTCTGGCGAATGTATCCCATGACTTGCGCACACCGCTCTCGCTGATTTACAGTTACGCGGAAATGATGCACGACTTCCCCGATGAAATAACGCCGGAGCAGTCGCAGGTTATCATGGATGAAACGCAGCGGCTTTCGGCGCTTGTAAATGATGTGCTGGATATATCCAAGCTGGAAAACAATATGGAACAGCTTAATATATCCGACTTTAATCTGACGCAAAATATTTTGGACTGTGTACAGCGCATGAATGAACTGCTATGTAATAAAAACTACAAGATAACTTTTTTATATGACAACGAAATATATATAAGCGCCGATGGACCGAAAATCGGCAGGGCGTTTTACAACTTGCTTATCAACGCTGTCAATTACTGCGGCGATGACAAAGCGGTTTCTGTCAGTCAGGCGATCGAGGGAAACTCTGTGCGTATCAGCGTGACCGACAGCGGCGACGGTATCGCACAGGCCGATTTGCCCTATGTGTGGGACAGATATTACAAAAGCGGCACGAAACACCGCCGCGCCATTACCGGCACAGGGCTTGGGCTTTCGATTGTGAAAAAGATTATAGAGCTGCATGATGGCAGCTACGGCGTTATATCGGAAATCGGTAAGGGCAGTACCTTTTGGTTTGAGATATAGAGGGGAGGTTGTCGCTAGTGTTTCAAATAAGGATTGCTACTGTGATTACAATGCTTGCGTTGTTAGCCGGTTGTTATAATGAAGCGGACATAACCGTAATTCCCGGAGCCGAAGATGCGCCGTCTTTTGCATTATCTGAACAGCCTTTTGATGCCCAACCGGAATCATCGGTGATTGAAGCCTATGTCCCCGTTCCGTCCGAACCGACCGCGCCTATACCGGCGGCTTCTTATGGTGACGGAACGATTGCCTATGCGGAAAATATTGACCTTCTTGATTCATACCAAGAACAAATAATACTTGACTTCATGAACACCTATTACAATTCCCTTGCGGAGCTTACGGTTCAAGGCCCAACCGAACTATTTTCCCCCAATGCAAAAGAGCAAGCTGATAACAACCGCATGGTTTGGGAAGCGATGGTTGCAATCCGCTCCATGCAAAAAACAGATTTGACACTTATCGGATACTCCTTTGAATTGACCGTTACAGCGATTACCGAGCAGGATAACGGCGATATTGCCGTGCGGGTTATGGAGGATTTTATTCAGAACTTTACAGCTTATCCGGGCGTGGACTCCAAAGGTTTCGGCGTTTCCCACAATTTCACGTTTACAAAAGAGGGTGGGCAATGGTTTCTCTCCCATCACCGGCAATCGGACAGCTTGAGCCATAATGTCATGGGCCGCTGGCGCTTCGGCGGTTCCAACGCGGATATGCCGGAAATATCCACCGAACAGCGCAGGGATGATTGGATTGCGGGAGCGAGAGAGGCGGTCGCGGGCCGAAGCGAGCAAGGCCGGCAGCCCGGACAAATTTCGTATGATAACGCGTATAACCGTGAGGATGCCGCGGGTTACGCGCGTGAATGGGCGTCTAAACGCAATCCGGCGTGGCAAATGTATGACAGGATGGGCGGTAACTGCCAGAACTTTGTTTCTCAGGCTATATTTGCGGGCGGTGTCCCGATGGATTATGTAGCACCCGCACAATGGAAGTGGTATGGCGACACGCCAAGCTCCGCCTATACCGCTTCCGGCCGCGCACCGGCATGGACGGGCGTTAAGGAATTTCTGGTTTATGTACAAAACAACAGGGGTTTTGGCATGACCGCTTTTGCCGACGCGCCATTTTACAGCGGTGAGCCGGGTGATGTTATACATATGGGGTATAACGGCGACCTAAGGCATACGGTCATAATCACGGATATTATGAAAGATGACGATGGCAATACCGTGGACTATTTAATCGCGTCAAATACCGCAAATCTGCTGGATTTCCCCGTCAGCGCGTTCCATTATCAGGAGCAGATGCTGATTAAGATATATGGGTGGAATAAGCAGACCACACTTCCCCCACAGAAACAATAAAACCGCAGTTGAGCAGTTGCGGTTTACGGCCGAAAGATGACAGCAGAACAAACGGCGGTTTGATATAAAAATCAAAGCCGCCGTTTCATTTTGTAAAAATAATGCTTCGGAGGGTGTGTTTTTTACGCCCTTTTTTAGTGAATGGCGGTATAGGGGGATACCGC
>WRLK01000035.1 GCA_009777635.1 Oscillospiraceae bacterium | reverse complement strand
TTCGCGGTGTTGATGAGGCATTGCCTTGTAAACGCCGTTTTGTCGCCGTACATGCGGTTAACTTTGAGCTTTGCGTCAACATACCGCTCAAAATCAAGCAGCAGGTAGTACTGGTCGGGGCGCTGGTATTGGCTGCCCTCTAAAATGGAGTCGTACAAATCGTGGAACGCGCCGGAGCTTCCGTCCCTGAACGTGCCGTTTACCAGCGTATCGAGCACGCGCTTGATCCTTGGGCTTGCAAGGTACATCTGCTTGGGATTGTAGCTGTTCCGGATTTCGTCGATGTCCTCAACCTTCGCGCCGAAGATGTAGTTGTTTTCCTCACCGGACTGCTCCACAATCTCAATGTTCGCGCCGTCGTATGTGCCGAGGGTCACCGCGCCGTTTAACATCAGCTTCATGTTTCCGGTTCCGCTGGCTTCTGTCCCTGCCGTTGAAATTTGCTCCGAGACGTCGGCGGCGGGAATCAGCTTTTCGGCGTAGCCCACGTTGTAATTCTGGACAAACAGCACCTGTATTTTATCTTTAACGTCGGGGTCGTTGTTGATGAGCTTTGCAATCTCGTTTATATATTTAATAATCCCTTTCGCGCGCCGGTAGCTGGGCGCCGACTTCGCGCCGAACAAAAACGCCGTGGGATGAAAATCACAAAGCGTGCCGTCTTTTAATCCAAAATAAATATCAAGGATGGAAAACGCGTTTAAAAGCTGGCGTTTGTATTCATGCAGCCGCTTTATCTGGATGTCGAAGATAAAATCCGGGTTTAGCGCAAAGCCGTTTTCATAAAGCCTTACGTGCCTTTGAAGCTCCAGCTTGTTTTGACGCTTGACGCAGGCGAACTGCGTAAGGAAATCCTCGTCGTTTACGTACTGCATCAGCCTTTTAAGCGCATGCAAATCCGTGATCCAGCCGTCGCCGATCTTATCCGTGATAAGGCGCGAAAGCCCCGGGTTGCACAGCGCAAGCCAGCGTCGCTGGGTGATCCCGTTCGTCTTGTTCGAAAACCGCTCGGGATAAATGTCGTACCATTCCTTAAGCGCCGACTGCTTTAATATTTTCGTGTGCAGCGCGGCAACCCCGTTTGTCGAGTGCGTTGCGTAGATCGCCATACGCGCCATGTGAATCCTGTGGGATTCGTCCACGATGTAGTACGGAATCTGATCGCCGCCGTTTATGCCTTTGTTGTGTAAATCCTGCTTTAATTTGTTTTGCAGCATGACGACGTAAGGGTATACCTCGGGGATGACGGAGCAGAACAGCCCGACGTCCCATTTTTCGAGGGCCTCCGCCATGATGGTGTGGTTTGTGTACGCAAAGGCGCTTTTGCAAATGCGAAACGCCTCGTCGAACGAAAGGTTCTCGCACGCGATCAGAATCCGCAGAAGCTCGGGGATTGCAACGGTCGGGTGCGTGTCGTTTAGCTGGAACGCGTAGCTGTCCGCGAACTTTGAAAAGTCACAGCCGTGCTCCGCCTTGTATTCACGCAGGATGCTTTGCAGCGACGCGCTTGAGAAGAAGTACTGCTGCTTGATCCTGAGGCGTTTGCCCTCGTCGGTGTCGTCGGCGGGGTACAAAACGCTGGAGATCGATTCGGCAAGGCTTCGTTCAAGGTACGCTTCATTGTAGCGCTGTTCGTTGAAAACGCCGAAGTCAAAGCCGCTTATGGCCTCCGCCTGCCATAGCCGCAGCGTGTTGACCGTCTTGCCGCCGTATCCGATTACAGGCATGTCATACGGCACGGCCCAGACGGTTTGGTCCTTAAACTCGATCTTCACGCGCTCTTTTTCGCGCCGGATACTCCACGGGTCGCCGAATTTTGTCCAGTCGTCGGCTTCTTCGCATTGAAAGCCGTCTCTAAAATACTGCTTGAACAAGCCGTATTTATAGCGTATGCCGTAGCCGTCAAGCCGGATGCCGTGCGTCGCCGCAGAATCAAGGAAGCACGCCGCCAGCCGGCCTAAGCCGCCGTTGCCGAGCGCCGCGTCCTCGACCGCCTCGAACATATCGGGGTCAAGCCCGCGGTCTTTGAAAACCTCACGGAATCCATCTAATATTCCAAGGTTTAAAAGGTTTGCGTAAATCACGCGCCCGATTAAAAACTCCATGGAAAGATAGCACGCGCGTTTGCCGCCCTTTTGCGGCGCTTCCCACTCAGGGCGCACGCCGTCCATAACGCCGCGGCTTAAGGAGTCGTAAAGCTCAAGAAGGCTTTTCGATTCCATTTCGCCGATTATTTTGTCAAGATTTTGCTTAAAACTCATATATTTACCTCGCTTTGCTGTCAAATGCCGCCTTTGCCTTTGCCGCGATATTGGCGGCGCTTAACCCGAATTTCAAAAGAAGCTCAACCGCGGGACCGGATATGCCATACTCGTCGTTTATGCCGATTCTTACGACAGGCACGGGATTTTTGGCGCTCACAACGCCGCAAACCGCTTCGCCAAGCCCGCCGATGATGCTGTGCTCCTCCGCCGTGACAATCAGCCTTGTATCGGCAGCCGCCTTTAAGATGATATCCTCGTCGATTGGCTTGATTGTGTGGATATTGATTACCCTTGCGCTTATGCCGTCGTTTTTAAGCAGCTCCGCGGCGGTCATGGCCTCCCAGACCATGAGGCCGGTCGCGATGATGGTAAGATCGCTTCCGTCTTTTAGCAAAACTCCCTTGCCAAGCTCAAATTTGTATGTTGCGGGGTCGTTGAAGATGGGGGCGGCAAGTCTTCCGAAACGCATGTAAACGGGGCCATTGTGAAGGATCGCTGCCTCCACCGCCTGCTTTGCCTCCGTGTCGTCGGCTGGATTGATTATCGTCATGCCGGGGATGACGCGCATGAGCGCGATGTCTTCGTTGCACTGGTGGGTAGCGCCGTCTTCTCCGACGGAGATTCCCGCGTGCGTCGCCCCGATTTTAACGGGAAGGTGCGGGTAGCCGACGGAATTGCGTATCTGCTCGAACGCACGCCCCGCCGCGAACATAGCGAAGGTGCTGGCAAAGGGAATCATACCGGAGGCCGCAAGACCTGCCGCAACGCCGATTAAGTTGCCCTCCGCGATGCCGACGTCGAAAAACCTTTCGGGATATGCCTTTTTAAACATGACCGTCTGTGTGGCGGCGGCTAAATCGGCGTCTAAGACGACAAGATTAGGATACTTGGGAAACAGCGCCACAAGCGATTCGCCGTAGCTTTGCCGGGTTGCTTTTTTCTGCATGTCGGCCATTATTTCGCCACCTCTTTCTCTAACGCGTCGATGCGCTTTGTAATCTCCTCCATAGCCTGCTCGAACTGCTCCTTGTTAGGCGCCGAGCCATGCCATGACACCTGATTTTCCATGAACGAAACGCCCTTGCCTTTTGTGGACGACGCGATGATTGCCGTGGGTTTCCCCTTGCATTCCCGCGCGGCCTTGTACGCCGCCTCAATACCATCGAAATCGTGGGCGTCGGTTTTAACGACGTTCCAGCCAAACGCTTCAAACTTTATGTCAAGCGGCTCAATCCCGCTGACTTCCGCAACCGTGCCGTCGATCTGCATGCCGTTGTTGTCGACTAAAGCGCACAGGTTGTCAAGTTCCCGGTGCTTGGCAAAAGCAGCGGCCTCCCAGATTTGGCCTTCTTGGCACTCGCCGTCGCCTAATACCGCGTAAACGCGCACACCGGTGCCTTTAAGCTTTTCGGCAAGAGCTATGCCGCACGCGGCGGAAAGCCCCTGCCCGAGCGAGCCTGTCGACATGTCGACGCCCGGCGTATGCTTCATGTCGGGGTGCCCTTGGAGCATCGCGCCCGTATGGCGAAGATTGTCAAGCTCCGTTTCGGCGAAGTATCCCGCGTTTGCAAGGGTCGCGTAAAGAACGGGCGCTGCGTGCCCCTTTGAAAGCACGAACCTGTCGCGGTCCTCCCACTTCGGGTTTTTCGGGTTGTGCCTCATCTCGGTAAGATATAGGTACGCCATGATGTCTGCGCTTGAAAGAGAGCCGCCGGGATGTCCCGATTTTGCGGCGTATACGCCTCTTACAATCCCCGCGCGGATTCTTTCCGCATTAAGCTTAAGCTCGTTTTTTTGCCATATCGTCATATTTGTTCCCCTTTCTTAATTGTATAAGTCAATCGGAGAAGTATCCAATTCACAATACTCTGTCAACAACCCGCGCACTTGGTTTAAGATTTTAGCAAGCCCGTCCTGTGAGCCGCTTTCGGCGTTAAATGGCATGATGGGGTCATGCAGGCTCATCCGCAGCATCGCCCAGCCGCCGGGAAAGGAAATCCGCACCCCTTCGTATGACTGCACCACGTTAAGGCCCTTTGCCTTTGCCTGTTCCTCGAAGCCTTTAAGTACCTGAATCCCGTAGTCGTAAAACCCGCCGCACTTGATTTTCATGCGAAGCTCACACTCATATGGCGCTGTTTTTAGCCCTTTTATAATGGAGGACAGCGCTTCTCCCGTTTTGGAGGCGTTTGCGGCGGCGATGATGAGCTTTACCGCCATGTACGCGCCGTCGTCGAGGAAGTAATTTTCCAAAAGCGCTCCGTGTCCCGACGTCTCGATCGCAAGCGGAGTCGTCACGCCTTCTGCGTTTAGGCGGACAGCCTCGTTTATCACGTTTTTGTACCCGCGCTTGAAGCGGTGGTGGCGCAAGCCGAGATGCTTCTCCAGAAAATCAGTCAGGTGGTCGGAGGTGATGGAGTCGGTCACAATCGTAGAGCCGGGATATTTGGGCGCTAAAATCGCCGACATCATGGCGATGATGGCGTTTCGGCTCACTTCGCGTCCGTCAGGCAGGACGGCCGACATGCGGTCGACGTCCGTATCGAAGATGACGCCTAAGTCGGCGTTTGCCTGAATCGTCGCGTCGCGGATAGCGTTCATGGCCTCTTTGTTTTCGGGGTTCGGCTCATGGTTCGGAAACTCGCCGTCAGGGGTGAGAAACAGGCTTCCTGAGGTGTCCGCGCCAAGCGGCTCAAGTACGTCTTTAGCGAAAAATCCGCCGCCGCCGTTGCCTGCGTCAACCACGATGCGAAGACCTAGCAGCGGCTTCTCGCCGGAATTTACGCCGCTTATGATTTTCTCGCGCAGATATTTCGCATACAGCTTCATCAGCGGAGAATCCTCCGCTTTTAAATTACGCGCAGCATATTCAAACAGGGCTGCGCTTTCGAGAATCTCTGTGATGTCTTGTTTGTCAAGACCCGATTTACGGGTAAAAAACTTCATACCGTTGCGGTCTTTCGGCAGATGGCTTGCCGTCAGCATGACAGAGCCGTCGAACGCCGTTTCGGGGAACAGCGTGCCCATGAACATAGCGGGCGTGGACGACAATCCGCAGTAGAAAACCGTGGCGCCTTGTGACGCCATGCCGTTTATCGCGGCATTTGCAAGCGCTGTTGCGGTCAGCCTTGAATCGTGGCCCAGCCCGATTCTAAGGTCGGACGGAGCTTTGCCCGTATTTTTCGAAAGCCATGATACAAACGACGCGGCGATGCGGTTTACCGCATTTTCAGTCAGGTTTACGAAAGCGCCGTCCTCAAGCGCCAGAGCGACGCCGCGCACGTCGCTGCCGTTTTGCAGCGACAGGAATCCTTGTTTTACGTCCACAAAATCCCCCTCAACATATAGAATTTATAATTGATTGTTGTTAATTATACCATATTATCCCTTATCCTGTAAACCGGGGCAGACGCGCTATACAATCCCCGTTATTTCGCGAATATCGCCAATTTTGTTGTCACTGAGATATTTTTCTATGCCGCCGACGATCTCAATCGGGCGGGAGGGGTCGATAAAGCTTGCGGTTCCGACTTGGATAACTGAAGCGCCCGCCATGATAAACTCGATTGCGTCGCCGGCGTTTGATATCCCGCCCATGCCCATGACGGGGATTTTCACGGCGCGTGCTACTTGATGCACCATCCTGAGCGCTATCGGCTTTATTGCGGGACCGGAAAGCCCCGCGTATATGTTTTGGAAAACCGGTTTTTTCGCATTAATATCGATGGCGAGCGCCAAAAACGTGTTTACGAGCGAGACGCCGTCTGCGCCCTCGTCCTCGCACATGCGGGCGAGCGCCGTTATGTCCTCGGCGTTCGGGGACAGCTTCACCACAAGCGTATGCTTGCAAAGCGCGCGGGATTTTCTCACGATTTCGCGGGCGATTTCGGTCTTTACGCCGAAACTCATCCCGCCCTGTTTCAGATTCGGGCAGCTTATGTTAAGCTCGAGGATATCAAGCCTTACGTCGTTTAGCAGCTTTATCCCCTCTAGATAGTCGTCGATGCTGTGACCGCCGAGGTTTACGATTCCCACGGTATCAAGCGATCGTACAAATGTAAGCTCGTTATCGATAAACCCTTTTACGCCGGGGTTTTCAAGCCCCACGCTGTTCATGATCCCGCCCTCGGTCTCCCATATGCGGATGCCGTCGTTGCCGTCGCGCCGGTTTAACGTAAGCCCTTTTGTTGAGATCCCGCCAAGCCGCGATAGATCAATGATTTTATTTAGTTCGCGCCCAAAGCCGCATGTCCCGGACGCCAGCGCGACCGGATTCTTAAATCTCGCGCCGGAGAAATTTACTTCCATATTCACAGCGAAAACACCGCCTCTCCTTTAAAAACGGGGCCGTCCGCGCATGTTTTTTTGTTTCCGTCCGTCGTCCTGCAGCTACAGACAAGGCACGTGCCGATGCCGCATGCCATGCGGTTTTCAAGGGAAACATACAGTTTTTCCGAAACACCGGCCGTTTTACACTTTTGATACAGCGCACGCATCATCGCCTGTGGCCCGCAGGTAAGAATTTGACCGTATTTTTCCGGCGCAATCTTGTCGGTTATGTACCCGCCGACGTCTGTTACAAGGTTGTCCGAAACGCGCCCGAACGCGTCTAAAAGCAGGGGAGTGCCGCTGAAGCCCAGATACATGTCGACAGAAACCTTGGGATATTTAATCTTTAATTTTTTTGCTGTATAATAAAACGGTGCGATACCGACGCCGCCGCCGACCATTGCGATACTGCCGGAAGCATCGCCTAAAACGTCAAAAAATCCGTTGCCGTATGGCCCTTGAAGCGTGATATCGTCGCCGGGTTTTAGCTTTGAAATAATCCGGGTGCCTTTTCCGACAACTTTGTAAAGGAACGTAACCCCATCGCCGTCCGCGTCGTAAACGCTGACGGGACGCGACAAAACAGGACAGTCGCCCCATGCGCGCAGCATATAAAACTGCCCCGGAAAAACACGGGCATGCGCTTCCGCCTTTAAAAGGAAAAAGCCGTCGGAAAGCTTTTTGTGATACAGGATTACAGCCAAATATATTCCCCCTAATCAGAATATACAATATTGCCGCCACAAATCGTATATTTTACCTTGCCGTAAAGCTCATCGCCTATAAACGGCGAGTTTTGTGATTTTGATGCGAATGCTTTGACAGTCCAGCGCTCAGCTTCGTCAAAGATTACAATATCGGCGGGTTTTCCCTTCGCAATCTCGCCCGCCTTAAATCCGAAACGCTTCGCCGGGTTCGCCGTCATTTTTGCAATCAATGCGGGAAGCGTCAGATATCCCGTGCGCACAAGGTTCGTGACGCCAAGGGCAAGCGCCGTTTCAAGCCCGGTCATGCCGCTTGGCGCAAGCTCGATCGGCAGGGATTTTTCTTCCGATGCGTGAGGCGCATGGTCGGTTGCGATCATGTCGATCGTGCCGTAACCGAGCGCTTCGATAAGGCTTAGGCGATCCCGTTCGCTTCGAAGCGGCGGGTTTACTTTTGCAAGTGCGCCCTTTGTTTTGAGCGCCTCATGCGTCAGGGAGAAATGCTGCGGCGTCACCTCGGCGGTCACGTCTGCACCGAACGCTTTCGCCAACTGTATCAGCTTGACGGACTTTTCGCTTGAAACATGCTGGATATGCAGCTTTACGCCGGTTTCAAGCGCAAGCATGACGTCGCGGGCGATCATGCTGCTTTCTGCTATCCACGGTGCGCTAAAGTCGATGCCCGCGCATTCGACGAGCGCGGGGTCCTCCTCATGCAGGCTTATGATTGCGCCAATTTTTTTGGCTTCAAGCATAGCCTCACGCAAAAACCTTGTGCTTAAAACCGGCATCCCGTCGTCGGAAAAAGCCGCGGCGCCAAGGTCCTTAAGCATTGCCATGCCGGTGTGCTCGTCTCCGCCAAGCCCGCGGCTCAACGCCGCCGCGCTGTAGATGTTGATACCGGTCTTCTTGCCTTTTAAAAGCACATCTGAAAGTGTTTTTTTATTGTCAGCGGGAGGATTGGTGTTCGCCATAAGCAAGACGCTTGTAAACCCGCCTTTTTTCGCGGCTTCAGCGCCTGTAGCGATGTCCTCCTTATGCGTTTGCCCCGGCTCGCGGAAGTGCGCGTGGACGTCGATTAGACCGGGAGCGACGATCAGTCCGCGCGCGTCTATGAGGTCGGCCTTAGGTGCATCGATCGCGCCGATGCCTGTGATAACGCCGTTTTCCACTAAAACATCACAGACCTCGTCGATATGGTTTGCGGGGGAAATCACCCTGCCGGATTTGATGATTAGCATCCTTATCACCTGAGCTTTTCATAAAAAGTGCAGGCCAATCGCTTTTGGCCTGCATAAAATTATCATTAACTTTCCAAAAGCGGATCGCCTGTGATTTCAATGTCGAGCCTGCGTTTCGGCGGGTCTTCCCCGGGCGGCTCGTCTGTGGGCGGGGGCTCTTCACCCGGCATTATAACGGGCTTTTCAAGCCCGCGCTTACCCTCCATCAGCTCGATAAACTCATCGCCCTCGATTTTCTCGTTTTCAAAGAGGTAACGAGCAATCAGCTCAAGCTGGTCGCGGTGGGTAGTGAGGATTTCGGTAGTCCTGTCATACGCCTTGTTGACGATCCTGCGCACCTCGGCGTCGATTTCACTTGCAATCTGCTCGGAAAAATCACGCGAATGCATATAGTCGCGGCCTAGGAAAACTTCGCTTTGGTCCTGGCCGTATACGATTGGGCCGATGGCATCGGTGAAGCCGAATCGCGTAACCATTTCCCTTGCGGTTTTCGTGGTCTGCTTTAAGTCGTGGGAGGCGCCGGTGGAGATATCGTCTAGCACGATTTGCTCCGCCACGCGCCCGCCAAGCGCCATGACGATATACTCGAACATCTGGTTTTTCATGCGATGTCTGCGGTCCTCGGTAGGCCGCGGCATCATGTATCCGGCTGCCATTCCGCGCCCGATGATGGAAATCTGGTGGACCGGGTCGGCTGTCGGACAGTAGTAGTTTGCAACGGCGTGGCCCGCTTCGTGGTACGCGGTGATTTTTTTATCCTTGTCCGTAACGACGTGGGAGCGTTTTTCGGGGCCCATCACGACCTTGATGGTGGCTTCTTCAATTTCCGGCATAGTGATGGCCTTGAGGTTTCGCCTTGCCGCAAGGAGCGCCGCTTCGTTCAAAAGGTTTTCAAGATCGGCGCCGGTGAATCCGGCGGTTGCTTTCGCGATACTCTTTAAGTCTACGTCAGGGCCGAGCGGTTTGTTTTTCGCGTGTACCTTCAGGATTTCGCCCCTGCCCTTGATATCGGGGTAATTGACCGTAATCTGCCTGTCGAAGCGACCGGGGCGAAGCAGCGCGGGGTCGAGGATGTCGGCGCGGTTTGTCGCCGCGAGTATAATCACGCCCGTGTTGGCGCCAAAGCCGTCCATCTCCACAAGGAGCTGGTTTAGCGTCTGTTCGCGCTCGTCATGCCCGCCGCCTAAGCCGGCGCCTCTCTGGCGGCCCACGGCGTCGATCTCGTCTATGAATATAACGCTGGGGGCGCTTTTCTTTGCCTGGTCAAACAAATCGCGCACCCGGCTTGCGCCGACGCCGACGAACATCTCAACAAAATCTGAGCCTGAAATGGAGAAAAACTGAACCTCGGCCTCACCGGCGACAGCCCTTGCCAGCAGGGTTTTACCTGTTCCGGGAGGGCCCACGAGCAAAACGCCTTTCGGGATACGCGCGCCAAGCGCGTTGAATTTCCCGGGGCTTTTCAGGAAGTCCACAATCTCGATGAGTTCTTCTTTTTCTTCATCAGTACCGGCAACGTCGTCGAACGTCACGCGCCTGCCGTCCTGAACGGATTTCGCTTTGGCCTTGCCGAAACCGGCAACGCCGCCGCCGCCTCCGCGCGTCTGGCGCATCATGACGACCCAAAGCACAACTACAACGCCGATCAAAAGAAGCGGCGGCAGATATGATATCCAGGCGGGCAGCTCCTGCGCGGGCAGGAAATCCCCGGATATTTTCGTGTCCGGGTTTTCCACGTTGTACGCCTGAATGAACGGCCGGACGTCGTCGAGGAAATAATAAGTGTTCGGTACTTTATAAATGATCGGCAGAGCTTCGGGAGGGTCTTCCATCCTTACAATCTGCAGCTCACCCGAGCCTAAGTCAAAAACGAATTCCCTTACCTGGTTTTGCTGGAAATAACCGACAATATCGGTATACCGATGCGATTGAACCGGCCTATCCAGGCTCAAGACCAGCATCGCCGCCAACATCAAAACCGCGAGGACCGCGAAATATATTCCAAGGCCCCTGTTTTTTTTCGGCAAATAATTCACTTCCTGTCAGTATCAGTAATAATTGAAGATGAGTTCTGAGAGTCAGCCGCTGTAAACCTCCGGCTTTAAAACGCCGACGAACGGCAGATTCCTGTATTTTTCGCTGTAGTCAAGCCCGTAACCCACTACAAATTGATCAGGGATGGTAAACCCGACATAATCGGCCGTGATGTCCACCTTGCGCCTTTCAGGCTTATCAAGCAGCGTCATGATGCGCATACTTTTCGGGCTTCGGGCGCTTAGGATTTCCTTTAAATAACTCAGCGTCATTCCGCTGTCAAGGATATCCTCCACAATCAAAAGGTCATAGCCTTCGATCGGGATATCAAGGTCCTTTATGATTTTCACGACGCCGGAGGTCTTGACGCCCGAGCCGTAGCTTGAAACCGACATAAAGTCAAGCCTTACGGGTATGTCGATTGCGCGCATCAAATCCGCCATAAAAACGACGGAGCCCTTGAGCACGCTTACCATAAGCAAATTCTTATTTTTGTAGTCTTCGCTTATGCGCTTGCCCATCTCCGTGACCTTGCTTCTGAGTTGTTCCTCTGTAATAAGGATTTCCCTGATATCGTCTTTCATGCCGCCGCCCCTTTATTTTTTTTATCCGTGCATTCCATTTATGTGAACAGACCCTGTCTTGACTGGTCAGGGCACTAAGCCCAATATAGACACCTTTGACGTTTCGCCGGAAACCGAGCACCGCTCGGCAACTCCGAACCCCTCAATCCAGACAGGACCCAAGCCATCAGATAGTATCAGGATTTTGCCGCGTTCCGGCGAAGGTATTCCTGCTTCGTAAAAAAGTTTTTTCAAGGTTTTCGTGCAGTTTCTTCCCGTTAGCCTGATTTTATCGCCGTCATGCTTTTGCCTGATAACGGCAGTACCCACTATTTTATCATAATCCACGGCATTTTTTAATAGGTTTCGGTTATATTTTATATTTTCTTCATAATATTCATAATCCGTATTTATTATCCTTAACTTTTTGTTTGAAAATACATATATTTCCTGTATTTTTCCACCCTGCAAATCAATCGGGATGCAAAACGGCCCGGGAACGGGTTTGGGGCGCGACAGGCGAAAAGATTTTTTGTCCGCCATGAAGTAGGTTTCAGGCGACAGCTGCTCCGCGCCGCTGCCGGCCAAAGCGATGGCGTCAAGCCGTAAAAGCCGTTTGTTGTCGGCGCTTATCCTGTGGCCCGACAGCATGATTCGCAAAATCCGGGAGCGCAAGCAGCTTTCCGTTTCAAGGTATTTTGCGCGGTCGACGGCGCCGTTTGGAAGAAGCATACCGTTTAAGATATTTTGCGCCGTTTGTTCAAGGTAACGGGAGTCGGCGCGCAGGGCTTCGAGGTTTCCCTGTACAGTTCCGAAAAGCCCCGGGTTTACGGCTAAAAGCTGCGGCATGACAAAATGCCTTATACGGTTTCTCGTAAAACCGGGGTCCAGGTTCGTTGAATCGGTCACGAAGCAAAGGCTGTTTTCATCGCAGTATTTTTCGATTTCGTCCCGGCTGCACGCAATCAGCGGGCGGATAACGCTCCCGCGAACCGGCGGTATACCGCACAGGCCGCGAAGAGCCGTGCCGCGCGCGAAGTTAAGTATCACCGTTTCGGCGCTGTCGTTTAAGTTGTGGGCGACGGCTATCCTTGCGTTTTTACCGTTTGAAATCAGCGAAAAAAACTCGTAACGCGCATCGCGCCCCGCTTCCTCAAGCGAGATGCCGCGGTTCTTTGAAATTTTAGCAATATCTAAGCGCTCGGCGATAAGGTCAACACCCAGCCGTTTGCAGAAATCTTTTACAAAGTTTTCGTCTCGCAGGCTTTCGCCGCCGCGCAGGTTATGGTTTAAATGTGCGGCTGTGATGAAAAGCCCAAACTCCTGCTTGAGCGAGATCAGGACATGGAGCAGCGCGACCGAATCGGCGCCGCCGGAAATGCCGGCGACAACATGTCCGCCGGGCTGCAGCATGCCGTATTTTTGTATCGTGCCTCGGATTTTTTCTATCATATCAATTATGCCGAAACGGTTCGAGCCCCATAAACCTTGTGTGCTCGGCGTCCCACGCGAGCTTTACGGTCCCCGTTTCGCCGTGCCGGTTCTTCGATACAATGCACTCCGCGACGTTTCTCTCCTCGCTTTGCTCGTTGTAATACGCATCGCGGTATAAAAACAGTACGATATCGGCGTCCTGCTCAATGGAGCCGGATTCACGCAAATCCGAAAGAATCGGACGGTGCTCCTGCCGCCCGTCCGGCCCGCGTGAAAGCTGCGACAGCACGATTACGGGAACGCTTAGCTCCTTTGCCATGATTTTAAGCGAACGCGTGATTTCAGATACCGCCTGAACGCGGTTTTCGTTTCTCACGGCGCTTGACATAAGCTGCAGATAGTCGATAATCACAACGCCTAAATCCCTCACGCGCCGAAGACGCGCCTTGATTTCGGGAACAGTGATACCGGCGGTATCGTCGATGTAAATCGGCGTCTTCGCCACATGCTGCGCTGTGTCGGCAAGCTTGATCCAATCCTCGGCGGTAAGCTCGCCCGTCCTCATTTTATCGCCCCTCACAAGCGCGCCGCTCGACAAAATACGCTCGACAAGCTGCTCCTTGCTCATTTCAAGCGAGAAAATCGCAACCTTGCGGTTTGCTTTCATAGCGACGTTTACGGCGATGTTGAGCGCGAACGCCGTCTTGCCCATCGCGGGGCGTGCGGCCAGCAGGATCAGGTCGGATTTGTTAAGCCCCGTCATGACGCGGTCAAGCGCCGCGTATCCGCACGGAATCCCCAGATACTTCTCTTTTTCGTCGCCCGACAGCCGTTGGAGCCTGTCATAAATCTCAAGCAGGATTGTGTTGATGCGGGTAAGCTTTGTGCCGTCGCGGTCCTGGCGGATTTCAAAAATCTTTTGTTCCGCGCTGTCCATCAGCGTCTGCGGGTCGGCGGCCCCGCTTTGCGAATCGTCGATGATTTCGCGGGCCGCCATAATAAGCGCGCGCACGTCGTGTTTTTCCTTGACTATCCTGATGTATTCGTCAAGGTTCGCGGTCGACGGCACAATCTGTATTAGCTCGGCAAGATACAGCTTAGCGTCGGAGTCAACGTCGAAGACCCGGTCCTGCTGAAGGATTTCAAGCACCGTTATAAAGTCCACCGGCTTTGCCGCTATGAAAAGCCGGAGCATAACGTCGAATATGGCTGAGTTTTCCGCCCTGTAGAAGTGATGCGGCTTGAGCGAGTCGAGCGCCTGCGCAAGGCATGACGAATCGATGAGCACGGCGCCTAAGACCGATTGCTCAGCCTCAAGGTTATACGGCAGGTTAAAATCTGTTGTTATGCCGGTATACGCGCCATAATCAGGCATCTTAGACGACCTTCTTTCCCGCTACTCCTCGCCCACCATCACGAACACGCTTGTCACAACGCCGTGGTTCAGTTTGATTTCGGCCTCATATGTACCGAACGATTTTATTTCGCTTTCAAGAGAGATTTTGCGCTTGTCTATCTCGGCGCCGAGCTGCTTGTGAATCGCGTCGGAGACTTCCTTCACGGTGACGGAGCCGAAAAGCTTGCCGCTTGCTCCGGCTTTCGCCATAATTTTGACGGTCTTGCCTTTTAACTTAGCGGCAAGCTCCTGCGCATCTTCTTTATCCTTTTGGCGTTTTCTTTCCTCCGACGCTTTTTTTGCGTTTATCTCATTCATCGCGCCTGCCGACGCTTCAACCGCAAGCCCGCGCTTTAACAGGAAATTTCTGGCGTACCCGTCGGAAACATTGACGATATCGCCTTTTTTGCCGCTGCCCTTGACATCCTCTTTTAAAATCACTTTCATACGGGAAGCCTCCTTTACGCTTTCATATTGTGTGAGGCGTGGTAGCTGTCGATTGCCTCCATTACCATTTTGCGCACGTTTTCCATGCTTTCGCTCTGAAACTGCGCCGCCGCCATCGTGTGGTGGCCGCCGCCGCCCAAGGTTTCCATGATGACCTGGACATTGACGGCGCCCATCGAACGCGCCGAGACATTAACGCCGTCTGGTACTTCAAAAATTACAAACGAGGCGTCCACGCCCTCGATGGTCATCAACTCGTCCGCCGCCTGGGGAGCCACGAGCTTTATATCGCCGCTTACATCCGACGACAGAGCGATGGCGCAGTTTTCGTACAGGACGGCGCCCGATACAAGGTTTGCTTTCTGCTGGTATGAATCCATCGTGGACGCGAACAGCCGCCTTACCTCTATCGTGTCGGCGCCGAGCCGTCTTAGGTAAGCCGCCGCCTCAAATGTCCTGACGCCTGTCCTTAAGACAAAATTTTTCGTGTCAAGCATAATCCCGGCAAGCATAGCCTCGGCTTCCAGCTTCGTAATCTGCGGCCGCGACGGGAAATACTGCACAAGCTCCGCCACCATCTCGGACGCCGACGACGCATACGGCTCATGATAAAAAATAACGGCGTTGTCGATATGGTTCACAAGCTTTCTGTGGTGGTCGATAATCACTACCTGTTTACAGGCGCGGTAGAGCTCTTCACTTTCAAGCACCGCTGAAACGTGCGTGTCGACTATGATCAAAAGCGTATTGTCGTTCGCAGCCGTCAGTATGCTTTCGGGGTCGATAAAATCAGATTCATCGTAGCTGCCCGCTAAAAGCTTATCTAAAAGCGGGCGGGCAAGGTTCTTTCTTTTGTCAAGGCAAACCACGCACGGCTTGCCCATATCCTTTACGGTTTTAAGCAGGCCCGCGGACGCCCCGAGGCAATCTAAGTCAGCAAATCGGTGGCCCATGATCACGACGTTATGCGCGGACTCCAAAAGCTCGCCGAGCGCGTTTGCGATGATTCTCGTCTTTACCTTTGTGCGCTTTTCTATTCCCTTCGAGACGCCACCGTAAAATTCGTAGCCGTTTTGGGTTTTGACGGCGGCCTGGTCGCCGCCGCGTCCAAGGCACATGTCAAGCGCCTGTCTTGCAGAGCTTTCGGACTCCAGTAAATTTCGCGAGCCGCCCGATACTCCGATGGAAAGCGTCGCGTTCATTTTTTCGCCGATATTCTTATTCCTGACGATATCAAGCAGCCCGAATTTGTTTTCGATGATTTTCCTGATACCGCGCTCTTCAATGACGGAAAAGAAGCGGTCGCGGCCCACTCGTATCACAAAACCGTCGTTTTGGTTTATGTACCGCTCGACCTCTTCTTCAATCGCGCTTATGATCTGGGCGCGCTCGCCCTCTTTTAAGTCCTGGATCATTTCGTCGTAATTATCCACCATGATAATCGCGACGGACGGCTTCGTCTGATGGTATTCATTTGAGTATAATTTAAGCGCGGTATCGTCAATGAGATAGATGACCGCGATATTTTCGCCCGCCTTTTTAGAGCGCGAGACAAACGCCGTGTACTGCTGCCCGCCGAAAACAACGTCGTAGCCTTGCGGCGGCGACTTCGCCGTGACGTCAAGGGTTGGGAAAACATCCCCGATATCCTCGCCGCGCATATCGGCGCCATCGAACACATGGCTTTCGCATATGTCGTTATACCATATGATTTCCCTTGAATCGTACAGCGTGATGACCGGCATTGGGAAGTCTATAAACTCCCCGCCTCCCGCGGCCTCTATACCGCGGCCCATTTCTCTCAGCATGCGCCGGGTCCTTGCGCTTGTCCTTTTCAGCATGATGAGGACCGCGATAAACCCAAGAAGCATAACGGCTACGCTGAAATAAAAAAGAGTACGGCTAAAAAACGGCGTTATGAAAACCAAAACAGCGCATAATACCATCAGCGTGCAGATGATCGGAGTGTATAGCCTCAGCCTGTTGTACATTTAAAGCTCCTCTTAAGGGTAAAGTTTAGCGATATAAGTATATCATAATTTCCAGATTAGGGCAAATGAAAGGGGAATGCGCTATATATTGCGCGCCCGGCTTGAAGACCGGGCGCGTTCGCCTGAAAATTTAAATCTCCTGTATTACGGGTAAAATCATGGGGCTGCGCTTTGTCACCTGCCACAAGTAATCGCTGATATCATCCCTTACGCGCTGCTTTATCACGCCCCATTCGCGCGTGTTGTTCTCCATGCACCGCCGGATCGATTCCCGCGCGATTTTGCGCGCCTTTTCGATCATATCCTCGCTTTCGCGCACATACACGAACCCGCGCGAGACGATGTCGGGCCCGGATAAAATCTCGCCCGAATGCAAATCGATCGTGGTTACGACGACGATGAGGCCGTCCTGAGCCAGATGCTTGCGGTCGCGCAAAACGATGCTGCCGACGTCTCCGACGCCAAGTCCGTCCACCAGAACCTTGCCGGCAGGGACTGCGCCGGTTATCTTCATGGTTTCGCCGTCTGTTTCAACGACTTTGCCGATGTCGGCGATAATTACGTTTTTAGGGTCAAGCCCCATTGAAACCGCAAGCCCCGCGTGTTTCTTAAGATGCTTGTATTCGCCGTGTGTCGGCATAAAGAATTTCGGTTTTGTAAGCGCGAACATCATTTTCAGCTCATCCTGGCACGCGTGGCCGGATACGTGTATCTCGTACATTTTCTCGTAAACAACCTCGGCGCCAAGCTTTAACAGGTCGTTTACGACGCGCGTAACGGTTTTCTCGTTGCCGGGTATCGGCGTCGCCGATATGATAATGCAGTCGCCGGGCGTAACGGTAAGCTTTCGGTGGTCGCCCGTCGCCATCCTTGCAAGCGCGCTCATCGGCTCCCCCTGGCTGCCCGTCGTTATGATCACCATTTTTTCGACAGGATATTTGTCGACTGAATCCACTTCAATTAATACGCCGGACGGAATGTCGAGGTAGCCTGTTTCAAGGGCTTTGCTGATAACGTTTTCCATACTGCGGCCCGAGACCGCGACCTTTCGTTTAAACTTGACGGCGGCGTTTACAATCTGCTGCACGCGGTGGATATTTGACGCAAACGTCGCGACAATGATTCGCTTTTTCTCATACTGCGCAAACAGCTTGTCAAAGCTTTCGCCGACGACCCTCTCGCTCATGGAGCTGCCGGGGCGCTCCGCGTTCGTGGAATCCGACAAGAGCGCAAGGACTCCGTTGCTGCCGAGCTCGCCGAACCTTGCAAGGTCTATGATATCCCCGCGTATCGGCGTAAAATCAACCTTGAAATCGCCTGTCTGCACAATTACGCCGGCCGGCGTATGTATGGCAAGCGCACATGCGTCGGGAATCGAATGGTTCACGTTAATATATTCAACGGACATGCACCCGAATTTAACGATGCCTTTCGGCTTTAACACATTAAGCTGGACTTTGCCGAAAAGCCCGTGCTCCTTGAGCTTGCCCTCGACAAGCCCGAGCGTGAGCTTTGTACCGAAAAGAGGAAGGTTTACCTGCTTTAACAAAAACGGAAGTGCGCCGATGTGGTCCTCGTGACCGTGGGTAATGCAAATCCCCCTGATTTTGTCCCTGTTTTCAAGGACATAACTAAAATCCGGGATGACAAGGTCAACGCCGGGCATGTTCTCGTCTGGGAACGTCATGCCGCAATCGACTAAGAAGCTGTCGCCCTGGCACTCGAATACGGTAACATTTTTTCCGATTTCCCCAAGCCCGCCAAGCGGGATGATCCTGACCGACGGCTTTTTCGCGGCGGCTTTTGAGGACCGCCGCCTGCCCGGCGCGGTATTTTTCTGCTTTGTGTTTTTAGCATGGTCGGCCATGTCGGCCGGGGCTTGCTTTTTATTATTATTGTTGTTTGCTGATTTGGCCGCAGCCCCTCCCGAGCGCCGCTTGTTTTGCGGGCGGCCGGTTTGGCGCGTGGTTTCCGCCGTCTGAGCGCCGTTTTTTTCGTTGATATTTGCCACAATAAACCTCCAGAAATATATATTTACATAGAATATAAACCCCATGCGCGTGTGGTCGCCGGGTCAGAGCGTATAAGTACGAGTACTTTTTAAAAGCACAACAAATCGAAAGCCCCGCAGAACCTCCGCTTAAATGCCTCTTCCCATTTCCGTTCACGGAAAAAGCGTGCGGCGGCGCCGCTTATATGGACTTATAAAGATTACGTTCACCTCATTAATATATAATCTTAACCTTTTTTTGGCACTGTGTCAAGCTGGAGCTTGAAAATTTTACTGTACAGGTTCCTGAATATTCTTTTTCAGATATTTTTCAATGTCGTCGCAAAGCTCCGACGCGATTTCCTGGCTTCTTGCCTCCGCCATGATCTTAATGCCGGTTCCGCGCTTCAGCGGCTTTATAAGCACAATTTTTGAGCCGCCGCCAAGCAGTATGCCCTCGCCGATTCCGGATGATTTCTTCCTGCTCCTGTCGGTGCTCATCCCCATGATAAGCCCCGCCGGGTTGCAGTTGGTGTCTATCGTGCGGACTTCGCGGTCAAATTCAGGCAGTGTCCGAAGAAGCACGCTTAGGCCTCCCGCTTTTTTGACAAGGCTTAAAAACATAATGGACTGCATGAGGCCGTCGCGCGACCACATCTGTGTTCTTGCAAGCTTCCTTGCATCCTCGTCGCTGTTGTCGGCGGGACAGCTCAGATAGCGCAAAAGCTTCACGCCCTTGTTCTTTGCGTATTCGTCAAGAATCCTAGGCGCGTCAAACGGAACGGCGACGTCGCCGGACTCCATCGCGAAAATTGCGCAGCAGACGAATATTTTGTAATGCGGGATATACCCCTCGCGCTCGTCAAAGATACGCACCTTATCCCCCTGCGACGACATCTCAATCGTAAAGCCGCCGTCTGTGGCGCAGCCAAGGGTAAAAAGCACGTCGCCGAGTATTTTTTTAGCCGCTAAGTTACCGCATTTAATCTGCACCGACAAGCCCGACAGCCCTTTAGGCGCAAAGCGGAGAAGCTCCGAGCGGTACATGGCCGAAATCCCCGACATGTCCACGGAATCGCCCATCGCGTCCCAGCCGCGGCGTGTAAACTCGCCGCGCGATAAAATCATCTCGGCTTCACGCTCGAGCGCGCGTGACGCCGGAACGCCGCCGAATCCCATCAAACGCAGGCTTGCGCGGCTGTCGCCTTTTACGAAAACACCCAAAGGCAGCGAACAGAAATTCATGAAAAATTCAAACTGCGCCATGAAATTTCCACCGAAGTTCATAACGGTAGTACCGGCCCCTCGTATCCCAGATGAAAGCGCCGACGCGAGCACCTCAGAGCCGCGGTTGCTGCTGTAACCCAACGCCACGCTTTTCCCCGGCATCAGGCTGCCGACGGCGGCGCCCACGCGCGCCATGAATTCAGGAGTCAGCTCCACGCCGATTTGGCCCGTAATGCCGTCGTCGTCGAAAAATTCGCGTTTTACGGCGCCTGTTTTTACATGATCGATTACGGTAGTACCAGCATCCACGGTTTTCTTGTTCCAGATTTTCACGCCCGCGTTTATTATCGCTTTCTCGCCGATTACGGCTCCGGCGCCGACGGCTGTTCCCTCGAACAGCATCGCGCTCGGCTTTATTACGGCGCCGGAGCAAACAAGCGCTCCCGTAAGCTTTGCGCCTCTCGAGATATAACTTTTTTCAAGCAGCACACTGGCCGTTACCCGCGCGTTCTTGCCGATGTAGCAGCCGTCGTCGATTATAGAACCCATCTCGATGCACGCGCCGTTTTCGATCACGACATTTTTGCCGATGTAGACGGGCGGGTCGATGATACAGTTTGCGGGCCGGGTTTTGTCCGCGAAGATGCTGCCGTCCTCGACCGTACCATGAATTTCGCAGTTTACAAGGCCGTCGAGCATATCCTGCTGGCAGCCGATGTAGCTTTCAAGGTCGCCGATATCGCACCAGTAGCCCGTGCTTTCCCAGCACATAAGATTCATACCGCTTTTGAGCATGAGCGGGAATAAATCCTTTGCGAAATCGTATGGCTTGTCGGTCGGAATCAGCATAAGCGCTTTGTTTGACAAAATATAAATACCGGTGTTCGCAAGATTGCTGACAGCCTGTGAGAACGCCGGTTTCTCAATAAACGCGCGGATATCTCCGGATTTATCCGCATCAATCAGGCCGTATTCACGCGGGTCGTCCACGCGCTTCGCGGCAATTGTGACGTCCGCGCTGTGTTCACGGTGGAAGCGTAGCGCGGCGCTCAAATCAAAATCGCACATAGCGTCGCCGCTGATGACAAGGATTTCATCGTCATTCTCGCCGCATGCGCCCCTGACGCTGCCCGCCGTCCCCAAAGGCTCGTTCTCCTCGATAAAATCAAGCCGGATGCCCTTGTACTCACCGTCGGGGAAATGCCCGGTGATGCGGTCGGGCAGATACCTGAGCGTGACCGAAGCGCCCATAACCGAGTGGGATTTCAGCAAATCCAGTATATATTCAAGTACGGGACGCCCCAGCAATCTCGTCATCGGCTTAGGAATATCGCATGTCAACGGCCTTAACCTGCTGCCTTCCCCGCCCGCCATAATGACTGCCTTCATAAACGCAAGTTCCTTTCAAGCATTTTGATAAGAGTATTGGCAGGCTTGAAGCGGTTTCATACAGCCGATGGAAAATTTTGATGAATTTTTGCGGCATACTATTGATAAATCACGCCGTTCAAGTTATACTATTTTAGCAGTGTAAACATATATAATAAACGCTCAGAGGTATACTTACGGTGAAAAAAGTCAAAATTTATACGGACGGTGCATGTTCCGGCAACCCCGGCCCGGGCGGATGGGGCGCCGTATTAAGGTTCGGCGGGCATGAAAAGGAAATATCCGGCGGCGATGCGGACACTACAAACAACCGCATGGAGCTTACAGCCGTGATTGAGGCGTTGTCGGCGCTAAAGGAGCCGTGTGAGGTTGAGCTTGTAAGCGACTCGAGATATGTGATCGACTCAATCGAAAAGGGATGGGTTTTCAATTGGAAGAAAAACGGCTGGATAAAAAGCAACAAGGAGCCCGCGCTAAACGTTGATTTGTGGGAGAAGCTGCTGCCTTTGATCGATAAGCACGACGTCAAGTATGTCTGGATAAAGGGACACGCAGGGCATGCCGAAAACGAGCGGTGCGACAAGATGGCAGTACAGTATTATCAGAACTTAAAGCGGGAAGAATAGATATAACAGATATAACTGATATAACAGATACAACAGGGGTGAAGCTTATGGACAAGCGGTTTGTTTATGCGGATAACGCGGCGACTACAAAAATATCCGAGGATGTGCTAAACGCCATGATGCCGTGGCTAAAGGACGGTTACGGCAACCCGTCGAGCATATACGCGAAGGGCCGCGAAGCGGCCGCGGCGGTAGGTAAGGCGCGCGAACAGGTGGCGGCCGCAATCGGCGCCGACGCGCGGGAGGTTTTCTTTACGTCCGGCGGCAGCGAAGCCGACAACTGGGCGATAAAGGGCACGGTGATAAGCCTGAAGAAAAAAGGCAAAAACCACGTCGTAAGCTCGAAATTCGAGCATCACGCGGCGCTGCATACCTTAAAAAAAGAGAGTCTTGACTTAAGTCTTTGCGAGGTCAACGAAAACGGCGTCGTCAGGACGGAGGATATCGCCGCGCTGATACGCGAGGACACGGCGCTTGTAACGGTCATGTACGCGAACAACGAAATCGGTACGATCCAGCCGATTGCTGAGATCGGCGCGGTTTGCCGCAAAAAGGGCGTATTGTTCCACACAGACGCAGTCCAGGCGATGGGGAACGTGCCAATCGATGTTGTCCGGCAAAACATCGACATGATGGCGCTTTCAGGGCACAAGCTGCACGCCCCGAAGGGCGTCGGCGCGCTTTACATCAAAAAGGGTATGAAGCTGCCGAACCTTATAGACGGAGGCGCGCAGGAGCACGGACACCGCGCCGGGACCGAAAATGTCGCGGGGATTGTCGGCTTTGGCAAAGCGATGGAGATCGCGGCTAAAAACATTGGCGAACGAGCTGCGAAGGTCGGCGCCATGCGGGATAAGCTCATCGCGGGGCTGCTTGAGCTTCCGCGCACAAGGCTCAACGGGGACGCGAAGCTCAGGCTTCCCGGAAACGTAAACATATCGTTTGAGGGGATAGAGGGCGAAAGCCTGCTGCTCATGCTCGATATGAACGGGATTGCGGCGTCGTCCGGCTCGGCGTGTACTTCCGGTTCGCTCGACCCGAGCCATGTACTGCTTTCAATCGGGCTGCCGCATGAGGTCGCGCACGGTTCTCTCCGGCTTAGCATAAACGAGGAAACAACAGACGAGGATATCGAATATATGCTGAAAACAATCACGGCAGCCGTCCTTAAGCTGCGAAACATGTCGCCGCTGTGGGAAAGCATAGTGTCGGGGGACGATAAAAAGACCGCCAAGGCGCGGCAAAATTTAGTTTAGGGAGCAATAAACATGCAATACTCCGAAAAAGTGCTGGAGCATTTTTCAAATCCGCAAAACGTCGGCGAGATTCCCGATGCAGACGGCGTCGGCGAGGTCGGAAGTCCTGCCTGCGGCGATATTATGAAAATATTTATCAAGGTTGACGGCAATATAATCAAAGACGTGAAGTTTAAAACTTTCGGCTGCGGTGCGGCGATTGCGACAAGCTCTATCGCCACTGAGATGATTAAAGGCAAGCCGATTGAAGAGGCGCTTAAGCTCACGAACAAAGCCGTCGTTGAAGCGCTTGAGGGGTTGCCGTCAGTCAAGATCCACTGCTCCGTCTTGGCGGAGCAGGCGGTGAAGAGCGCGATTTCCGATTACTACACGCGCATGGGGATAGACCCCGGCCCGATTATAGGCGATATCCCCGATCCGCATTGTATAATATAGTCAACTATATCATTAAAAAAATCCACCTTGCGGTGGATTTTTATTTACTGCGTAACGGAGGGCAAATTGCCCAGATTGTTGTTTTCGCTTTCATCAGGCAGCGATTTTAAATATTCGTTGCCTTTTCTCGATGAAATCCCGACGCCTGATATTCCGCCTTCGCGCGCAAGGCGCACAGCCTCTTCCTTGCTGAGGACGCGCCCGTCGGATAGCTTGTAGCCTGATACGCGGCCGTTTTCCTTCAGTAAAGCGGTGATTTTCTTGGCGTCGGCATTTGGGGTGGGTATATCTTGAAATGTATTCATCGGCAAGATGGAAGTCTCGTCACGCTTCATCGTTTTTCTCCTTTTTAAACGTAGTTTAGTATATTATTTGCACTGTTCGGGTAAATATTCCTAATTTTGCTTTTATTTCGCTTTTATGCTAGAATATGAACGGCAATCAATACATTGTTCATATAATGTATACGATGCTGTAATTAAGCAGTAGATTTTCCCGGGAAATCTTTTCATTGAATCGGCAAAGCCTATATGATATAATTAGTGACGGAAAATATGATAAAAAAATAAAACTTGCTATTTTATTACATATTATATGTTTTGACTATTGATATAATTAGGGAGTGGTGCAGCTCATGGACGTGTTTACCCCTATAGCGCTGCTTGTTTCTTTAGCCACTATTGTCGTGGGAATCCTATTCCTTGGCGGTAGCATGGTTGACTATCTTGATTTAGCGAGCGCCTTGTTAGTGGTTGTGCCGACATTCGGCTCGCTGTTCGCGGCATTTCCCATAGGGCAGATGCTCAGGACTTTCAAGCACTTTAGAATCGTTTTAGGAATGCAAAAGTTTGATCCCGTGGAATACGTCGAGATCATATCAAATCTTGCGGAAAAAGCCCGTACCCAAGGACTTCTTGTACTTGAATCCGAAGCGGAAAAGGTTGAGGATGATTTCGTGAAGAAAGCGGCTATGATGGTTGCGGACGCCGAGGAAGCTGAAGTCGTCGAAGCCCGTCTTATGGGTATTATCGACGCTACTACGGCGCGGCATGCGGAGTCATGGGCCATCTATGACAAAGGTGCGGCGCTTGCCCCCGCTTTCGGTATGGTAGGAACACTGGTGGGGCTTATCAACATGCTGATGAACCTTGACTTTTCAGACGCCGGCGGCGTTTCATCGCTGGGAATGAATATGTCGGCGGCGATGATTACGACGCTTTACGGTTCAATGTTTGCGAACCTGTGGTTTGCGCCGCTTGGCACGAAGCTGAGAGCGCGGCACCAGATTGAAATCGAATGCAAAGAGATTGTCGTAGCGGGAATTTTGGCAATTCAGCGGGGCGTTAACCCCAGGGTCGTCAAAGAGATGCTGATGGAGCAAATCGACCCCAACGTAAAAATTAAGGCGGCGAAAGCTGAAGACGATTGATTCCCGCTCGCGGGTTTCATACCCCGCCGTTTGTCCACACGTGCAACCAAGCGAGTCATACCACGTAGCTTGCTGCGGGGCGATTGATTGAAAGAGGCTAGGAGGCCTGATTGCTTATGGCTTTAAGAAAGAAGAAACCACCTGAAGAAGCCGGGGGCGGCGACGCGTGGCTGGCGACATATGGCGACATGGTTACGCTGCTGCTTACATTTTTTGTTTTGTTATTCGCAATTTCGCAGATCGACGTTCAAAAGTTCAACCTGCTGGCGGCTGCACTTTCAAACAGGGGCGCGTCGCCTGAGGAAATAATGGAGATTGCCGAGCAATCATCTATAAAAAATCTGGATGAAATTAGCCTGGAAGACCCGAAAGCCCCGCTTGATGAGGACGCCAATCCGCTTCAGGAGGCCTTTGACAGTATTGTTGAAAGCATACAGGCAAGCGGCATGGCCGATAAAGTAACTGCGTTGCTTGGCGACGACTTTATCTTTATCAGGTTTATAGACGATATGCTGTTCGAGCCGAACTCCGCCCGGATACGGCAGCAGGATTATACGCTTTTAGAGATGATCGGCAGAAGCCTTAAATTGGTTGAAAACGATATCGGTATGATCCGGATCGACGGGCATACCGCGGCTTTGCCTGAGAATCCCGATTACCATGTTTCGGACAGGGATCTTTCCTCGGAGCGCGCAAACTCCGTACTTAAGTATCTTGAGGACAGCGTCGGTATCCGCGGCGACAGGTTGAGCGCGCTTGCGTTTGGAAAGCACCGTCCGATTGCGAGCAACGACGACGAAGAGGAACGAAAGAAAAACCGCCGGATTGAAATCATGATTACAGAGGCAAACGACATTACCATGCAGCTTGACGCGATTTACGAAAGACTGATTGATTAACCGTTACGCGCGCAAAAACAAAACGCACCCGTTTAAGGGTGCGTTTTGGCTGAGGATAGCCGCAGTGGAGCTTGTGGACGGACTCGAACCCCCGACCTGCTGATTACAAATCAGCTGCTCTACCAACTGAGCTACACAAGCATATGATAACAACTCGTATATGATATCATATTTTTCGCTGCAAGTCAACACCGTTTCGATTACCGTTAAAGCCTATTGGCATAAGGTTTCACCCTTGCGCCAATGGCTTTTTTATCCCTCGGGTTCATACCCTTACCCCTCGACAACCATATGCCCACCGAACCCCCTATAGGTAGTTTTAGGTACTCTTGGGTAGCCATAGGACAGTACGGTTGCAGTAAATATTGCAGTAACCTACAGTCAAGCCCCGTCTATTGAAGCCCTACAAACGCCTTATCAATCGCCCCTGTGATTTTCAATTTTTCCTCTTGGGTCAGGTGAGTATATATCCTGTCTGTAATTTTTGAATTGGCGTGTCCTACATATCGAGTGACAGATTCTTTATCCATCCCCGAAGCCTTGCAATGGCTGACAAATGAGTGCCGGAAACTGTGCAGGGTATAGCCTTTCTCATGTAAATCTATCTTCTGCATGAACCTCACGAATATTGACCGTGTGCCGCTGTATGTCCTCATCTCGCCATGCTTGTTACAGAAGATGAAAGCATCGGGTTTGAGCAAATCAGGGTCGTTACGTTCTTTCAGGGTTTCAATCCGTTCCACAAGCACCTTGCACCATAAGTTACTGATAGGCAAGTCGCGCTTGCTGTCATCGGTTTTCAGCCTGCCGATATCATTCTTACGGCTGATTATCTTTCCAGAGTCGTCACGGAGTTTATAAGTACTGGATTGTGTCCGCAAGGTCACCACGTTTTTATTTAAGTTAACATCCTTCATACGAAGCTCGAGCACCTCGGAAATTCTCCCCAATATTCAACTATTTCTAGATCCAATTCATACATTGTTAGAAGGAGTTACTGAAACAGAGAAAAACAAAGACACTATAGAAGACACTAATCAGAGCCGAATTAATGCATTGAAAGAGTTATATCGTAATGATAGAGTTGCTTTAGTGTTAGGTGCTGGTGTGTCAGCAGATGCAAGAATTCCACAATGGAATGCTTTTATAAATAGACTTAATATAGATACGATAAAAAAGTATATTGCAAACGAAAAACTGAGTGATACTGATTTAGATTTACTATATAAGCTGTTTGCTAAAAACAAGGACAACTCCCCTTTAATTCAAATGAGATATATCCGTAGCACTCTTAATGGTCCAATGGATTTTAAAAAAATTGTTAGAGAAGTATTATATGAAGAAAATCCAACTGTCGAAACAGCTTTATTGAAATCAATTTCACAAATGTGCAAGCATCCAAGAATGCGCCAAGGTGTACAAGGGATAATAACATATAATTTTGATGACTTGCTTGAAAAAAGGCTTTCTATGGATGGAATTGATATAAAAACGATTTCTGATGAAACAGATATAGTTGATTTAGAAAAATTGAATATACATCATGTTCATGGATATTTGCCAAAAGAATCTAAAGAAATTGAAAAAGCTAATTTAGTATTCTCAGAGGAAGATTATCATGATGTCTATACTAATGCATATCATTGGTCAAATCTTTCTCAGTTAACTTATTTTAGAGAACACACATGTTTGTTTATTGGATGTTCTCTATCAGATCCCAATTTAAGGAGACTTCTGGATGTTGCATCAAAACCACAAGGCGATCCACAACATTTTGCAATTATGAAACGAAAAAATGTGATATTAAATAAAGAATTGCAAGACGAAATTGGTAACATAACTGATAACGTCATCAATATACATAATGACGTTAATAATAGAATCAATAATCTTTTTTATCTGTCTCTAGGCATACAAGTAATATGGGTAGAAGATTGCCTAATCTCTTTCATTGCCTCGCTGTAATCGCGGACGTTGCCCACTTCAATGTCATGCAAGCCTTCATCAATCAGCCGATATAATTCGTTAACATTGCGCTCGGTATTTTCGTAGTAGAGGTGCATAGCTTCTTTTAGGTTTGAGATGGCGCAATCAATCGTCTTGCCTTGAGATGCAACGCCATTTTCTATATATTTGGCAATGTACCAATCATCTTCTTTTTGCATAACAATCGTAAACTTATTGCTCAAAAAATCACCTCATTGCTATGTGTTTTTTCATATAACCAGACTACATCATTCAAAACCGACTGCTTAAAGGATTCATTTTTTGATTGCCGCAACCCTTCAAAGGAAATATAATCAACCTTGACATTGCTACCTGTAAAGGATTTAATCTGGTTTTCTAATTCTTCGCCATAGTTCAATACGTCACATAAAAAATCGTCTGTAGTATCATCATATTTATATAGAATGTCAATGTCGCTGACTGTGGTTTCTTCATTCCGTGCATATGAACCGAATACACCAACCGCCGTTATATATGGATAATTGACAGCGGTATTGACAGCTTTAATGACTTGCTCATTTATCATTATTTAACATTCCTTTACTGTAATCAATACTGTTACAACATATTGCAATGCCAAAATGAAAATCACAAAAGCGTAATTCCGTAATTTCAGTTTACGCTACCTTATTATTCGCTATGAATTCTTCAATAGCTTTTTGAGTGATTCTATAGGCTTTGCCACATCTGAATGCTTCAAGCTCCCCCGCGTGAATCAACCCATACAAAGTATGACGGTCAAGTTTAAACAGCCCCGCAACTTCTGAAATCGTGAATGCTTGTAAGTTTTTCACGCTATCCACCCCCTTAGTGAGGGGATTGTAACGCTTCCTTATATCGAAGTCAATATGCGATACTGACGGTTATTTATCTTGGTGTCTGGTGATTCTGTCAATTACCTTGTTCACTCAATTAACTATGGGTAACTACTGTTTTCTCTATTATGTTCTTTATCTATTATTTATTGCTTTTTTGTGTATTTGCTTCACCCGCAGACACTTCACCAAACAATATTTTGATGTAATCTCGTTTGCTATGCAGTACGCGATTAACAAAAACATCATTTCCAATATGACGATAGAATGTAAGGTAATCATTTGCAACCAAGAATCTGTAGTCTGTTTCAAATTCAATAATGGATGAAAGTGGAGCGCCTTTGTCAGGCATAGTTTTTAAGCCCTTGATTACTTTGGCAATCTTTCCTGTCAGCCTTGTAGCCGCCGCAGGATTTTCAAGGTCTTTTGATATATATTCTTTGATTTCTTTTAAGTCGCGAGTTGCCATAGGAGAAATATGCAGATTACACATTATCTAGCCCCAGTTCGTCAGCCATTTGTTCAAATGACATCCAGCCTTCTTGGCGACCCGATTTTTCACCTTCAGCCAATTTTGACAATAGTTTAACCGTCGCTTTGAGTTTTTCATACTCCACGATGTCAGCTATCACATATTTGCCACGTCCATTTTTTGTGAGGTATACAGGCTCGCCTACAGCAATATCGTCTAAGACTTTGCTATATTCGCGCAAGTCTGATACTGGTTTTATATTAGGCATGATTACAACCCCTTTCAAGATATATTATATCATAAACAGCTTAAAATACAACGTCATATTTCACTTAAAATAAGACGAACTAATTGTACTTTAATGCTATTGAGATTGCCTAGCCACCCGAAGCATGATATAATCATATTGAAATGCCCATCATGCAGCGCATAGGTGTTTTAGGTGTTCTTAGGTAGGCATGGTTGCAGTAAATATTGCAGTAAACTCGCGTTTAGCGCAATGTAAAAATTCCTCAAAGCCTAATGGCTTTAAGGAATTTCATATCATAGTTTTTTATCGGTGCCTTGTTACAAATCAGCTGCTCTACCAACTGAGCTACACAAGCATATGATAACAACTCGTATATGATATCATATTTTTCGCTGCAAGTCAACACCGTTTCAGTTGCCGTTAAAGCCTATTGGCATAAGGTTTCACCCTTGCGCCAATGGCTTTTTTATCCATCTTACGTTCATATGCTTCCTGATAACTCCGCTGCAATTTCCAAACTCTCAATCCGCATGATGCTTTCTTCGGATATTCCGTAGCTGAGAAGATTGATACTACCATACCAAACAATACGCTGGTCAATAATCGCAAACTTTTGATGGATACGCTCTTTGACTTTAACGGAAATTCCGTTTTGGGAAAGCACTTCTATACACTCTGCGATTCTTGCTCTATCTTTTTCCTTGTAATCATCCGGCGGCTTTGTAATGACTATCACTTTTGCATTGGCAGCAGACAGATAATTCAACGCAGATTGTACTCGCCTTTTGCTTAAAAATGGGCTGACAATCAAAATTTCGCTGCGCGCGGCAAATATATCGGCAGAATAAACCGGGAAGAACGTGTGGTTGCCGAAAATAGAATGTACTTCCTCAAATGGCTGCGGCGTACCCTTTGCCTTGTACCCGATAGCCGCGTAGCCTTTTAACCGCCGCCGGTACATCGTTTCCAGCACCGCTACATGAACATCGACATAATCGTAAATCTGCACCTCTTTTTTGCCGTCATACAATCGGTGCAACCTGCCCGCATACTGCTGTATCGTTCCCTTCCATGATATAGGCATGGCAAGGAACAGCGTATCCAAACGCGGCATATCAAAGCCTTCTCCCACATATCTTCCGGTTGCAACAAGAACAAAAGGTTCATCCTCTGGAATATCGGCAACGATTTGTAGGCTTTCTCGGCTTTTCTTTTGCCCCTCGCCGCCGATTAGGATGATTACGTTTTTGATACGAAGCTGTAATTGTTCTGCAAGGTATATGACGTGTTCTTTGCGCTCTGTTAGTATAATCGGATTTCGACCTTGCTCTACGGCGGCGATGACATCCTGTACAATCAAATTGTTGCGGATTTCACTTTTTTGAATATCCGTATAAACATCTGATAATTCCCACTTTTCATCGCGGTGGGCAGGCTTGTGGAAACGAGTGAATCGCGGGATGATGAAGTGGTCGAAAGGCCGCGCCTCTGCTTGTTCTTTCGCGTCCACACGGTATCGGATTTTCCCGCATTGCATGAAAATAATCGGATGATGTCCGTCCTGCCGGGTTGGGGTAGCAGTAAGCCCATACACATATTTAGCGTTGACAGCTTTCAAAATCTGCTCAAAGCTGAACGCTGATACATGATGGCACTCGTCTGCAATTACCATACCGTAGTTTTTTACAAGCTCTTTCACTTCGTCGCCGGAAACCAGCGACTGCATAACCGCGACATCAATAATGCCGCTCGGATTATTTTTCCCTCCGCCGATTTGCCCGATGATATTTTTCTTTCGCTTACGCCCCTTGGGTGTTAATTCAACAACAGGTTCTTCGTTGATAATCAAAAATTCATTTAGCCGCTGAATCCATTGTGACAATAGATTTGTACGATGCACTAAGATCAGTGTGTTCACTTTGCGGCTTGCAATCAGATGTGCGCCAATTACGGTTTTGCCAAACGCTGTGGTCGCAGACAAAATGCCATTGTTATGCTCTAAAAGCGCGTCAACTGCCTGATGTTGTTCGCCGCGCAGTTCGCCGTTAAATACAACGTCAATTTTGCGTCCTTCGTTTGTTTTATCAATAAGTTGTAT
>WRLK01000034.1 GCA_009777635.1 Oscillospiraceae bacterium | reverse complement strand
CAGATCGCGGATATTGTCGACGCCGCTGTTCGACGCCGCGTCGATCTCGCTTATGTCTAAGATGGAATCATCGTCAATCCCCGCGCAGATATCGCACGCGCAGCACGGGTTGCCGCCATTGGGGTTCCGGCAGTTGACAGCCTTCGCAAGGATTTTTGAGCATGACGTTTTGCCTGTTCCCCGTGTTCCGAAAAACAGGTACGCATGTGAGGGCCGCCCAGCCGCGACCTCATTTTTAAGCGTGGTCGTGATATGCTCCTGACCGACCACGTCGTCAAAGGTACGGGGCCGCCATTTCCTGTAAAGCGCTTTGTACATAAAGATCCTCCGCCGGAATAACCGGAGATAATGTTTATACTATGCGATAGCAAACGGGTCGTTATTTTTATCCTTGTTCCAAATGTACTCAATATATTTGCACAAATTGTTTGCTGTTTTTTCGCTATGAATGTCGTTGATAAATCCTAACGTCATATCCATTCCTGCCGATACGCCGGAGGAAGTATAGTATTTTCCATCTTTTACCCAGCGGGCATTCTTAGACCAGTTTATTCCGTTTGCAATACTGTTTACCCAATCAAAAGCCATTTTATTGGTTGTAGCGTTTTTATTTTCAAGCAATCCTGTTTTAGCGAGTAATGCGGAACCGGTGCAAACAGTTAGAACATATAAGGCTTCCTGGGATAAAATTTTTATTTGTTCAATAAAATCAGCGTTATCAATTAATTTTCGCGTTCCCATACCGCCGGGAATTAATAAAATACCGCTTTGATCGATTTCAGAAAAAGCGCGTGTATTAACGCTTATGTGCTGACTGCTTAAAACGGTTTCGCCATTCATAGAGAAATAATTAAGCTTGTATGATTTTGGCATTTTACCGATAATTTCAACGGGGCCGAAAGCGTCCAGCGTTTCAAAATCATGAAACAAAACAGTATTAAAAGAAATCATATCAACACCGCCTAATAGAAATGATCCCCGCCGCTGTGAAATTTCATGCCGCGAAACAAATAAAGCGTCCGCCATCGTAAGCGGACAGCTTCCTAACATCAATATGAGCGCGCAGGTTACCTGCGGCGCGCAAAGTACTTTCCTTAATGCTGCTCGGTTCCCCGCCTGACATGGTTCGGAAAGCTTTGCCGCACAGGACCCGTGCGCTCATAGTTATTATACAATAATAATTTCAATTTGTAAATGATACCCTTGACAAAATAAATACACTATTGTACTATATAATTAACACAATGATACAAGAGGGGAGTGTCCTTTGTGCAATTTGTTTCTGCCTTGCCAATTTATTTGCAGATTATCCAGGATATAAAGCAAAGGATCGTATCGGGCGAGTGGCAGCCGAAAATGCGCGTGCCTCCAGTGCGGGAGCTTTCGGTGAGCTTAGGCGTCAACCCGAACACCGCCCAGCGCGCGCTTGCGGAGCTCGAGCGCGAGGGGCTTTTGCGCACCGAGCGGACGTCGGGCCGGTTCATCACAGACGATGAGGAGCTGATAGGCCGCGTGCGCGGGGAGATGGCGGAGGCTTACGCCGATGAATTTTTACTAAGGATGTCTAAAATCGGCTTTAGGCAGGGGGAAACTCTTAAGTTCCTTAAGCAAAACAACGAACGGGGTGAAACAAAATGAGCGAAATGGTGGCTATTAAGGGTCTAAATCAAAAATACGACAAACGCCCCGTTTTAAGCGACGTAAACATCTCGGTCATGCCGGGAAGCATTACGGGCTTGCTGGGGCCGAACGGCTGCGGCAAAACCACGCTGATTAAAATTATAGCGGGACTGATAAAAGACTATACGGGCGACGTAAAAATTATGGGGCTTAATCCCGGTGTAGAGACAAAAGCCGTTATCTCTTACTTGCCGGAAAAGACATACCTTAAAGATTGGCACCGCGCAAAAGATGCGTTCGATATGTTCTCGGATTTTTACAAGGATTTTGATAAAGCAAAGGCAAAAGAGCTGATTTCGCGGCTTCAGATCGAGCCCAATGCTAGAATCGTCAGCATGTCGAAGGGGATGCAGGAAAAGCTCCAGCTTGCGCTCATCATGTCGCGGTCGGCTAAGCTGTACCTCTTGGACGAGCCGCTCGGCGGAATCGACCCCGCGACGCGCACGATGATCCTTGACATGATTTTGCAAAACTACACGGAGGACGCTTCGCTTCTCATCTCGACGCATTTGATCCACGACGTCGAGCGCATCTTCGACCATGTCGTCATGATGGGCTTCGGCCAGATCATCATAAACGAGCCGCTTGACGCAATCAGGGTCAAATACGGCAAGTCGCTCGAGGACATTTTCAGGGAGGTGTTCAAATGCTAGGCAAGCTTATAAAGCATCAACTGCGCGATACGGCAAGGATTATCCCGCTTTCACTGATTGTTGTCGCCTTTTTCATCATTGCGACAATCATCTCGGTACAGGCGGGGGCGGGTGTTCCGGTCATACTTTTTGCTGTGTTTTTATTGTTTACCGGCTTTTTGGCAATGTATTTTATAATCGGGTATTGTGTGATCAGGTTTTACAAAAATGTCTACGGCGCCGAGGGCTACCTTACCATGACGCTGCCCGTCGCGGAAAAACAAATCTACGCGTCATGGACGGTAACCGGCATAATTTGGATTGCAATCGGCACGGTTTTCGCGGTCATCAGCTATTTTGTTGGCATGGACGCCATTTTTATGTTTTCGCCCGATGACGCAGGGAACTCTGAGGAAATTGCGATGATAATGAGCTCGGGCTTTTATATCATTATGATTCTGGGCGTATTTATCGGCAGCCTGTCTATCCTGATCGAGCTTTATTTTTGCACTACAATCGCGCATGTAAAGCCGTTTCGCAAGCTTGGGCTCGGCTCTGCGGTGCTTGCGTATATCGCGCTTTACGGTATCCAGCTGCTCATAACGATGCCGCTTACGTTCTTTGTTCCGCTTAGCGTGCAGTATATACCCGGCACAGGCTGGCAGTATGCAAACATAAGCATGGTAAGCGCAATGACGGATTTGATGAATCCCAATTCCTTTTCGCCTGAACACGCGACAATCGGCATAGCCGCGTTTTTCTGGTATCTTGTGCCGCTGATTGTACTGCCCGTTTTAACTGTGCGGATGATGCGGGAAAAAATAAATCTAAAGTGAATATAGATGGAAAATCCTCCCATAATATCTTTACCGATGTTACGGGAGGATTTACATATGAAAAAAATAGAGCTGGCGCTTGCGGCGGGATTAGTACTATCGATATTCCTAACGTCCTTTACAAGCTTTGCGAGAGAATGCGACGAGATCAGGAGTGCGTCGCTTCGGCTGCATATCCTTGCGAATTCAGACGGCGAAGACGATCAGGAGCTTAAGCTTAAGGTGCGGGACAGGATACTCGAGCAGTCGCCGGAGCTGTTTGCACCGGCGCGATCGAAAGCACAGGCAAAGGATATGGCGGAGCTGAAGCTGGCGCAAATCGAGGACGCGGCGAGAGATGAAATACAACGCGGAGGGTATGATTATCCCGTAAAGGCCGAGCTTGTGAACATGTATTTTAACACGATCGGCTACGACGGCTTTCGCATGCCTGCGGGGCGTTACGACGCTGTCCGCGTGACGATCGGCGACGCCCGGGGCCAAAACTGGTGGTGCGTGCTGTTTCCGCCGCTTTGCATACCGGCCGCAACTGAAAAGCTGCCGATAGAGGAGCAGATAGAGCGGCTTCACGAGCAGCCGCGATACGAGCCGAAGCTCGCGGCGCTTGAGTTTTTCCATAAGATTTCCGGGAAAAATTAGAGCGAAACCACGAAAAAACGCGAAAAGCCACGAAAAAGATAAATTTCCCTTGCAAATTGTCTAATAACGGTATATAATGTATGCAACAAACAAAAAAGGTAGGCAGGCCACGGTGCGAAAACCACCGTGACCCTGACAAGGAAGCTCGCAACTTCCATGCCAATGGCTTTACGCCACACCTGTTTACATTATACCTCATAGCTTCCACTTTTGGCAAGCGTCAGGGTATCTGTTTGCTTTCGGGTGCAGGTATGGATTTTCATATCTGCGCCTTTTTGTTTGTTTATCATGACATTTTGGGGGGATTTGTATGAACATTACAAACATTAAAATCAGGAAAATTTTTGATCAGGAAATACTTAAGGCAATTGTATCCATCACAATCGACGATGAATTCGCGGTACACGATATCAGGATTATCCGAGGGGAGGCGGGCCGCTTATTCGCTGCCATGCCAAGCCGGAGGGACGATATCGGCATACACCGTGATATTGTGCATCCCATCGATTCCGAGGCGAGGAAAAGCATGGAGACGCAGATACTTTCGGCATATCATGAGTATCTTGGAAGCGAGATCAGGGCCTGTTGACATAAATGGAATGCATGGGATTGCTTCATCAAAAAGACGCCAAATCGTTCTATTGTCGACACTGCCTAGTATTGTGACCGGCTAAAGGGATTTTTAAAAACACCGCCGGACGGCGCAAAAAAAACGGGCGCGAAGCGCCCGCCGCGGCTTTGCCGCTTCGAATTGCGGGGCAATTCGTTTTTTTTGCGTCTAACCCAATTTGCGCTTGCTGTTTCGCGTGATCAGGATCGCAATAAGTACGACACAGCCCGTAAGCACGATCGTAGCGCCGGGACGCAGGTCTAAGTAAAACGACAGGAACAATCCCGCGATCGTGAAGCAGACCGCAAACAAAACGCTGAATATCACGGTTTGCCGGTAGCTTTTCGCAAATTGCATCGCGCATGTCACAGGTATCACCATAAGAGATGATACGATCAGTGCGCCTACTGTCCTTGAAGCTATAGATACGCAAGCGGCGGTAAGTAAAGTAAACACGGCATTGACAAAGCCTACCGGAACGCCTGAAATACGCGCGGAGGACTCGTCGAGCGCAACATAAAAAAGCTCCTTGTAAAGCAGCAAAAACACAATCAGGACGACAAGGCTTGTAGCTATCACAAGCGCAAGCTCAAAGCTGTCGATTGAAACGATGCTTCCGAACAAAAAGCTGTTGAAGCTTCCCGAGCCGCTTGTAAAGCCGGATAAGATACCGGCAAGCCCAATTCCCGCGGACATCGTGACGGCGATGGAGAGCTCAGCGTATTTCGGAAGCTTTTTTCTGATTCCCTCGATGCACAGAGCCGCCGCCATGCTGACCACGATCGCGCCCGCGACCGGGTTTATTCCCAGCAAAAGCCCCGCCGCAACACCCGCCAGCGACGTGTGCGCCAGCGCGTCGCCAATCATCGGAAGCCGTCTTAAGACGATAATAACCCCGATGCACGGGATAATCACCGCAAGGGTGATACCGGCCAAAAATGCCTTTTGCATAAAATCATATGCAAATATCTCCAACACGCACGCCCCCCTAAGAAGCTGTTTTCATCGATGTCTGTGCTTGTTCAAAAGCTCCCGCTCAAGCTGTTCGCGGTTAAGCTCGACGATTGTGCCGTCTTCTAAGCAGAGCACGCGGCTTACGTATTTAGCGCACCGCCCAATATCATGCGTAACCATGAAAATAGTCACGCCGTCCCGGTTTATTTTGTGAAGCAGCTCGTACAAGCTTTCGGCGGCTTCGGCGTCGATTCCGGTAACAGGCTCGTCCAAAAGCAGCAGCTCGCAGCCCGACACGAGCGCCCTTGCCACCATGACGCGCTGGAGCTGCCCGCCTGAAAGCTCGCTTATCATGCGGTTTTTTAGCTGTGACATCCCGACAAGCCGGAGCGCGCCAAGCACCGATTTGCGGTGAACCTTTCTCACGGGGCGAAACAACCCGATTCTTGAGTATAAATTAGACAGCACGACTTCCTCCACAGTGGCCGGGAAGCTGCTTGTATAAGCGGGATTTGCCTGCTGAACATAACCAATCCTCGGCCAGCCTTTAAAGTGCTTTAAATCCTCCCCGAACAGGAAAATACCGCCGCTTGCGGGCGAAAGCTCGTTTAAAATCAGCCGGAAGAGCGTACTTTTCCCGGCGCCGTTAGAGCCTGTGACCGCGACAAAATCACCGGGCATAACCTTGAAATTAACGCCGCCAAGCAGGGTTTCGTCGCCGTATTTGAAGAACAGGAAGGAAGCCTCAAGTACAGGCGGTTTATCCAAAGCATCGGCCTCCTTTTAAGATAATGCTTCCTTTAAAGCGGCATGATTCTTCCTCATGACTGAAAAATAATCGTCACCGTTTTCGCGCTCCTCATCAGTAAGTCCCTCAAGCGGGCTTAGCGGCAAGGTTTTCGCGCCAATCTCAGCCGCGACCGTCCGCGCGATTTTGGCGCTTGAAAGCTCCTCGTAAAAGACGACGGTGACGCCGTTTTCCCTTGCAAGCCGGGTCACCTGCGCCATTCTTGCGGGGCCGGGCTCATCCTCGGGAGAGTATCCGGCAATCGAAATCTGCTCAAGGCCATAGTCGCGGCACAAGTATCCAAACGCCTCATGCGTCACGACGATTACCTTTTTTGGCAAGAGACTAAGCGCCTTAAATTCATCGTCGAGCTTATCGAATTCGGCGAGGTGTTTCTTTAACGCCTCGTCATATGACCCCGCGTTTTTGGGGTCAATCTCCTTTAGCGCCTCGCAGACCGCCGCGAATTGCAGCTTCGCAAGCCTCGGGGAAAGCCAGACATGCGAATCGTGATGATCATGATCATCGTGGATGTGATGGCCGTCATGTTCGCGGCCGTCATCCGGGGACGCAAGCAGCGCCTGGATTGCAAGGGATGTCTCAACCGCGGGCGGCGCGTCTTGTCCCAAGCCTGAAAGCACTGAATCTACCCAATGCTCAAAACCCATGCCTGCGTATAAAAATAAGTCGGCCCCCATCAAACCGGCGATGTCGCGGGGCGAAGGCTCCCAGTCATGCGGCTCTGCGCCGTCGGGGATAAAACATCGGACTTCGGCGAAATCTCCGGCGGCTTTTTTCGCAAAGTCATAGACCGGGTAAAAGCTCGCGTAGATTACGGGCTTGTCCCGCACGACCGCCGTTGTGGACGCCGGAACGGCGCAGGCGCATAAAAACGCTGAAAAAATAAGGGTCAAGCTAAGTTTCATTACGACAGCAGCTCCCAGTCGATGCATAGTTCCTCCTTATTGGCAATGATTCCCATCTGTATTTTATCTTTTGAGCAAGGTTATGTCAAGTATTGGATCTTTCCCGGCGGCTTAATCCGCGATTGATTTTACAACGTCACGAGCCCGCTAAAACAGCGGGCTCATTTGCGTGTCTTATGTATCGCGTTCTTTTTTGATTTTAAAAATGAGACGCAGGACCGGCGCCAAAAATTTCGGGCTTTTAATAACGACGACTTTCATATGTACACCACCTTAAAATAAAAATTGGATTCCTCAAAACGGCCTGCAACGAATGCCTATGTAAATCAGGGCGATTACCGCAATCAGCAGGGCGAGCTTGGCCGAGCAAAACAGCGCGAGAAACAAACCCGCGCCAAACGCGATCAGCGCGCGCGATATCTGGTAATCATAATAGTAACGCCGCCTGCGCCTACGGAACCACCACCCCATTCTTTACACCTCCACCAAGGCTTTGCTCCAGTATACGCGCTTCGCCTGATTCTTGTGAGGATTTTGTGTCACGCTAATTCCACCTATTTCTATTGACGGCGACTGATATTTCGCGTATAGTATTCTTGGACGAAAAAAGCAAAAACCATGTGAGGGAACCATGAGCTATAAGCTTGGAATTGACGTCGGCTCCACGACGCTTAAAACAGTGGTGCTAAACGACGACGATAAAATCATAGAAAAAAGCTACCAGAGGCACTTTTCAAAAGTCAGGGAGATGACGCTTGAGCATATAAGCGGGCTTTCTTCCCTTTTGCGCGGGCATGAGCTTAAAGTCGCGGTGACCGGCTCCGCGGGACTTGGTATATCAAAAAATGCAAGACTTGAGTTTGTTCAGGAGGTATTTGCAACCGCAGGCGCCGTAAAACGGCTCGTGCCGCAAACCGACGTTGTAATCGAACTCGGCGGCGAGGACGCGAAGATTATCTTTTTAAAAGGTACGCTCGAGGAGCGCATGAACGGCACCTGCGCCGGAGGCACGGGCGCGTTTATCGACCAGATGGCGACGCTTCTGGACATAACGGCGGATGAGCTGGACGCGCTGAGCTTCGGGTATGAAAAAATCTACCCCATCGCGTCACGGTGCGGAGTGTTTGCGAAAAGCGACATCCAGCCGCTTTTAAACCAAGGAGCGCGCAAGGAGGATATCGCCGCGAGCATCTTTCAGGCAGTAGTCGACCAGACGATAACGGGACTCGCGCAAGGCCGCGAGATCAAAGGCAACGTGTTGTTTTTAGGCGGCCCGCTCTCGTTTTTAAAGGGACTGCAAAAGCGGTTTACTAATGTGCTGGGGCTTACGCAGAAAAATGCGATATTCCCGGCTATGGCGCCGTATTTCGTGGCGCTCGGCGCCGCATATTACGCGGAAGGAATGCCCGGAGGCGCATCGCTTACATTTGATGAGCTTGTTTTAAGGCTTTCCGATACCGACGAGGCCGGAAGCCGCCTTGAATCTATGCCGCCGCTGTTCGAAAGCCGTGACGAATACGAAAGGTTTCAATCGCGCCACGCGAAGATGAGCGTTTTAAACCGCGATATCGATACATACCAAGGCAAGGCGTATCTCGGCATCGACGCCGGAAGCACCACCACGAAGGTTGCGCTGATCGACGATACGGGAAACCTTTTGTACAAGCACTATGTCGGCAACGCGGGGAACCCCCTGCCGGTTCTCAAAGAGCAGATCGGGCGAATACGGAAGCTATGCGGTGATAAGACCGTGATCGCGTCGGCGGCGGTGACGGGCTACGGCGAGGAGCTTGTAAAGGCGGCGTTCGGCGTCGATTTCGGCGTGGTTGAGACATCGGCGCATTTTACGGCGGCAAAGCACTTTAACCCGCATGTCGATTTTATCATCGACATCGGCGGACAGGACATCAAGTGCTTTACGATAAAGGACGGCGCTGTTGACAGCGTGATCTTAAACGAAGCGTGTTCGTCCGGATGCGGCTCGTTTATCGAGACGTTCGCGAAATCCTTGGGCTACGGTATTGCTGAATTCGCGGAGCTTGCGCTGTTTGCTAAAGCTCCCGTGGACCTCGGCAGCCGCTGCACCGTGTTTATGAATTCCTCCGTCAAGCAGGCGCAAAAGGACGGCGCGACTGTCGGCGAAATTTCGGCGGGGCTTGCGGTAAGCGTCATCAAAAACGCGCTGTATAAGGTCATCCGCGCGAAAAATGCGGACGAGCTGGGCTCTAATATCGTCGTCCAGGGCGGCACGTTCCTAAACGACGCCGTGCTTCGCAGCTTTGAAAGGGAGCTTGGGCGCGACGTGATACGGCTTTCCATATCGGAGCTTATGGGCGCTTACGGCGCCGCCTTGTACGCGATGGAACATGAGCCCGAAGCATCCGGGCTTATCACCGCCGAAAAGATCGCCGCGTTTACGCATACGGCGACGCCTGCGGTCTGCAAGCGGTGCACCAATAAATGCAGCTTGACCGTCAACGCGTTCAGCGGCAGCGAAAAACCGTTTATATCGGGCAACAAGTGCGAGCTCGGAGCGGGGAACGCAAAAGCTGCCGGACTGCCGAACCTCATGCGTTATAAGTACGAATACATATCAAATTACCCGCTTCATGACGGGGGCAGGGCGACAATCGGCATACCCCTTGCGCTCAACATGTACGAGAACCTGCCGTTCTGGGCGGAATTCTTTAAAAGCTTAGATTGCACGGTCGTACTTTCCGCACAGTCGAGCCGGGAGCTTTACATGAAAGGGCAGGGGACTATCCCGTCCGATACGGTTTGCTACCCCGCGAAGCTAGTGCACGGCCACATCGAGGATTTGATCCAAAAGGGCGTTACAACGATCTTTTACCCGTGTATGAGCTACAATTTTGACGAGGGTATCTCGGATAACTGTTTTAACTGTCCTGTTGTCGCGTATTACCCCGAGCTAATCAAGGCAAACATGGGGAATATAGAAAAAATCCGCTTTGTTTCGCCGCATTTGAGTTTGAACGACCAAAAGGCGTTTATCAATAAGGCAACGGGGATTTTTAAGGATGTTATACCGGGTCTTTCGGCGTCGGAAGTGAAAGCGGCGGCGAAAAAAGGGTATGATGCATATCGCAGGTTTAGAAAGGATATGATTCTACAGGGGGAAACGGCGCTTAAAACAGCGCGTGAAAAAGGCTTGAAGGTGATTGTCATAGCGTCGAGGCCGTATCATGTAGACCCCGAGATAAACCACGGTATAGACAACCTTTTGACGTCGCTGGGGTTTGTAATCATAACGGAGGACTGCGTCAGCCATCTGTATGATAAGCCCATGCTAAACGTGCTGAACCAGTGGACATACCACGCAAGGATGTACAACGCGGCCCGGTTTGTGGCGCAGCACGACAACATGGAGATGGTCCAGCTTGTAAGCTTCGGTTGCGGCATAGACGCCGTCACGACGGATGAGGTGCGTGATATCCTGCGCGAAAACGGCAAGCTTTATACGCTTTTAAAAATCGACGAAATAAAAAATCTTGGCGCTGCGAAAATCAGGATGAGAAGCCTGCTTGCGGCGATGATAGAAAGGCAAGGTGTTCGCATTTGAGGCGGGACGGCGTCATAGAGCGGGTTGCTTTTACAAAAGAAATGAAAAAAACACATACGATTTTAGTTCCTCAGATGCTGCCGATCCACTTTGATTTGATTGCAAAGGTGTTTAAGCAGGACGGCTACAACGTCGAGGTGCTCAAGACAGACCACAAGGGGATTGCCGAAGAGGGGCTTCAAAGCGTACATAACGACACATGCTACCCCGCGCTTCTCGTCATCGGCCAGTTTATCGATGCGCTCAAAAGCGGAAAGTACGACGCCGATAAAACCGCGCTTTTAATCACGCAGACGGGTGGCGGGTGCCGGGCTTCGAACTACATATATTTACTTAGGAAAGCGCTTGTGAAAAACGGGTTTACCAATGTGCCGGTATTGTCGCTTAATTTTTCGGGACTTGAGAAAAACAGCGGGTTTAAAATGTCGCTTAGGGTTTTCACAAAAATCGTGTATTCACTTTTGTATGCGGATTTTCTGATGTGCATAAGCAATCAGGTGATACCGTATGAAAAGACGAAGGGCGACGCGAAAGCTCTTGTCGAAAAATGGACGGAAAAACTCCTGAATCAGATGGAAACTCCGCTATTCGTGAGGCTTAGTAGAAACTACAAGGCGATTCTAAACGATTTTTCGAATATCGAGGCGGACAGGAGCGCAAAAAAGGTAAAAGTCGGAATCGTCGGCGAGATTTACTTAAAATACGCCCCGCTTGGCAATAATAACCTTGAGGAATATCTTGTATCCGAGGGCGCCGAGGTTGTAAACTCCGGGCTGCTTGACTTTGTCATGTACTGCGTATATAACCGCCTGTTCGATAAAAAGATTTACGGCACAGGCGGCATGGGGTATCTTGGATTTAAGCTGGCGGCCGGGTTCCTTGTTAAAAAGCAGCGGCAGATGGTAAAAACAATAAAAGGCCACGGTATGTTCACAGCCCCCGCCGATTTTGAAAAAGTCGTTACTATGTCGCAGGGTTATGTAGACCACGGCGTAAAAATGGGCGAGGGCTGGCTTTTGACGGCGGAAATGCTGGAGCTCATTCATTCCGGCGTGCAAAACATTATTTCGGCGCAGCCGTTTGGATGCCTGCCAAATCACATCATCGCAAGGGGCATGGTTAGAAAAATCAAGGATAATTTCCCTGAAGCAAACATTGTCGCCGTCGATTATGATCCCGGCGCAAGCCGCATCAATCAGGAAAACCGCATCAAGCTCATGCTTGCGACCGCTAAGCTAAACATGGGCGTATCGCAGCTTAAGTACGAAGAGGTTCCCGAAATTCATGAAGCGGAGGAAAAAGTGTTCGCGTAACCGCTTGACGGAGCCTTTCGGATTGTGTATAATATTATAGCGTGTAAAATCAGGCGCGTGGTGCGGTGGATATAGCTCAGTTGGTTAGAGCGCCAGATTGTGGCTCTGGAGGTCGTGAGTTCGACTCTCATTATCCACCCCAAAACGGCGGAAGCTTAAAGCTTCCGCCATCATGATGGGCTGTCGCCAAGCGGTAAGGCAACGGACTTTGACTCCGTCATCCCGATGGTTCGAATCCATCCAGCCCAGCCATTCAATTTATCGCATTGTTATGCGGAGAATTAACTGTTGTTTGCTGTGCGGCAGACAGCAGTTTTTTCTTGATTTAGGGTGTTTGCCACGGTTTTGCCACGGTTTTGCCACGGTTTGTGATTTCATGAAACATCAGCCTTGTCAAAAGCCTCGCTCATAATATTTGCCGCAACAAAAGCCGTGCGTTTTTGATGACTAAAATCCCTATGGGCATATATGTCTGCCGTTGTGGACAAATTGCTGTGTCCGAGATAATTTTGTATATCCTTTAAATCCACGCCGTCGTCCTGCAATAAAGTTGCGCATGTGTGGCGCAAATCGTGGAACCGGATGCGTGGAAGCCTGGCATTGTCCATCGCTTTGGTGAACAGCTTGCAAATTGAGCTTGGATGCGGCGGCGTACCGTCATCCATGACACAGAGGTATCCGTCAGGGTTGAAGTTCTCACCGATTGCACTTTCGAGAAATTCCTGCTGTTCCTTTAATCCGATGAGGAATTCCCGAACCTGCGGCATTAACGGTAGAACACGATAACTGCTAGCGGTTTTGGTGATATCCTGCCTGACAACGCCGCCTTTGATTGCCACCACCGTACGCCGGATTGTTATGGTGCTATCCTCAAAGTTGATTGCGCTCCATTTGATGCCCGTAGCTTCACTTCTGCGCAAGCCGTAATTTGCCGCCATAAAAATGACCGGTTCCGCAAATGAGCCTTTAGAAGCCGCTAACAATTTTCGCACCTGTTCCGGCGTATAGTATTTCGCTTGATATTTCTGGCGCTTCGGCAGTTTCACCCGCGAAGCCGGATTGTATGGAATTAGTTCCAACCGCACCGCATCCTCCAATGCCTTATGAAAATTGGAATGGATATGCTTTATCGTGGAGGTCGTGATATTACCTTTTTTTCCGTCAAGCCGCGGTGCTGTTAAGCAATGCTCATAAAACCGCTGGATGTGGATTGGCTTAATTGCCTGCATGGTCAGCTTCAAGGGCGTGAAATACGGGATAATACGTTTGGTTGTGACGGTGTGGTAATGCTGCCAGGTAATTTGCTTCACATAATGCTGCATCTTGGCAATCCAATCTGACATGTAATCGGCGAATAATATCTGCTCCGGCGGCAATTCGGGTAAGGGCTGCTTTTCGGGGACTTCACCGGCTGCCAATGTTTCCAGCAATATTTTATCAGCCTGCCGCTTGTTGTACCCTTTCACAGAAAAGCCAGTACTCACCCATTTTTGTTTGCGCCTGCCGTTTGCGTAGACATTCAACACCATGTAATAGGTATCGTTTTTGATATGTAAGCTGCCTGTCATTTTAATACTCCTTTCCGGCTGCCTACAGATTATCTGATAAGATAATTTTACCACAGGCAGCCGCTTGATTCAATTCGTTTTTTAGCTATTTTCTTTCAAATAATCTTCTATCCACCTAGTGGGAATTCTGTACTTGATACCAATGCGGACGGATTTAAGACGTCCCGATTTCAGCAATGAATATGCAGTATTGCGCCCAATCCCCAGCATTTTACACAGTTGATTAACGGTAACTACATCGGGATAGCCGTGAAACATTCTATACATCGACATCACCGTTCTCCTGAAGTGAGCGACGCCAGATAAACTTTTGTCACATCATCACGGGAATGCCCGAGCAGTTTAGCGACCTTCTTCCGCGCTTGGAACTCACTGTCGCCGGATTCTATATAACCTTTGTACCATTCGACCGCGCAAGTATGCCTAAGCCCGTGAAAATGCAGCGGACGCGTAGAGCAGGAATCTTGGATTTGTGGCTTGTAATAACGGATAAACTCCTCAACCCGCTGCATGGCAAGATGCGTTCTGTCGTCAGGCTTTACAAAAAGCTTATGTCCTCGCGGCGTCACTGACAGCATCTTTTTCAGTTCAATCTCAATGCTGAGATTGATTGGCACATCCCGCACAAGCCCGCCTTTGCCTTTGATTGTAATGATTCCCGTTTTTACGGCATTTGCCGCGGTTTGTGTGTCAATTCTGAAACATTCATGCAACCGAAGCGCCGCATACCGAGCCAGACAGAAAACTGTCGCATAATCTTCTCGACCGAGTTCCTGTGCCTTCGCGACGGCAATGTTTGCAATCCGCTCCAGCCGGTATTCTACTGCCAGAAAATACAGGAACCGTTTGAACGCCTCGCCATACCTTTGCTTTGTCTTGTAGCTGCCTTGCCTGTTGTGCTTGAAAACCTTCTCGAACTGTACGAGCAGATTTGCGTATATGTTTGTAGTAGACATATTGTGTGACCTCCATAATCTAAGACTATTTATGTATCCGAGAAAGGGCGCAGCTATCACGTACGCTTTGAGCGTTTTCGCCGGTTCTCCAGCGAAATTACCCTGAAAGCTGCCAGAACGAGATGTGGACAAATCCCTGATAAACTGCATTGCTGTGGGAAATCCAAGATTGGAAGCAAGTCCATTAATTGAAACGCCAATCCCACCGTCTCGTTCAGAAAAGACCCTGTGTTGAGCATCATCATCCGTCTGCGCCCCTAAAAGAGGCCGGAGCAAAATCGGCTCCACGGAGAACGCCGTGCCAGATACAGAAGTGCAATATCTGTATCCGAACAATCCTGCAAGCAGGCGCAACAATCGCCACCGGCGCGTAAATTCCGCCCTGCCATACGATGTGAAGCTGCCGGCGGCGTGAACTTTCCGGCTGCTCCACCCGGGGACGCTGCCAAGCGTCCCCTTGCGATGTCCCTGCAATTAGGGAAAACCTGCCATCGCCATGCAGGTTTGTGTTTTTTGATAAAATTATTGTATTTTATGAGTGAATCCCTACCGGTACGGTTGGCGGCCGCCCGATATTTTGAGCTTATTAATCGCTAAAATGCAAAAAAAGACCATGATGGCCCATTCGGGTAATCATAGTCATCGTTATGGCTATTTAATTATTTATACCTGTACGCGGGCAGGTCATGGTAAAAATTCTTGTTAGTATATACGGCATGGAAGCCGTGTTTTTCTTTTGTTGTCGGGATTCTATTCCCCTCGCTTCGCGAGTGTGCTGAACTGCACATGAACTGTCGTTCATATTTGTTCACATAAGCGCACCTGCCCCCGGGAATTCACAATCACACCTGAACACAATCATACCTAAGAGAACATGTTTTAGTATATCATATCTTTTGCGGCTTGTAATCTTGCGGTTTTGTCAAGAGTGAAATAGTCTCTTAACAAAGCGGAAAATTGCGTAATACGCCTGTAAATATCCATTAAAATGGGAGTACCGCGCCTAATCAGGTTAAGGTTACTGTTAATTTTCTCAAAAAACGACGGAAAGGGATAGCAAGAATAGCAAGATAAATAAGATAACGTAAAATAGAATGCAAAAAAGCAGACCTAAAGAGCGCGCGAAAAAAGGGGTGTCATTTTGCGCGCAATTTCCGGACTTTTACATTCCGGCTTTTGCGCGCTCTTTTATGTCCCCTACTTCCTTGTCTTCTCCTTTTTGCCTTGTTTCAGTCCCTTTTTTCTCGCTTTCTCTTCCGCCATTCTGCGTGAATGCTAACAGCACAGGCGATGAACTTGCGGTCTTCACAAAACTCGCAATCAACGCCATGCCGGAGGTAATCTACACCGGCACGGACCGTCCCGCCACAATCGAGGCGCTTCTTGAGCGGGCAGAGGTAAGGGTGACGGATAAGCGTGACGGCGAAATTCCGCTTAATGAATTGGAAATCACATTCCATGCCGAACGCAATACAGATTTTGACCGGATAAAAAATTCCGTAGTCAACAGGAACTATGTAATGTACCTCAACGTAGAAAACAGCGTCGGCCTTCGCGCGGATGAGGTAAGCGTTGCAATCAGAATCATAAGCAGTACAAACAACAGCAATACAAACAACAATGGCAATAACAATGGCAACAGCAATAATAACGGAAACAACGACAACAATCAGATAAACGAAAACGGCCAGGGTAATGATAATGGTAACGGTCAAGGCAACGGCAACAGCCAGGGTAATGAACCGACGCCGGCGCCGAAACAGACACCAGAACTGGCGATGGCAACACTAACCCTCCAGCGCAACCACCCGCACAGCCACCGGCACAGGCGAGGGTGACGCCATCAACGCAACCGCCTCCCGCTCCTCCAGTTGGACCCAGAACCGGCGCAAACACAAATACAAACACAACCAGAAACGGCGGCAGCGGCAGCGGCGGAAATCTCAATGTTCAACCTGAGCCCCCCGCGCAAACCGAAAACGACAGCGATACCCCCGCCGCCGTAAGCGAAAACAACGGCATATTCATCCCGCAATCCCTGTTAAGCATGATGGAGGCAAACGCGCATCATCTCGAAAATGGTTACACCTTAATCGAGAATGAAGACGGCAGTTTCGTCCTGCTTTGTGAGGAAGGCATCCCGCGCGGATTCTACAGGCAGGATGAAAACGGCAAATGGATTTATTTCCCTGAGGATTCAAGCGCCGGAGAGTTACATTTCGCAGTACTGTGGGCGCTTACTTCGATGGCGTTGATTTTCACGACAGCGGGGATTTATCTGATTAGGCGCATGAAGAAATTGCAAGGTTTGGTGGGGTGACATGGGGGGAATCTTAAACCGCTCGAAAAGTACACAGAGAAAAAAGAATCTGGGGGCTGTTGACAAATTCAACAGCCCCTAGGGATTTCCTAGTGTACCGCGGGTTTTGTCTGCCGCCAATATCGCGGGTAACGTTAAGGGTTATCATCAAATATTTCTAATCAGCACTGCGGAAAAAACCCTGAGAATTAACGAGGGGGTTAGCCAAGTTAGGTGCTGATTAAAATTTGCGTTGCTCGCACGAACAGATCAAAAAAACACTGGATGCTTTATATTATAGAGGGTACTGTTAAAAGTATCCTCTATTTTTGCACAGAAACCAGTTTTGTATAACCCCGCAGTGTAAAGACGCCGTCGTGTGCTTCGCCAAACGCATAATTTGACATATCGAAGCCATCGGAAATTTTGACAAGTCCCGTCTGCAACAGATTGCGCGAAACATCATCATGTTCATCATCACTGCAAATAAGAGCCGCCGTTTGCAAATAACCTTTATATGGACGAAGGCTAATTATCTTTTCTTTTTTTAGTGGCTTAACCCAAATGTTCCTGTACATTATTGAAGGTTCAAGTATACTATCCGAATATGCGCTTATGCTGCAATCCCGCCCCCTAAAAATGCGGCTGTCGCTATTTCGATTTTCTATCTTGGCATGATATAGCTGCAATGTAACTTGTGCTTTGGCAAATAGTTCAGATGCAGAATCCAATGCAATTGGGTTTCTATAAGATATCCGCTCCAGTATCGGTAAAAACATCTCGCAGAAAGTGTATATTTCTTCCATATCATCAGTATCAAGAAAAACGCCTTGACAAGAACTGCAAAAAAGCTGATTGGTAAGACATATATTTTCTGCAAGCCTTTCAAGGCTATCATTGTTGATGCCATTCATTGTAACATAGGCAAATGAAATTTTATGACCCCACTCTATTATTTTCGTGTTGGGGTCTGCTAAACTGCGAACCGCTTTGACGGCTTCATCTCCTCCCCAAATCACGATTGCGTCTGCCACTTTTGCCAGTTTATTCATGGCATAAATGTCCTTTGAGGAATAATCAAAAACGTAAACGTATTCTCTTAAAGACGGCTCTACCTTGAACAGCTCTTCCAGCAACGAGACTGTTATTCCACCTTCCTCTTTTGGAAGCTTGACAATGTTTATGTTTCCTGTCAACAATCCCTCAAGCACACTGACGAACGGTAATCCGTCAACATTGCCCGCCGTTATATGAAAGAGGACTCCCAGCGGGGCAATCATTTGGACGGCAGTAGCGCCGCTATGCAGATATGTAAGTGTGCGCGGTTTATCATAAGCGTCGCCAAGTTCAGTCTTTATTCGATTTTTCAGAGCCTCTGCACTTAGCATCTCCTTTATCTGGCCAAGGTACATCTCTGCCAAACGATTGCTAACGCCCAATTCCGGCAATCTATTTATGACTTCAAGGCTTTCAATATTGCAAGCTAAATAATCGCAAGCATTCATCACAGTATTTACATCAAGCAGCGGCTTGCACAGCGTAGCGGTAATCATTTCATCAATTTTTTCGAGAACGTCATCGCATTCAGCACCGCTGATTATTTTACCGTTTACCAGATTCACAAAATCACCCCCGCACTATTAAATGTTTTTCAAATAATCGGATGCCGCCTGTGTACAAGTTTTTATACTCGCAAGACCTACACGACCTATAAGTTCAAAGTGTGGAGAGGGTATTTTGCAACCACATTTGCCAGCATCTCGCATTACAGCTATATCGTCAGTCATAATGCTTCCGAATGGTACGCTTGAGAGCAAAGGGGTTATTAGGTTCAGCAATCCGGGCGTGTCATTGGGCGTACGTTCAAGTGTATTAACGTCACGGATAATTACACGACTGAAAACAGGGATATGGAAGTTACCGTTTTCACACGCAACATAATTTATCGGATGTTCGGCTGTGCTGAAATGGTCTTTGAAGTTTTCGCGGCGAACCCCTAGTGTATTACTCACCATTGAAAATAGCTTATCCTTGCTAATTTCTTCTGCAAAAAATGTTTTCCACCCACCGCCGAGAAGCATTTTGGAGTTCTTGTGCAGGGTTATCTTGATACCTCTTTCGTTTAGCTCGTCAATAAACATTTTCATATAAGCAGGAAAGCCAACAATTCTTACAGGGTGGTTTTGTTTGCTAAACCTTAAAAGAGAATCCACTAACCCTTGTATATCAGCATAATATTCACCATTTTTGACCTTGAGCGCATATGCAATTCCTTTTTGCGGAGCCAGAAATGTAATACCCTTCAACGCTTTTGCCATAGCTGTTTGATTAGATTTATCTGGCTGATAGCCTAATATGATATAATTTGTGCGCCGCAAGGAGAGCAGATTGTGATATTTGAAAATTTTTAGGAGCATACATAACCCCCAAAATGCCGAACTAACATCAAAACCGCTCAGTGTTTTTTTGCCGCCTGTCCCAGATGAAGATGTTTTCAGCAAAAATTTATCATAAGGTTTACTCGTGAGAGTGTGGTTTTTCAGATATGATGTTGGCAATGGGGGGAGTTTATGTAAGTCGTTTGTGCTGCGAAGGACACTTTTGTCAAAGTCCAACACCTCAAGAATATCCCGGTATTCAGGGCAATGGCGTACATGAAAATCAATGTTAGATTTCATAGCCTCTAAAAATATTTTGTCTGTTGATTTCAAATCATAGATTTTTCTTGACCTGAACAACTTGCCCCGATATTTCATAACTGCCTCCGATGACTGAAAAATGAGAATTAACTAGAGCATACCATATTTAGAGTATAACAACAAGGAAAAAGTAAAAACCAAATATCACATTCCATCGTCAAGATTTTTGTAGCTTGATGGTGGTTTTCAATTTATACCTTGACATTATTGCTCTGACGGTCAATGCGGGTGATGATTAAAAGTACGGAGGTGATGATTAAAAACAATGCGTAATGATTAACTCATTTTCGCAAGTGCGATGGTACTATACCAAACCATATAGCTTTCTTACGGTGTCATCGTCTGAGAGCGTAAAACGCTGTGCGTTTCGGCGTTTCGTGAGCGGGCTGTTCGGGTCAATCGACGCTTCAAGGGCCTTGCGTTTATGCTCGGTATCCGCATAAGCATAAACGAGAGCTGTTTCAAGATTTGCATGACCGAGCCATTGCTGAATCAACGCAAGGGCATTGCCTTTTTGATGCAAATGCATCGTCCGGCTGTGCCGAAGCAAATCCAATAGAATAAATTTTGCTTTGCCGTCAGCGCTTCCAGTATATAGGATTTCTTTGCATCCTACCCTGCATAAAGGATTTTTTCTCAGCGGCAAGTGATACGTATTCCTGCTTTAAGACAGTTGATTTGCAGCTTGCTTTGGAGTATAATAAGAATACAAATTCGGTAGTCAGCGCATTATTTGATAAACGCACCCCGGAGCGCATGGCGATGACAAAAGCCGCATGGGAAAGGCTTAACGAATGTGACGTTTACCTGTCAAAAACCGTTTTGGACGAACTTGGGAGCACATCACAGCCATTGCGTGATAAAATGCTGGCAGTTGTATCGGATTTCACTGTTCTGCCTGATACTGATACATCTAAAAAACTTGCAGGGGTTTATAATTAGAAAAATGGGCAGCGCTTTTCTAACACTTTCTGTTAGAAAACGAAAAATTCTTTTTTTCGCATATAAAACAAAAAAGGAAGCAATTCCATCAAAAACCCGATTGCAATAAGGCTTTAGATGGGATTGCTTAATACAAAATAATATCAGATAATCTGTAGAAATTATTTCTTTGACTCCGTCATTCCGATGGTTCGAATCCATCCAGCCCAGCCAAATTTTCCGCATAGTGAAGCGGTTTTGTGAATCCCCATCAGATTTTGCCTGATGGGGATTTTGCCTGCTTTCGGACGTTTTCGAACACTTTAAAATCAGGATGCCGCGTCGTCCTCTAATAAATTTGAGATTCCCATAATGCGACCTCTTATTCCCAATTGCAATATATTTGTGCGAAATTGAGAAATATCTTTAAAATTGAAATATTCACGCGCTTTATTATGCAAGTCGATACTCAAACTTCATCCAATACAAGCTCTATCTTTGTAGTCCATACGCTGTCTTTACAATCCAACTTCAATATTCCATCATAACGCTCCGCTGTAGTTAGCACGGAATATAACCCAAATCCATGCGAAGTTTTATCGCTTTTTGTGGAGAGGGGCACGTTCCCATGAATTGGAATTTCTGCATCCACCGGATTTTCCACTGATAAAAAGAAAAATCCATTTTCAAAAAATGCTCTGACTGAAACCCATCGCTTCATGTGATGGGTTTCTATTTTTTCACAGGCTTCCGGTGCGTTATCCAATATGTTGCCCAAGATAACGCAAAAATCTGTAGCTTCAATACCCTTTGGCGGAATCATTCCATCAAAGGTCAGTTGTACATTCATTTTTTCCGCTCTATTTCTCTTTTCAGAAAGCAGGGCATCCGATACGGGATTTCCGGTGCTAAATGCGAAAAAATCAAGGTTTATGGATTCATCAAGCGCCCCTAGGCATTCTATAGCAGCTTCTATGTCCCGCTGGTTAAGATGGCTAATCAACGCAATTTTCAAATTATCGAAATCGTGACGGAACCGCCGCACATCTTTGTTTGCTTGAATCAACTGGCTATAATGCTGGACTTGGTTATCTATCTGTTGTTCCGCCGAACTGGAAACCGCCTGATAATGCATCGAAGAAATGGTACCGGCAATCCATAACGGGCAGAGGATACCGAACATAATGAGCATTACAGCACAAATAACTTGAATAATAATTAGATTTATTGTAATGGGGAATATATAAAACATCTCGATTAACAGATATGCCATGATAGCGCTGCCCCATATGCATATTAGCATAAAAGTTTTTTGGCGCGATGAAATTAAAAATAAAGAGCGTGCAATTTTAGAGAACATTATTTTTTTAGCAGTCAAGATGCTAATGATAGTTATACCGACATGGAGAATTGCGCTGAAAGCATATAAAACACTGTCTCTAACTTGAAAAACACTGATTATCCACAAGCTAGAAATAACAACTGTACTAGAGAATCCTATGAAAAATAGCACGATCGCTAATTTTTTGCGTAATTGTCCCGATAAGACGCCTATCAACAGGATATGAATATTAATTATGTAACTTAGGGCTTCAATCCAAGCACTTTGTCCCACGATACTCTCTCCGTTCCCTAAATATGACGTCTTGTTCCTAATTTCATGCCTTTTGTTCAGAATTGTGGTTATTTGTTAGGTATGACATTTAAAAATTTGGATGAGGGAGGGGTTGCATATGTTTGGTTTTACCCGGATTATAACTTTATATCAACATCTGAAGGGAATCCTTACACGAAATCAACCGAGGAGATAAGGAGTTTTTTTAGCTGAAGATATCGAAAAACTGAAAAGAAAAAATGATTGGGAAACGGAAATCGACCTCAGTAAATGCAAAAAGGCTGAAATCGTTAACAGAAAAGGGGCAGGTCCATTAAAAAACTCACAAGTTTTTCCATTATATCAAAAAGCGCTTGGTGAAGATGCGCTTAATCACGCGGGACGAATTTATTTTTTTATCATGGATGATTATGGACGTTCTATGTATTGGGGAACTGGAAAGACTCCAAGTGAGCGAGTTGTTGTCATGTTGTTTAATTCTGACGGTTCATACGATGAAAACAAAAGCTATTTTGAATTAACTGATTTCTTTAGCTACCAAGAGGAGCTAAAGCATTTTAAAGAGCTGAACAATTGGAATCAACCTTTGAATTAAAGTGGAGAATCATGCCAATGTATTTGGCCGCCGCAAACGCCCTCGCGACAGGCATGGACGCGATTATCGCGGCACATATACAGTTAGAAGACTGCCCGGAATAATTGCTTCTAATGTGTTATGTGGAGGAAAAAAGGATGAAAATCAATATTATTATTATCATTTTAATAATATCTTTATTGCTGCTAAGCTCCTGCAACATAAGCGGCGCAAATTTCTTTGGTCTGTTGGTACGGAACGATACAGGTCGGCACAAGCATTGCTTGACGCCGGTGCGATCCAGATATTATGGGTTGGGGTGATCGCGCTGAAGGAGCACAGCTACAACGCGAGGAATCAGTTGATCCGCATTGCTGGCCTGTAAGACCTTCATTTATCGGCAGCGCCTACAATACGAGATAGAAAATTTTGTATAAAATCATCAAATTATCCAAATCGCAGAATTATTTATACAAAATATTGACAAATATCTTATTATTTGATAAAATTTTATCAAACATGACACTAAAATATAAAGACAAAAGGAGAGGACAAAATGGCAGGTCAAATCAGAACCACACCGGAAGAATTACGTGCAAGAAGCGCGGAATACAGGCAAAAGGCGGAGGAGATTTCAGGAATCATATCAGGTCTTGACAACTTAATCTCCCGGCTTCAGGATGAGTTTGAGGGGCAAGCGGCACAGGCGTTTCAGTCGCAGTACCAGGAGATACGCCCTCATTTTGTAAAGGGGCAGGAAATGACGGAAACCTTATCACAGCAAACGGCGCAGATGGCGCAAAACTTCGAGGATCTCGACCAGCAAATGGCCGGAGCGATTCGCGGATAATAGATATATTTGATTTTGCGAAGTCTACAGGGGCAGTTGCAAGCTACAACCAACTTTTACATCTTAGATTATCATCTTTAGCTGTTGGATGTTTTGCGACGGTCCTTGTTTTTATGTAAATTTACGGGGTTTCAAAATATTATGAGGTATTTCGTTTCATTTTTCGTGTCTGTGATAATCTTATCATTTTTGGCGTTTGCGTCGGATAGCAACGGCCTTAACATCAGGGTTGAGGCAATCAGGGAGCGCCAAAGCACATATATGTCGGCGGCGGATTCACTGGAGATTCGTATGTTCACGCCTAAAAGCGCGGAGATAGAAAGACAGTACAGCTTATTCATGGAAGAAAAACGGCGGCAAACCATTCTGGGGATATTTGACGAAACCGATATGGATATAAGGACTGAAAGTGAGAGGATACAGGAAAAAGCGGAAAACCTCGGCCTTTTTCATACCGGATTTGACCCGGACAGGCATCACAGGCCGGTTATGGAAGATGAATCGCGTGGATATAACCCTGTGATTATATTTTTATCAATCCTGCTGTTATGTTTTACGGGATTTCTTTTCAGCAGGCGCCGACATAAACAGAGAAAGAAGCGAAAGCAGAATGCAGCTTACAGTAACGATTAACCTGAAAGGCAATGAATATAATATTCAGGCCGACGCGAACCTTCCGATACAAAACGCGGCGCAGGCTTTAGATGAAAACTTCAATCTAAGCCTGCCAACACTTCCGGAATTTTATAAATCAGCGCTGCAACATAGGCTCGTCAGCGCTTATTTTACTTTTGCGGAAGCTGAAATTGAAAACGGCGACATCCTGTTTGCCGTTAAATAAAATAAACATCACGGGGTGGGAAAGAATTGTTGACGAATGAGAAAGCAATACAAAAAACACTTGAGAAAACAGTAAAGCTTTTTGACCTTGCTGCCGGCGCGGATAAGCTTTACAGGCTTGGCTTTTCAAATGCCCTGTTTGTTCCGGTGAACATTGACGCGGATGATGAAAACGCGATATTTACTTATCACCTTGACGAGCTTTCACCGGTGTCGTCAATCCAGAACTTCACCATATGCGAAAAGCTCCGTATGCTGTTAAACATTTCGGGGCTTTTCGGTATTTCCGATGAATATAGTTTTAGCTTAGAGCCTGATAATGTATACATAGACCGTAATTTAGAGCCGAAAATCCTGTTCCGCGATTTGAATTCTGAAGATAACCGGCATGACTTCATAGAGGAATACAAAGCGCTGATTGGCTGTATGTTACACCCGCGGTACCACTTCGACGATTATCTCAAAGGCGGTGGGAGCCTTTACAAAAAGAAAAAATTATTGCGCCCGTTCATTGGCGCGCAAACCGTTTCGGATATCAAAAATATATTGAAGGAGCAATATGCGCGCGAATCTAAAATCCAGCGGCAGGAAAAGGTTTTTGTGGATCGCAGGCGGTACAAGATTATGCAAATCCTTACGCCCGTTTTGCTGGCGCTTTTTTTGATCGCCGGGTTTGTGGCTGTGTATATCGGATTGATAGCGCTTCCTTTTGAAAGAACGCTGCTTGCGTCAGAGCACTATTTTTTGCGGGAGGATTTTGACAGCGCCATCGACAGCTTGAGAAATATTGAACCTGAATCCTTGCCAAAAGAGACAAGATATCAGCTTGCGCGCGCGTATGTGAATAGCGAAAGCTTAACAAGGGCGCAAAAGGATAATATCTTATCGGGGCTTACGGTGAGAACCGAAGACAATATCCTGTATTACTGGATATATATCGGCAGGCTGGACTTCGATAACGCGATTGATATGGCGCACCGCATCGGAAGCGACGAGCTGATTTTGTACGCGCTTGTAAGCTACGAGGTTCATGTGCAAAACGACGCGGCTTTAACCGGCGAAGAAAAATCAACACGCCTGTCAGAGTTGAGCCAGCAAATCTCTAATTTGGAAAAAGAGATTTTAGACAAAGAGGAGGCCTTGGATTAATGGAAAGCCTCCTTATTTTCTCAAATGGCAGCTATCATGAGAGTCCGGTGACCGGCAGCTTTCATCTTAACAGGCAAATGATACCATCTTCAAGAAATGTAGAATATACCTGTCAAAAAACCTCCGAGGGTCTTAAAATAAACGATTCTTTATTGCAGCCGTATACTCCCTGTCAAATCGGCGGCCGCACCGTATATTGGTTCCTTGGGAAAAGACGGCTGTATCGCTTCCCGGAGCAAGGCCGGATCTATGTGGGAAACAAGGACTACGCGGACATTATAACAAACCATGACCTTTTCTGTACAATCGAACCGGAAACGCTGCACCTTGAATGCGGCGAGGCTTATGTAAACGGAAAGCTTGTAAAACAAAACCGGACCGCTTTATCAGCCGGGGACTGTATTTTTATCGGCGGGATGAAGATTACCGTCAGGGAAAACGATATTGTGACAGACGGAGATATTGATTCTAACGGGATTTATTTAGACTATCTCGGTGAAATCGCGAAGCCCTTTGAGGGTTTTCCTGTTTATAAGCGTTCACCAAGAATCATAAAGAGGATACCGACGGATACGGTGAAGCTCACCGACCCGCCGGCGAAGCCTGAAAAACAGAAAGGGCAGCTTTTAAAGCTGATTGTCCCGCCGCTTGTCATGCTCATCATGACGATTGTCGTCATGATATTCATCCCGCGCGGAATCTACGCATTGATTGGAATCGCGACGACGCTGACGTCCACGGTAATGACCGTCACGAATTATTTTCAGGAAAAAAAGGACGCGAAAGAAACGGAAGCCGCGCGTCAGGAAAATTATGAAGCATACCTTTTACGGCAGCGTAAAACCCTTTACAAGCTGAAAAAAGAACAGGAAGCCTCGCTTACCTATCATTACCCTGCGCTTTCAGAGATTTCAGCGATGACCCGTGGATATTCGAGCAGGATTTATGAACGAAACGCAAACGACGATGATTTTTTGACGGTTGCCATCGGTAGTTCTTCGCACCCGTGCAGCTACACGGTTTCCCGCGGTTCAGAGGAAATCCAAGCGAAGGAAGACCCGCTTTTAACGGAAGCAAGAGAAATCGCCGATGCGTTTTCGCGGACCGGTATGCTGCCGACCGTGATTGATTTAAAGAAAGCACACCTTGGTATCGTCGGGGAAAAGCACAACGTCCACGAGCAGCTTATGGTGATTCTAACGCAAATCGCCTTCTTCCAAAGCTATCATGACGTTGAAATCATATGCCTGTTTGATTCAAAATTCAGAAACGAGTTTTCATGGCTTTCGTGGTATCCGCATTTTAAAATCAAAGCAATCAACGTAACGGGCGTAATCGACGGGGAAAATGTCCGCGACCAAGTGCTCGGGAACCTCACGCAGATATTAAAACAACGCAAGCTCAAAAAAGAGGAACAGAAAAAGGAAAGCGTTTTCCTGCCGCACTATGTTTTTGTAATCGACGAGCCGAAGCTTGTGATTAACCACTCCATCATGGAGTATCTTCAGGAAAAAGACAGCGGCATCGGTTTTTCAATCATATACACCACCGATATGATGGCAAGCCTGCCTGAAAACATTAAGACGGTGGTACAGCTTGGCGACGCGGAAAACGCGGTGTTATCCTTAAACGAGGGTAAGCTCAGGAACCTTTCCGTTTCATTGCAGCGAACGGAAAATATTAATCTGGAAGCCATGTCGCGCTGCCTTGCGGCGCTCACGCATGTACAGGGCGTCTCCACGCAAATCCCTGAAAGCATCACATTCTTTGAAATGTATCATATTCAGCATCCGGGTGAGCTTGACGTGACGGCACGCTGGTCTGCCGGCAATTCGCATAAAAGCCTTGCAGTCCCGCTTGGCGTGCGGGCGAAGGATGATTTCGTAGACTTGAACCTGCACGAAAAAGCGCATGGACCCCACGGGCTTGTAGCAGGCACGACCGGTTCGGGAAAAAGTGAGATTATCCAAAGCTATATCCTGTCCTTGGCTGTGAATTTTCATCCGTATGAAGTGGGATTCCTGCTGATTGACTACAAGGGCGGCGGTATGGCTGGGCTTTTCAAGGACCTGCCGCATCTGCTTGGAATGATAACCAATCTTGACGGCAGCGAAAGCATGCGCGCGATGGCTTCGATAAAAAGCGAGCTTTCAAGGCGGCAAAAGGTATTCGGCGAATATAACGTAAACCATATCAACCAGTACAACAAGCTGTTTAAAAAAGGGGAAGCAAAAGACCCCCTGCCGCATCTTTTCCTCATATCGGACGAGTTTGCGGAGCTTAAAAAGGAACAGCCGGATTTCATGTCGGAGCTTGTAAGCGCCGCGCGTATCGGGCGGAGCCTTGGAATCCATTTGATTCTCGCGACACAAAAGCCCACGGGCGTTGTCGACGACCAGATTTGGAGCAACAGTAAATTTAAGCTTGCGCTTAAGGTTCAGGACGCATCAGACAGCAACGAGGTGTTGAAAACCCCCGACGCCGCGAATATCACATTGCCGGGTCGGGCGTATCTGCAAGTCGGCAACAATGAAATCTACGAATTGTTTCAATCGGCGTGGAGCGGCGCGTCATATAACAAAAACCAGGAGGGCGCGGATTATGACGACCGGGTATATATCATCAACAAGCTCGGCCAGCGCCAGGTATTAGGCCACGATTTAAGCGGCGGCGATGTGGAGGAATCACGGCTGACACAGCTTGACGCGGTCGTTTCGTATATAAGCGGAATCTATAAAAGCATGGATGTAAAGCCCGTCGGGAAGCCGTGGCATCCTCCGCTTGAGAAGAATATCGCAAGTAAATTCTCAAAATCCGTCGCCGACGTTTCAATCTTTACGGAGATTAACGCGGACGTCCCCCTTGGTATGATTGATATTCCCGAGCAGCAGCGGCAGGAGGAATTCATATACAATTTTGTGAAAAACGGAAACCTTGCAGTCTTCGCATCGTCTGGCTTTGGCAAATCCGTTACGCTGATGACGATCATCCTTACGCTTGCGCTTAAAAACTCACCGCAATTACTTAAGTTTTATATCATCGACTTAGGCAACGCAGCACTCGCGCAAATGCGCGGGTTGCCGCATACCGCCGATTATATGTCCATAGATGATGAACAAAAGCTTGAAAAGCTTGTAAAGCTGATCGGCGAGGAAATGCAGGAGCGAAAGTCGCTGCTTGCAAGCGCCAACGCGCTTAATTTCACCATGTATAATACCGTTTCAAAAAAGAAGCTTGCGGCGATTGTGATTGTAATCGACAACTACGACGTAATCAGGGAATTGGGCAATGAGCTTGAAGAGTTTTGGACGCGACTGACCCGCGACGGCGCCGGTATCGGCATTTACGTCATCGCGTCCGCAACGCGCAGCAATGCTTTCAAGTATGTTGTATTAAACAATTTCAAGCAAAAAGTCGCCCATCATTTAATCGATGCGAACGATATGACGGCGATTATCGGGCGTACCCCTTATTCCTTGGGCGAGGTTCCGGGCCGCGCGTTTATCAAATACGCAAATGTGAATATGATGCAGATTTACACGGCGGTGCCTTACGAGGATGATATCGCTTACTCGAAAGCCATCGGCGCGCTTGTCGAGGAGATTAGAGCCGAATACAGCGGACAAACGGCCGATGGAATCCGGATGATGCCGGAGACGCTCGATTATGAAGTTTTGGTAAGCTATGCGGCAAGCACGGATCGCGCGATGCTGCCGGTCGGGCTTGATTTTGAGGAAATTGAGGTGCAGTATTTCAGCCTTATCAATCCCGTCCATCTTATCATAGGCACGCCCCAAAGCGGAAAAACAAATTTGCTCCGGCTGGTTTTAAAGTCATTGGAGCAAACAGCGGAAAAGATATTGATATCAGATTCAAAGGATATGGACCTCCATGATTTCGGGGACACAGAAAATACCTTTTACTGCGCGGACGCCGCGAAAATGGCGGACATGCTTACGATGCTAAAAGAATCCGTTCAAGAAAGAAAAGGGCAGTTTGAACAGCAAACCTCGCTATCTCCGCGGCAGTTTTACGCTTCGCTGCCCACGGTTTGCGTTGTGATTGACGACTTTGACAATTTTATTGAAATGTTAAAAGAATCAAAAGTGCCAAACGCGGAAGCCCTTGTAAGGGAATCCCTGACTGTGGGTATCTGCTATATCGCAACCAGCCTTTCGTCCCGGATGAAGGGGTTCGATGAATTGTCAAAGCTGTTCAAGGAAGCGACAAGCGGGCTGATACTCGGCGCGCCGATATCGCAAACGATCTGGCAGGTATCGGGCATTGGAGGATACAAGCCGCGCCAGGACAGCGCACTGCTTTACAGGAAAGGCGAGCTTGTCCCGGTAAAGGTTCCGCTCATGGATGCCGAGAAGCAAATGGCCTGAAATATTAAAATACCGGGAACAAAAACACAGGCACTTATTTAATCTCAAGCGTGTGTTTGTGTGCGCAGCTTCAAGCTGCCGGTATAAGAGGTGGGGGTTTCAATGTTAACGCGGGTGCTTGCTTTATTTATGGCGATGCTTTTAGGCGTGCTGCTGCTGGCTGCCGGTGTGTTTGCGGGGATATGGATGCAAGCGGACTTTGAAGCCGGCAGCCATGCCGCCTCTGTAGTCCACTCATTAAATATTGCAGTTGTAAATCAAGATATGGGCGTCCTCTACAATGGAGAGGAAATCAATTTCGCGGATGAAATTATCGATACGTTTGACGATGAATACATCCTCGCGTCACGGTCGTCAGCCGAGACCGGGATAACCAACGGCACATATGCCGCGATGATAAGCTTCCCCGGCGATTTTTCAAACCAACTGGCGGGGATAAACGCGGTAAGACCGGAAAGGGCGGTATTCAGGTATCAGTTAAGCACAACCCTTTCTCAAAGAGATTCGATTGAAACACTTCTTAAAATTATGCGGCTGGAACGGCAAATAAATGAAGCGATTACGTTTATGTATACGGCGTCCGCGTTCGGGGAGCTGCACGACGCCCAAACGACAATCATGGAGCTGCTGCAAAACGGGGAGGAAAGCGCGGATTCAATCCGCACCTTTGTGGCGGCCGAATTGGTGCCGAACCTCAATGTTTCGGATAAGGAAAGGGATATCCCGGATGTTGATTATCCTGATTTTGGCGGGCACATGAATGAAAACGATACGATACTGAATGAACTTTCCGAAAAGTACCGGGAGCATATGGATTCGGCTTCGGAAGACTACAGGGAATTACTGGCGGATGCTGAACAAGTGTTTTTAGATTCCCAAAGCGTGAACGACGCGCTTGACGCCTTTGACATCCTGCATGAATCAAGAGGCGGAGGCAATTTTGACCAATTGATTTCTGAGCAGGAGCGTGAATATAACGACCGCAATTCAAGGCTGCAAAGTCTGGCCGGATTACAATCTGAAGCGATCGAAAACGCGTTTGCCGCAATTGAAGCGCAAAGCTCATATCATATGCCCGAAATATCCGAGGAAGACCTCATATATTTATCTGATGAGGAAATGCGCGGGATTCTCGTCTCATTGATAGAGTCTTATGCAACGCCGGGCACGACAGCAACGCCGGGCACGACAGCGACGCCGGGCGTGACAGACCCGCCTGTTGCGACGCCGGGAATGATTGACCCCTATGACCCGTTGATAGATGAAGCGGCGGAGTCCCTGCGTATGATAATCATGGAGCTGCTCGTATTGCAGGCGGATTTAAGCAATGATTATTTTACGGGGTTTTTAGAATGGATGCTAAACCTTATTGATGGAATAAACGAATCGTTTTCAGCGTTGTCGGATGGTGTTGGCAGCAGCGCCGCAGAGGGCATTGAGGCGCTTAACCTTGCGATCAATGATTTGCGTGAAGCCGTTATATCAACACAAGATTCCGGAAAAGAAAGCATTGCCGAATCGCTCAATTCAAGAAATGAACAGCTCATGGAATTGCATCAACGAATCATTGAATATGACCCTACAAAATATATATCGGATAACTTTTCCGAGTTGTATGGTTTTAATGACAGGTTCAGGGATAACAGCCGAAGCTTCGAGGAGCTGATAAGCGAGGCGTTAAATGCCAGAAGCGACCTCATATTCAGCACATACGAGAGCTATGATGAATACGTGTTTCTGTTGCGGGAGGATATGCGGACCACGACTGATGAAGCAACGGATTTGTTGGATTTGGCCCGTGAAAGTTTATTGACTGCATACCTTGAAAGACATGGCCAAAATGTTGATTTAGTTGGAGGCTTCGTCCAAGTCTTGCCCAATACGCGTATCGGGTCGCAGCAGAACAATGATTTTTTCTCGTTTTTCGTACAGCCCGTAACAACCTCTGAAATCGGGTACGGAACCCAGGGTGCGTTTCGGGCGCCCGTGCAAAAAGGCACAATCGGGATTGTAGATTGGCTGAATGTTGTTGTCATATTGTTAGCCGTGGGGTTTGTGGTTACGACTGCCGCGTACTTACTGGCAAAGGCGGTAATGAAGCGGGTTGACGAGCATAAAACCCAAGAGAATACTTAAAAATAAACGGTTAAATTAAAGTGGGAGATGGTAAAATGGACGGTACAATTTTAGTAAATCATGTGGAAGTAAACAAGTTTGAGATTGTTGTTGAATCAACTTTTTAGTGAAAGGGTGCTCTTATTATGAAAAAAATCATCAGCGTTATCCTGACGGCGGCGTTATCTCTTGCGGTATTATTCCCGATGTATGCCTCTGCGGCAGAAAGCAAATCCCACACAATTAAAGGAAATTTCGACAGCGGTACCGTTACCCTTTCCGAATACTTGGGCGTTAAGGAGGAAACTTTCACGCTGGACAACCAAAAGATTACGGCAAACGTTTATTCTGTTGTTGTCGGCAGTAAAATAAAAATCGTTTCCAAAGTAAAAGCTGTTAACAAAAATGAATACCTGTCCTTTCTTATTTTCCCCGCCAAACTGAGCGGCAAACAATATAAGATGGAGCCCGGTACCATGATTTCCGGCAAAGGAACTAAAAGCTTCACAGCCGAAAAACAATTCAATCTTTACAGCATTATGCTACCCGGAGATACGATTTACGTTAAAGTGGAGGCAGGCGAAAAACCCGAAGCAAAAGGCAAGCCTGTCACAATAGAGGAAAAAGGCTACGGCAAGATTACTTTGAGCGACGTTATCAGCCAAAAAGAAGAAACCATATCGCTGGCTATGTTTGACGGCGGCAAACAAAGATGCACCGTTTATTATGTTTCCGAGGACAGCACCGTTAAATTTTCGAACAAAAACGAATCTCTGTTTATCCCTTATAAAAAATCCGGTAGCAAGTATACGCAGGATAAGGAATGGAAACAACTGACCATATTTAAGGGAAATAAGACTTTTACATTGGAAGCGAAGTATGATTTGTATCTTGCCGCAACGCTGAAGCCGAACAGCAATACAATGTTGCCGGCTGTTATTAAGGTGGTTAAGGAAAAATCTTGATAGATTAAAACGCGTTGATGAACGCAAAAATTCGGATGATGTATAGATTGCTAATGAATATAGAGGCGGCACAGGGGAGGATATCCCGAGCGCAAGATGGAATCAGAAAAGCAACGGACAGAATCACAGCGGCGGAAGCGGAAATCGCCACGCTGGAAAGCGAGATCGCCATCGCTGATAGCGCGATTTCACTGCTTCAAGAAGGCCTTGAAGAGAGTCGGACAAGGATGCGGGACTTGATGGAGATGGTGGAGGAAATAGACGGGGCTTTTCATATCTCGATGGAGGGCGCTAAAG
>WRLK01000033.1 GCA_009777635.1 Oscillospiraceae bacterium | reverse complement strand
GCAGATTTTGTGCCAGTCTAGGCAAAAATTTGCAGGAATACTGGGCGTATTTCAAGAATTTTTAACGACGAATGGCGCAAAATCTGCCAAAAAATGGGCGTTGAGCGGTAGTGGGAACACGCCCTAATCTTACGGGGTGCTTGATGAATGTTTCTTCCGATTTCAAAACAGGAAATGACAGGGCGCGGGTGGGATTTCCCCGACTTTATATGCGTGACGGGCGACGCGTATGTCGATCACCCGTCTTTTGGCGCCGCCATTATTTCGCGGCTTCTTGAAAGCCTCGGCTTTCGCGTCGCGATGCTGCCGCAGCCCTTGTCGGATAAAGATTTCACGCGTTTTGGCAGGCCGCGGCTCGGATTCTTTGTGACAAGCGGATGCATTGACTCGATGGTCGCAAACTACACCGCCGCGAAAAAACGCCGCAGCGACGACGCCTATACATCCGGCAACAAAGCGGGGAAGCGCCCCGACCGCGCGCTCACCGTGTATGCAAAGGCAATCAAGCGGGTCTATCCCGGCATACCGGTGATGATCGGAGGGCTTGAGGCAAGCCTTAGAAGATTCGCGCATTACGATTACTGGGATGACGAGGTGAAGCCGTCCGTCCTCATGTCAAGCGGCGCGGACTTACTTGTCTACGGCATGGGCGAGCGGCAGACAGAAGAAATCGCAAAGCGTCTTTCGGCGGGCGAAAATATAAGCGAAATGACAAACATCAAGGGCACGTGCATTTTGACGAACGGCATGGGTTTGCCGCAAAATTCTGTGAGCTGCAAGAGCTATGAAAAGGTGCGGGATGATAAGCTCAGCTACGCAAAGGCGCACCAGCTTCAGCTTATGGAGCAGGATCACGTGACAGGGCGCGCCCTTGTTCAACAGCATGGCGCCGATTTGTTTTTGGTGCAGAACCCGCCGCAGCCGCCCCTTTCTCAGGAGGAGCTCGACAAGGTTTTCGATTTGCCGTTCATGCGCATGTACCATCCAGCTTATGAGGCTTACGGCGGCGTAAAGGCGATTGAAGAGGTGGAGTTTTCAATCATGCACAACCGCGGCTGCTTCGGCGGATGCGCTTTTTGCTCCATCGCGTTTCATCAGGGCAAAAGCGTCACGGCAAGAAGCCGGGGCTCCATCTTAGCCGAAGCCGTAAGGATGACGAAGAACCCGCGGTTTAAGGGGTATATACACGATGTTGGGGGCGCTACTGCAAATTTCAGGAAGCCATCCTGCAAGCGACAGCTTGAAAAGGGGATGTGCAAAAACCGCCCGTGCCTTGCCCCGAGACCGTGCCCGAACCTTGAAATCGGCCACTCGGAGTACCTTGAAATACTCAGGGATTTGCGAAAACTCCCCAAAGTAAAGTCGGTGTTTGTGAGAAGCGGGCTTCGGTATGACTACATCAACCTTGATAAAAAAAGCGAGTTTTTAAACGAGCTTGTAGCGCACCATGTGAGCGGGCGGCTGAAGGTAGCGCCTGAGCACTGCGCCGCCGCGGTGCTTGACTGTATGGGAAAGCCTCATATCGCGGAGTTTGAGCGGTTCTCGGAGAAATTTTACGCGGCGACAAAAAAGGCGGGGAAAAAGCAGTATCTTGTCCCGTACCTGATGTCGTCGCACCCGGGCGCCACGCTAAAGGACGCCGTAACGCTTGCGCTATACTTGAAAAAACACAAGCTTCGCCCCGAACAGGTTCAGGATTTCTACCCAACGCCCGGAACGTCGTCCACCTGTATGTTTTACACGGGACTTGATTCTAGAACATTAAAGCCCGTATATGTTGCGAAGGACGCCGAAGAAAAGGCGATGCAGCGGGCGCTTTTGCAAGCCTTCGACCCGAAAACCCACAAGCTTGCAAGAGAAGCCCTCATCAAAGCGGGAAGAAGAGATTTGATTGGCAACGCGCCGGGGTGCTTGGTTCCCGCAAGACGTTGAGCGTCCTTTTAAATTTTAATATTTTCCTGCCGTTTATTCGATAGGGGCTGTTGACACGAGAACGCCTCCAAGCTTGGAAGCGTTCTGTTTCGTTTAACTTATTGACAGGTTTCTAAAGCAATAAAATAATTGACAAAAGAAAGATATTATGTTACGATATTTATAATAATATGATCGAGCTAGAAACAACGAATGCCGGCACAGACGAGGGAAGATGATAATGGAAAAAGATTACACAATCGGAATAGACGCGGGCGGAACAAAAGTGGCCTACGGCCTTTTTGACGGGCGCGGCGTTATGATTGACAGAATGCAGCATCCAACAAACGCCGCCGATGACGGCCCCGGGTTTTCCGATACGGTCATCGAAAACGTCAAAACGATTTTAAACAAAAACAATCTTGCTTTCGATTTGCTTTTGGGCGTGGGCATTTGTATGCCGTCGTTTATTCTATACGACAAGGGGCATATACTAATGACCTCCGCCATGACCGGGATTAAGGATTTTCACATGCTCGATTACATGCAAAAACGACTGCCCACCCGTATCGTGCTTGACAACGACGCGAACGGCGCGGCTCTTGCGGAGCACCGTCATGGCGCTGGGCGCGGCACGCGGCATATGGTGTACATTGTAATCGGCACGGGGCTTGGCAGCGGCATCATCATTGACGGCAAGCTGTTCCACGGCTCTTACGGATGGGCCGGCGAATGCGGGCATATGCTGGCGACGCCGGGCGAAGGCGTGATGTGCGGCTGTGAAAACAGCGGGTGTTATATGTCCTACACTTCCGGTAAATTTATTCCGGCGCATACCGGGTTGGGGCTGGATCGCGGAATACAAAGCGCGTTGAACGCGAAAACCGTCGACGGCTTCATTTTAGGGCAAGCCTATAAAAGCGGCGACGCTCTGGCTGTTAAAATCATAGAGCAGATGGCGCATTATCTCGCGCTCTGCGTGTATAACATTTATCAGGTGCTCAATATTGATACATTTGTGTTTGGAGGCGGTCTTGCCGGATTGGGGGACGTACTGTTCGGGCGCGTGCGCACACAGTTCGATCAATACAACCGTCTGCCGATGCCGGTACACTTCAAAATGGCGGAGCTAAAAAAGGATTTCGGCGTTATCGGAGCCGCGGAATTTATTAAGGGGGATATGGTATGAGCGAACACTTCGGAGCGCTAAACCCGCGCACGGAAAAGATGCGCAGCCGTATACTCTCGGCGCAGCCCGCTATATGCACCGAACGCGCGATGCTCACCACCGACAGCTACCGCAGCCATGAGCAGGAGCAGGTGGTGCTCAAGAGGGCCTACATGCTGGACCATGTACTGCGCGGAATGTCTATTTATATCGACCCCGACGGACTGATTGTGGGAAACCAGGCGTCCGCGGACCGCGCCGCGCCTATCTTCCCGGAATACGCGATGGACTGGGTAGTCGCGGAGCTTGATGATTTTGACAAACGCGAGGGCGACCGGTTTGCCATAACAGAGGAAAACAAGAGGATACTGCGAGAAATTTACCCCTATTGGAAAAACCGTACCCTCAAGGACAAAGGCTATGCCGCGTTTCCTGATTGCGCGCGGACATTTTACGATCTTGGCATTATCAAAACCGAGGGCAACATCACGTCGGGCGACGCCCATGTGGCGGTGGACTACGCCCGGGTTTTACGCGAAGGGCTGTCAGGTGTGCGCGGGCGTGTGCTGAAAGCACAGTCGGCGCTTGAGCTTTACCGCTTCGAGGATTTGAAAAAGAGCTATTTTTACCGCGCAATACGCATCGTTTTGGATGCTGTGGAGGCTTACGCGCTGCGTTTCGCAGCGCTTGCCGAGGAGCAGGCGGGCGCCGAAACGCCTAGGCGCGCGGCGGAGCTTACGGAGATTGCCCGCATTTGCCGCAAAGTACCTATGCAGCCGGCCGAAACCTTTCATGAGGCGTTGCAGAGCGTATGGTTTTTGCATCTTATTCTCCAGATCGAATCGAACGGTCACTCGCTTTCCTATGGGAGGTTTGACCAGTACATATACCCATATTATCAAAAAAGCAAAGCGGACGGCATGACTGACGAGAAGGCGTGTGAGCTGCTGGAAAACCTTTGGCTGCGCACTTTTACGATAAATAAAATAAGAGCATGGTCGCACACCCGATTTTCGGCGGGAAGCCCGCTTTATCAAAACGTAACCATAGGCGGACAGACGACGTCCGGGAAAGACGCCGTTAACGAGGTCAGTTATATGGTTTTGCGCACGGTGGCGCGCTGTCACCTGCCGCAGCCCAACCTGACCGTGCGATACCACAAAGGGCTGAGCGACGCGTTCATGCGCGAATGCATCCAGGTTATACGCTGCGGCTTCGGTATGCCTGCGTTTAACAATGACGAAATCATCATCCCGTCATTTTTAGATTTAGGAGTCAAAAGGGAGGACGCCTACAATTACAGCGCGATTGGCTGCGTGGAGGTGGCGGTGCCCGGTAAATGGGGCTATCGATGTACCGGCATGAGCTTCCTCAACTTCCCGAAAACGCTGATGATTGCGCTCAACGACGGTGTTGACATCGAAAGCGGCAGACGCATCTGCGAAGGGTCGGGGCACTTTCTGGATATGGAAAGCTTCGACGACGTCATGCGCGCGTGGGATGTGTTTGTGCGGGAATTTTGCCGGCAGGCGGTGGTGCTTGATTCCTGCGCCGATATGGTGCTTGAGCAGGAGGCGCCCGATATTCTCTGCTCCTCGCTGACCGACGACTGCATCGGACGCGGCAAGCATCTCAAGGAGGGCGGCGCCGTCTACGACTTCATCAGCGATTTGCAGGTGGGCATCGCAAATCTCGGCGATTCGCTTGCCGCTATTAAAAAAAGCGTATACGAGGATAAGAGCGTTTCTCGAAAGGCGCTTTGGCGTGCGCTGCTTTGCGATTTCGACGGCGAAGAGGGCGAACGCATCCGCCGGATTCTGCTGGCGGCGCCCAAATACGGAAACGACGACGATTATGTCGACAGGCTTGTAGTCGAGGGGTACGACAGCTACATCGATGAGATATTAAAGCACAAAAACACCCGCTTTGGGCGCGGGCCTATCGGCGGCGGATATTACGCGGGGACTTCATCGATTTCCGCAAACGTGCCTCAGGGCGCCGGAACCTGCGCGACGCCGGACGGACGCCACGGCGGCGAGCCGCTGGCCGAGGGTTGTTCCCCCTCGCATGGCGCGGATAAAAACGGCCCGACCAGCGTGTTCAAATCGGTATCAAAGCTGCGCGCCGAAAAAATCACCGGCGGCGTCCTGCTCAATCAAAAGGTATCGCCCGAGATGTTGTCAAAGCCGCGGGACGCCGATAAGCTGATCATGCTTTTGAGAACCTTCTTTGATTTGCTTAAGGGGTTTCATGTGCAGTACAATGTGGTTTCGCGCGAAACTCTTTTGGATGCACAAACGCATCCTGAAAAGCACACCAACTTGATTGTCCGCGTCGCCGGGTACTCTGCGTTTTTCAACGTGTTGTCCAAGCAGACGCAGGACGACATTATTGCAAGAACAGAACAGACCCTCTAATCAATTGAAATCTTGTTGACCGTAACGCCGTTTTCTTTTAAAAAGCGTTCGGTTTCCCGCAAAATCTTATTGTCGGTATATACAATACTGACCTGTCCGGTCGAAAGCAGGCATACGGCGCCTTTATGTGAAAATTTTTGCGACTCTGTCAAAACAATGATGCGCGCCGCTTGCTTTGCCATACCCTGAACGCATTCTGCGCGCATGTGGTCGTTATTAGTAAACCCGTACCCCGAGTTAAAACCGTCGGTACCGATAAATAGCTTATCCACGAAAAAGGCCTCGATGCATCTTCGCGCAATCGGGCCGACCATTACCTGCGCCTCGTTTTGGTAATCGCCTCCAATCAACACGATTTTTGCGCTCGGAATTTTTCGCACATAATCTGCAATAAACGCAGAATTTGTAATGATGGTGACGTCTCGTTTTGTCTTTGCAAGCTCCGCGGCAAGAATCGCGCAGCAGGAACCGTTTTCAATCATTACGATTTCGCCGTGCTGTACGGTTGCGGCGGCGGCCTTTGCTATTTTGAGCTTGGCTTCGTAATGATACGCAAGGCGGTTGTTGATATCGTCGCCGGAGCTTAAATAAGCAAACCCGTGCTCACGTTTGATAAGCCCTTGTTCCACAAGATGATCTAAATCCTTACGTATTGTTACCTTTGAAACCTTTAACATATCTGAAAGCTTTGTAACCTCCAGACGCTGGCGCTCCGCCAATATTTCAAGAATATTTGATTGTCGCGTCGTCATTGCAATCCCCCATTTGTAACCGGCCGGGCTTCCGTTCCTATTCAATCAAGTTGATTTTCATAATCCCGCCGCGCATAAATAACACGCGCAATCGTAATGCGTTTTTGCGCTTCGTCTACATAATAAAACATAAGGTAATTTTGCACCGGTATACGGCGGTACTCCTGTTGCAGCGGTCTGATCGGGTGATAGGCGGAGTAGGCATAAGGGAAATCCGTCAGTTTTTCAGCGGCTTCCACCATTTCATTTGCCAACCGTTCCGCCGCGATTGGGTTAGATAGTTTGTGGCTTATATACCACGCAATATCAATCATGTCCTGCTTTGCTATCGGCAGATATTCCAGGCTATACATCCTCCGCTCCAATCGCGTCTTTCATGGCCTTTAATACATCTTTAGAAGAAAACCGCTCTTTTGTTGCCCTTGCCTCGCGCTCGGCTTCCTGCAACTTAATGAACACTTCACTTTCAAATTGCAGATTTTCATATGCTTCCATACTTAACACAACCATATCGCCATAGCCGTTTTTTGTGAGGAAAACAGGCTGGGCAGTTTCGTGTACAATCTTTGATATTTCAGTAAAGTTATTTCTAAGGTCTGATACAGGTCTAATTGTATTCATGTTGCCACCTCCGCTAATATTTTATCATAATTATGATAAAATATCAAGGCGTATTCATTTCAAGTTGATTTCATTTGCTTAACTTTTTGTCCGAAAATCTGTTGACTTCCCGACACGCATATCATCATATGCACATATAATGCAATAGCAATCATTTATATGTTTTTTACAGGAGGTTTTTCTATTGCAGATTTTTGTGAAGCTGCCCACAGGCAGAATACTCACGCTTGAGGTCGAACCGACAGATACGATAGATTCTATTAAGGCAAAAATACAGGAAAAAGAGGGAATCCCCCCGGAACGTCAACGTTTGTTTTTTGAGGACATAGAGCTAAAGGGTGACAAAACACTTTCCGACTATTGCATCAATAAGGAATCTACGCTGGTCCTGGTTGTTGTGCCGCCGCCTTCCCCCGAAAAGTGTAAAAGATGCTGCCGCTGCAAGCGTCGCTGCTGTAAATGTTGTTGCAGATGTAAGCGCATGCATCAGCCGTCGTCCGATGATTAGGATATTACTGCGAAAAATACACGATGCCGCCCGAGTGCAAAAATCGCCAAAAAAGCGGGCTGTTCGCTTTATGTGAACAGCCCTAATAACTGTATAATGTTACAGCGTTAAGAATAAGGTTGCAATTTTCGGAAGACGGCTTGGATTTTCATATAATCCTGCCGTCTTAATTTGATGTGGCCGTAGGCTATGCGGGGTTCGGAGCGCTTGTAGGGCAAACATCCGCGCATGCGCCGCAATCGATGCAGCCTTCCGCGTCGATTACGTATTTGCCGTCGCCCTCTGAAATTACGCTTGTGGGGCACTCGGGTTCGCAAGCGCCGCAGTTGATGCATTCGTCGTTGATATAATATGCCATGTAAAAAACCTCCTTAATATTTCTGGGCCAATTATTATATTATCATAATTTATTTAAATTGCAATATATTTTTTATTTCTCACTGGCTTTCTCGGGCGCCGGTTTTTTCTGATCGCGCAACGTCTTTATATCATCGCGGTGGAACACGGACGGAGTAGCCGAAGCACCTGTGTTTTTATCAAGGTTCACTTTCAAAAGACCGGTCAAAAGACTCACCTCGCAAATGGTGCCGCGGCCCTCGGGGGTTTGCACGATGCTGCCCGTGCGCGGCGTCCTGCGAAGCAAGTCCTCGTATGCGTTCTGCTCGTATTTTAAGCAGCACATCAGCCTGCCGCACGTCCCCGATATTTTGGAAGGGTTAAGCGACAGGCCCTGTTCCTTTGCCATTTTAATCGAAACGGGCTGGAACTCGCCTAAAAAAGTGGAGCAGCAAAACTCGCGGCCGCAAATGCCAAGCCCGCCAAGCATCTTCGCTTCGTCGCGGACGCCGATTTGCCGAAGCTCGATCCTAGTCTTTAAAACGGACGCCAAATCCTTTACAAGCTCACGGAAATCGACCCTGCCGTCGGCGGTGAAATAAAACAAAATCTTATTGTTGTCAAAGGTGTATTCAACGTCTATCAGCTTCATGTCAAGGTTGTGGCGGAGAACCTTTTCAGTGCAGACCTCGAACGCGTACTGCTCTTTTTCGCGGTTTCGGCGCATCTGCTCAACGTCGGCGTCGGTCGCGATGCGAAGAACCGGCTTTAACGGCTGGCTCCATTCCTTTTCATCGATAAAGCGCCCCGCTACGACGACTTCGCCGCATTCTGTGCCGCGAACCGTTTCAACGATAACGTTCTGCCCTTTTTGCACCTCGACCCCATTTGGATCAAAATAATATATTTTCCCCGCGCTTTTGAAACGCACGCCTATAATCTCGGTCATTGTAATCTCCCAATTTAATCGTATAATTTAGCCGTAAGCATCGCGGTCATCAACAGACCGCCGATATTCTGCGAAAGCCCCGCTCTTAAATCGTCGGCGGCCTTTGCGATATCCATTAGCCTTAACACGGCTTCATTCCCGCTTCCGGCGCCCTCTTTCGCAAGGGATAAAGCCTTAAGCGATGCTGTATGGCGAACAGCTTTCAAAAGCCGGTCAAAACCGGCGCGGTCGCGTTCATAAGGCACAAACGCCGCCAATACCGAAAGCTCTTTTCCGGATAAAAGCGCCGCTACAATTTCTTCTGCCTTGCCCTGAAGCTCATGGTCGGCGTCGCTTAGGAATTCTTCAGCCTTATCCCTTGGAGAAACCGCGCTGACCCTTGAAAGCACCGTATCCAAAAGGGCGGACTTGTTGTCGCAGATTAAGATAAACGCGGTACTGCCCGGCGGTTCCTCGATGATTTTTAAAAGCGCGTTTTGTGCAGCCACAGTCATATTTTGCGCGTTTTCTAAGATAATAACCTTAGCTTCCGCCTCGTTCGGACGGATGTACGCCTTTTGGCGTATATCCCGTACTAAATCCACATGGAACGAGCGTGAGCTTTCGCCTCCCGAATAAACTAAAATGTCGGGGTGGATATCCTTGTCCGCTTTTTTGCAATCGCGGCACTGTCCGCATGGGGCGTTTTCAGCGCGGCAAAGGACGGCTTTTGCGATCTCTTTCGCGTATGAAAGGCCGCCGTGTGCGCTTTCAATAAGCATCGCATGGGACATCCGTTCGGTATTATAATTTGACAAATTGCTCCACATCCAGAATAAATACGGTGGCTCCGCCTACCTGAACCTCGATCGGCATTGACGAAAACATGCCGGCTCCATACGACGCGGAGGTCGGTACCATTTGTTTTCTCGTCTTACTGTTTTTATCAAGGATATCAAGTACGTCGTCTACTTTTTCATCGTCGGTGCCGACGATAAATGTGGTGTTGCCGGACATCAGAAAACCGCCCGTGGTCGCAAGCTTCGTTACGGAAAAGTTTGCCTTCGTCAAAGCCCGCGAAACCTTAGAACTGTCGTCGCCCGACACGATTGCCAGAACAAGCTTCAATATTACCGCTCCTTTCAGAGATAACGCTATAAGAACCTGTCTTCAATAACGAAAAGTGCCGACGCAGCGAAGCGATTTTTTCGTAGTGCAAGGCAAATTTTTAAAGTAATGCTTTGTGCATTGCAAGAAAATTTAACGACGCAATGCGGAAAAATCGCCGCTGAGGTGGTGCTTTGAGTATTGAAGATGGGTTCTAATTTATATTACCACATTGAGGCTTAAAATTCCATACCTTTTAAGGAGGTTCAGTAAATTTTCATCTATTACCTCACCGGGTATGACCTGCGGGATTCCCGGCGGGCACGGCGCGATAAAGGAGCCCGCCGTTTTAAAAGCGGCTTCTTCAACAGGGATTTCCATAGTATCCGCAAAGACGGATTCACGCAGGCTCATAGCTTGTTCCGGCTCGGCGCACACGTTCTCACGGACCGGTAACGCAGGCTTTTGCTTTATGCTTTTTAGAAAATCCTCTAAGCGTTCAAAATCTTTTGGCCTGTTGTACGGGCTTGCCATCAGCACGCAGAAGCGGTCGTCCGTCATCTCGGGCTCTATGCCGCGGCTTCGTATCATGGCTTCAAACTCCCCGCGCGTATATCCCGCCCCGAAAAATCCAAGCGACAGCTTTAGCGGGTCGCGCATACCGCTTGGAACGGCGAACCCTTTTTGTATCGCGATTGTTTCGAGTTTTGAGAGCATATCCATTGTTTCTGAAAGCTTGGATGAAAAATCGCTTTCAAGGGCTCTAAGCGCTGTGTCGGCGGAGAGCATGACAAGGTAGCCCGGGCTTGTGGAGCCGAATATGCTCATGAGCCGTTTTGCGTTTTTTGTAAAGCTTTGGTTTTTTATGTGCAGCATGGCGCCGCCTGTGAGGACCGGCATTGTTTTGTGAAGCGAATCGGCGCACATATCGGCGCCAAGCTTGAGCGGGTGCAGCGACGGCGACAGGAAAGCCGTGTGCGCGCCGTGTGCGTTGTCGACAAGCAGCGGCACGCTAAATTCGCGACAGACTTCGCTTATAGACGAAATGTCGCAGGTAACGCCGTAGTAATCGGGGCTTGTCAAGTACACGGCCTTTGCATCCCTGTTTGCGGAAATCGTTTTACGGATTTCACCTGCCGTGACAGGCTTAGCAAGCCCGGTCATGCCGTCGTACTGTGGGAACACCCAAACCGGGGTTACGTCTAAAAGCGCCATCGCGTTCACGGCGGAGATATGGCAGCCCCGGGCGGCTATAAGCTTATCGCCGGGCTTTAACGCAAGCGCCAGCAATGTCTGGATGCACAAGCTCGCCCCGCCCGCGCTCAAAAGCGACAAGTCGCTTTTGTAGAGGCGCGCGAAGCGCGCCTCTAGCTCCGCGATAGCGGAGCGCGGGCGGTAAAGCTCGTCCAATCCGGGGATTTCCGTTACGTCATACAGCGCCGCCCGCCCTAAAAGCGGAAGGCTTCCCTTATGGCCAGGCATATGAAACCGCGACATGTCTTTTCCAATATACTCCTCAACAGCGGAAAACAGCGGCGTGTTCATGTCTTCAGCTTTCTCTTTAAAACGCGGAGCCACTCGCTTATATCAATGGCCTTATCAACCAGCCTTTCGGTAAGCGGCCTGTACTTGCGGTCAAATTCGCCGCAAAGCTCATCCAGTGTGCCGTTAAAGCCTTTTTTAAAACGGTAAATCCCGTAAAGCGGGTTGCTTTTATCTTCAATATTTCCGGATACGCCCTGAAAATCATATACCGTACAGCCGGTTTCAAGCGCCCATTTGATCATTTCCCACTGCAAAAGGTAAGGCGCCATCACGTTGCGGTGCGCATTGTCCGACGCGCCGTAAATATAACAGGTTTTCCCCGCGTAATTGGTGGAGATTGCGCCTGCAACAGGCCTGCCCTCGTAATAGGCCATGTAAAGCCTGCAATGGTCGCAAAGTCCGTCTATCATGCGTTCAAAGTACGCTTTCGGGCGCGTTGCGAAACCGTCGCGCTCGCCCGTTGCCTTCATGATCCTTAAAAAATCGTCAAGGGATTCCTTGCCGCAAACTTTTACCTCAACATTGTGCTTTAACGCCACACGGATGTTATAACGCGTCTTTTGCGCAAGGTTCATGAACAGCGCTTCCTCGCCGCGTCCCTTTAAATAAAGCCTGTAATTAAACCGCGCCTGTATCGTCTCAAACCCGTCGCCGCCTTTGTTCTGCACAAAACCCATAGAGTGCATCAAAGATAAAAAACGCGCGTCCGATTGGTGGACGTCAGGGTCTATTTTGTAAGTGTAGGCTCGGTGCTTACTTGCAAGAGAATCAACGCCCAGCATCAGGTCGTCCATGACCTCGCGGTCATACAGATCGCAAACCGGGCCGCGTGGCGCGTACAAAAAGCTTGCGTTAAAAAACGGCACTTTTTGCATCAAAATGCTCACGCCGCCCACAATACCGCCCGAAGCATCCCGTGAAACGACAACGGCGTGGCCCCAGTTGTTTTTAACGCCATGCCACAAAACGGACTGGGTTATGCTTCCCATCGGGTGGCTTTTTACAAAATCCTCATATTCGCCGTATAGCTCCGGCTTTAATATTTCCGCCAAACCGTCATTCCTCCAGTATCATAAGATTGCGTATAAGCACGTCCTTGCCACGCCAGCCATAAGGCTTTTCAGCAATCAATGCGTCAATGTTCTCAAGCGATAAAACAGGCGTGATGTTCTTATAAAACGCGTCGATTTCCGTCAAAGGCGCATCCCGGTTTAACGGGCACGCGTCCATGCAAATATCGCAGCCAACAACCATGCCGCCGGCTTTCAGCGACCCGCGCTCCCAGTCGGTGAGCACGCCTTTTTTCTGGGTGATGTAAGAGAGGCAGCGGGTTTTGTCAAAGGCCGCCGTATCAGACAGCGCGCCTGTCGGGCACGCGGCGGAGCAGCGTCCGCAAAGCGGACAGCTTTCCGGCTTCGGCATGTCGTGCGTAAGCGCAAGCGACGTCACGATTGCGCCGATAAAGACCATTGACCCATACAGATCGTGGATGAGCATGCCGTGGCGCCCGATCACGCCAAGGCCGCACCTATGAGCCGCCACAACCTCGCGTATGGGGGAGGAATTAACAAACGATACAAATTCCTCTCCGGGATATTGCAGCTTTAAATCCGTAGACATACCGGCTAAAATTTCACCGGCAATTTTGTGGTAATTATCTAAACACGCGTACCTTGCGGTGTTTCGTCCATTTAACTCGCCCGTATAATACGGGAACAGCACGGCTATGACCGTTTTCGGGTTTTTAGGCAGCAAATGGCGCTTTTTGCTGTCTTTATGCACAAGGCCATCGTCAAAGCGGCAGCATCCCGCGGCTGTGCCGCGTATTACTGCCCGCAGCATTTTTTATATTTTTTGCCGCTGCCGCACGGGCACGGCTCGTTGCGTCCGACCTTTTCGGATTTCCTGATGGCGGGCGCCTGCTTCACGGTCCCGTCGCCGCCGCGTCCCGCGGCTAAGGGCCTTGCGACCTGCTGGCGCTTTGTGTCCTCCTCGCGGCGGATCTTAAACAGGAACAGCATCTTCACCGTGTCCTCACGGATGGTGTCGATCATCGCGTCGAACATCTCAAAGCCCTCGAGCCTGTACTCGACGACCGGGTCTCTCTGGCCATACCCGCGCAGGTAGATGCCGCGTTTTAGTTCGTCCATCGCGTCGATGTGGTCCATCCACTGGGAATCCACGTTTTTAAGCAGGATCACGCGCTCCATCTCGCGCATGATATCGAGCCCGTATTCTTTTTCACGCGCCTCATACCGGGCGTGGGCTTTTTCGCATAACCCGGCGCGGATATCATCCCTGCCGGTGCTTATAAGCTGGTCTTGCGTGTACCTAAAATCCTCGTCGCCTGTAATCCAGCCGAGGAAATGGTCGCGCAGTCCTGCCAGGTTCCAGTCGTCGCCGACGTCGGTATCCGGGACGTAAAGCCCCATCGCCGAATCGATTACGTCGTCGATCATTTTTTGTATAAACTCCGACAGATCGTCGCCGTCGAGCACCTTTGCGCGCTGCCCGTAAATGAGCTCGCGCTGGCGGTTCATGACGTCATCGAAATCAAGCACCGATTTGCGGATGCTGAAGTTCCTGCCCTCGACCTTGTGCTGCGCCGATTCAATCTGGCTTGTGAGCATCTTGTTTTCAATCGGTATATCCTCTTCGATGTTCAGCATATCCATGAGGTTTTGGATTTTTTCGCCGCCGAACAGGCGCATCAAATCGTCCTCAAGCGAGAGGAAGAAACGCGTCGCGCCCGGGTCGCCCTGACGCCCGCTGCGTCCGCGGAGCTGGTTGTCTATGCGCCTTGACTCGTGGCGTTCCGTGCCGATGATGTAAAGCCCGCCCGACCCAATAACCTTTTTCGTTTCGCCTGAAATCTCCGCTTTATATTTTTCGGTGAGCTCACGCATACGCTTTCTCGCGGTTATGATCTCTTCGTCGTCCGTCTCGGAAAAGCCGGTGGCCTCGACGATCAGCTCCTCGCTGAAGTCGTCCTTGCGCATAGCGGATTTCGCCATGAACTCGGCGTTGCCGCCAAGCACGATGTCGGTTCCGCGCCCCGCCATGTTCGTGGCGATGGTCACAGCCCCGGGCTTACCCGCCTGCGACACGATCTCGGCTTCCTTTTCATGGTATTTCGCGTTTAGCACCTCGTGGGGAACGCCGCGTTTTCTGAGCATTTTACTTAAAAGCTCCGACTTTTCGATCGAGATGGTGCCGACAAGTACCGGCTGCCCTGTTTTATGCGCTTCAATGATATCCTCTATGACGGCGTTGAATTTCGCTTTTTCCGTTTTATACACAACGTCGGGGAAGTCCTCGCGGCAAATCGGCTTGTTCGTCGGGATTTCAATCACGTCAAGCTTATAAATCTCGCGGAACTCGTTTTCTTCGGTGAGGGCCGTGCCGGTCATGCCGGAAAGCTTGCGGTACATCCTGAAATAATTCTGGAACGTGATTGTCGCAAGGGTTTTCGATTCGCGCTCGACCTTTACCTTTTCCTTGGCCTCGATGGCCTGGTGCAGCCCCTCGTTGTAGCGGCGGCCCAGCATCAGGCGCCCTGTGAACTCGTCGACGATGATGACCTCGCCGTCCTTTACGACGTAGTCCACATCGCGCTGCATGATGCCGCGCGCCTTTATCGCCTGGTTGATGTGATGCTGGAGCGTGACGTTGTCGCCGTCCATCAGGTTTTCGAGGTTAAAATATTTCTCGGCTTTTCTAACGCCGGATTTAGTAAGGTTCGCGGTCTTTGCCTTTTCATCGACGAGGACGTCGCCCTCGTGGAGCTCGTCGGTGTCCTCCTTTGAATCGAGCTCCGTGACCTTCGTGACGGAAAGCGTCGCCGCGAACCGGTCGGCGGTTTCGTACAAATCCGTGGATTTGTCGCCCTGCCCCGATATGATAAGCGGCGTTCTTGCCTCGTCGACTAAAATCGAGTCGACCTCGTCGACGATGGAGTAGTGAAATTCGCGCTGGACTTTATCGGCTTTATAAATCACCATGTTGTCGCGCAGATAATCAAACCCGAACTCGTTGTTTGTGCCGTATGTGATGTCGGCGCCGTAAGCCGCGCGGCGCTCGTCGTTTGAAAGCCCATGGACCACAAGCCCCACGGAAAGCCCCAAAAACTTGTAAAGCTTGCCCATCCATTCGGAGTCGCGCTTTGCAAGGTAATCGTTGACCGTGACGATATGCACGCCGTTGCCGCAAAGCGCGTTTAAATAAGCGGGAAGCGTAGCGACAAGGGTTTTGCCTTCACCTGTTTTCATTTCGGCTATGCGGCCCTGATGGAGCACGATTCCGCCGATTAGCTGGACATAAAAGTGGCGCATCCCTAAAACGCGCTCGCTTGCTTCGCGGCAGCAGGCAAACGCGTCGGGCAGGATGTCGTCGAGCGTTTCGCCGTTTTTAAGCCGCTCCTTGAGCTTTGCAGTAGTCGAGCGCAAATCCTTGTCGCTCATGGCCTTATAAACATCGCCTAAAGCCTCAATCTTTTTTGCTAAGGGCTCGATGCGCTTTAATTCCTTGTCGGAGTAGCTGCCGAATATTTTTTTCAGAACACCCATAATCAATCGTCATTCCTTTCGCCGATGGCTTGCTTCGCAAGCGCGTGAACGGCATATGATATGAACGAATGCAAACGAAGTTTACGTGCAGTTCACACAGCCTAACAGGCTATCGCTCATATTTTTTCATATAAATCATTCTACCAGCTTATTGTAACGTAAAGTGCAGTTGCGTGTCAAACGCATGAAACGGTTTTCTTGGTACTTTTCACCATTTGATCGATTTTAGAATAGTATATGCATAGAAACTATGCGTATAAACAATGTAGGGGGACTATATATGAAATCAGAAGAAAAAGCCCTGCGGTTTTTCCTTGGAGCAAACACACCGCAAGGCTTTGTGTCGCGTTTTGATCATTTATCCGATAAAACGGACGATTTCCGTCTGCTGATCGTAAAAGGCGGCCCCGGAAGCGGGAAGTCCACGATGATAAAAAAAATAGCGAGGGAATATGGCGATGAAAAAACAGAGTGGATTCATTGCTCATCGGACTGTGACTCCCTCGACGGCATCCTCTGCCACAACCGTAAGTTCGCGATTTTAGACGGAACCGCGCCCCATGTCCTTGAGCCAAGATATCCCGGCGCCGTGGAATCAATCATCGACGTCGCCTCCTGCTGGAACGAGGATGCGCTGTTCGCATGCCGCCATGACATCAAAGCGCTTTCGAAAAGCTGTTCTTTATGCCATGAGCAGTCATGCAGGTTTTTGTCGGCGGCTTCGTCACTGCTTGGGGATACATACCGGCTGTCGCTGGGAGCGGTCAACACCGCGAAGCTTTCGGCTTACGCCTCAAGGCTCTGCGGCCGTGAGTTTAAAAACAAAGGCACTGGCAGAGGCGATGAAAGGACACGGTTTTTCTCGGCGGTGACAAACAAGGGCGTCACTATGTTTACCGATACGGCAAAGCTACTCTGCGACAGGATATACCTTGTAAACGACGATTACGGCGCGGTTTCCCGCATTTTGCTCACAAGCGCGCGCGCGGCGGCGCTTGAGGCGGGATACGACGTGATCAGCTGTTACTGTCCGATGTCGCCTTATGAAAAGCTCGAGCATTTGTTTATCCCCAAGCTTTCGCTTGGATTCATGACCTCAAACCGCTTTCACGATTACAACAACGACATTGACGCGTACCGCATCGTAAACTGTCTGCGGTTCAGCGATATTTCAACGCTCAAGGAATGCAAAAAGCGGGTCAATTTCAACCGCAAGGCGGCAATGCAGATGACGGATAAAGCATCCGAGCTGTTAAAAGAAGCGAAAAAGCTGCACGACGAGCTTGAAAGCTATTACACCGCCGCCACCGATTTCGATAAGCTCGACGCGCTTACCGGCGTGGTGATAAATAAAATAAAGAAGTTTTAAACGATTATCTCACAATCTTGAAATGTGAGCTTCAGCCACGCCTCATCCACGGTTGAAAGGCCCGAGCGCTGAACGTTTAAGCTTGTAAGGCGCGAAAGCGTTATCATCTCGCGTATATTTCCGATTTGATTGCCGGAAAGATCGAGCGACACAAGCGCGGTATGCCTTTTAAGCGGAGAGACGTCGGTAATTTGGTTGTTTGATACAGACAAATTCGAAAGCCTGTTCCGCGACGGGAACGCAGGCGCCCCGGCAATCAAATTTCCTGAAAGATTAAGCTCCTCCAGTCTGTTCAGCTTTGCGATCGGGGATATATCATAAATTTCGTTTTTAGCGGCGCTGAGCGCGAAGAGGTCGCGCATTCCCGAAAGCGGCGACAAATCGGAGACCCGGTTGCCGTTTATGATAAGGGTGCGCATCTTCGAAAGCCCTTTAATCGGCGATAAGTCGGATACATCGTTAAATGCGATATCCAGGTTCATCATCTCGCTCAAGCCTGAAAGCGGCGTTAAGTCGGCAATCTGGTTTTGCGAAATATAAAGCCGCTGAAGACTGCTAAGATGAGAAAGCGCCGTGATGTCGGAGATTTGGTTGTGGTTTAGCCACAGCCTTTGAAGCTTCGGATTATTCGCAATCGGGGAAATATCTTCGATACGGTTATAAGCAAGCGATAGCTGCGTAAGCTCCGGCAGCGAAGCGAGCATGGAAATATCGCTTAAGCCCGACGATGAAATCTCAAGCCGGGTGAGCGTGGTAAGCGACGATATCTCTGAAAAATCACCGGTCATGGGACATGAAAGCGTTAGCAGATTAAGCTTGGGAAAACCGCCTATGCCCCGGATTGAGGGGAGGCGCGTATCGTGGATATTTAGCTCTAAAAGCCCCTCAAGGCCGGAAATCGCGGTCAAATCGGGCAGGTTTAAGTTTTCAAGCGATAGCGATTCAAGGCGCGGGATTTTAGAAAGCTGTGAGAAATCCGTGATGTTGGGGTTGTTGTATAAAGCCACGCTTTTAAGCGCCGGAACGAAAGCAAGCGGGGAGATATCGCCGATTTCGCTGCCGCTAAGCTCAAAACTTGTAAGCCGCGGGAAGTGCTCGAAATCCTCAAGGCTTTCAATCTGTCCGGGCACAGGGTACCGGTAGCTGTTGTTGTTGTATCTTACGCCGTCACGCTCAACACCAAACGAGCGGAATATGTTGAGCTCGCCCGAAAAAATATCGCCGCCGGGCTTATCCAGTATGGCCCTGACGGTAGCCTCTAAAACAGGGTCCTGCCATTCAAATACATAATTGCTCCGATGCCTTGCTTCCCCGCCGGGGGAACAGGCGGCAAGGCTCGTAAAAATGACCGTCAGGACAGAGAGCAACAACAGTTTTTTCATAGAAGCGCCCATTCCTTTCGCGAGATTTAGAGGGCACAAAACGCCCATAAAAAGGAATGGGCGTTTTTTTACATTAACAGCGGATATGATCGCGGTTTTTATGATTTTACCGGGAAGACTGCCCGGATGATTTATCAATGATTTTCTTGACAGGGCCGCATATGGCGGCGCAGCAGATAGCGCCGAGCAGCGCTTCGGGTATGCCGTTTGTAAGCACTACGCCGCCCAAAACCGTAAATAAAAGGTTAGGGGCAAGGCCGATGGCTTCCGCGTATTTTGCCGCAAAAAATATATAAATACCGCCAAGCACGCCGAACGTGTTCACAAGGCTTGACGCGCCGCCGGCCACAAGATAAGCCTTAACCGCGGACTTGCCGGGATTTTTTGTGAGAAGATTGTAGAGAAGGGCCGCTACGACTCCGACCAGTGTGCGCGGAACGAAGCATATAAGCAAGCTTGCGAAATTCCCGCTTACAGGGCCAAGCGTGTAAAACGGCGTGAATATGAAAGCGATAAGCGGGTTTGGCGGCATGAATGTCCATACGATAAACGAAAAAAGACCGGCAAAAAATCCCATCAAGGCCCCCGCCTTTACACCGAGCATGATACCCGCGACCGCGACCGGTATCATACCGAGCGACGCCACGATTGGGCCTATGGGTATAGAACCGAGCGGCGTAAAGGAGACGATCGCGGTTACCGCAAGGATCATAGAAAATTGTGTCATCCATAATGCTTTGTTTTTGTCTTTCATTTATTATACCTCCAATAATGAAGAACTTGTTTCTATAGGCTCAACTGCCGTATTTGCGGATATTTTCCCGCATCTCTGCGTCAAAAATTCTCGCCTTGCGTCACCAAGGCGGCGGCTTTTTTCCTTAATCTGCGAAAAATTCAACAGTTTCGCTTTATAAAAACAAGCTCTAAAAATCCTGCCAGTTCATGTCGTAAATAAGCTTAAGCCCCTTTAGGACCAGGGAATCGTCAAACGTGACGGGCTCCTCACAATAAGGGATAACAAAAGGGGTAATCCCGCCGCTTGCGACGACGGAGGCGTCAGGGGCGCCAATCTCTTTTTTGATGCGCCTGATCATCCCGTCAAGCATAGAGGCGGCGCCGTATACGGCGCCCGATTTCATGCAATCCACCGTGTTTGTGCCGATGACGCCGGCGGGAGAGTCAAGGCTGATATGCGGCAATTGCGCCGTCTTTGACGCCAAAGCCTCAAGCGAGATGACAACGCCGGGGGCAAGGCTTCCGCCGAGGAAAAACCCGTCCTTGTCAAGCGCGAAGATGGTGGTTGCCGTACCCATGCCGATAATTATGCACGGCATCGTATATTTTTCTGCTGCCGATACCGCGCAGCAGACCATATCGGAGCCGAGCGTATCGGGGGAATCGAGCTTGACCTTCATCCCGGTTTTGAGTTTCGGCGATACTAAAAAGATGCGCTTTGTCTGTATCACATCGCGGACAGCCTCTAAAAGCGCCATTGACAGCGGCGGTACTACGCTTGAGATGATAGCGCCGTCAAACTGTGAGGAATTAAAGGCCTTAAGCTTTAACATATCGACTAAATTTATGGCGTATTCGTCGCGCGTTTTGAGCGTGTTCGTTTGCAGGCGCGAAATAAAAACAAGCTCGTCTTTATCCCACGCGCCGAATTTAATATTGGTATTTCCGACGTCAACCGTTAGTATCACGCTGTTGCCCCTTTATATGTTTGTATGGTATTATACAATAAAAAGCAATTGATTGCAAATATTAGAATATGCGAAAGGGATGGCGCGATGAAGGAAAGTATCTATAGCATACCGATAAGCGAGGCCTTTGAAGTATACGAGGGATGTCCGTTTTGCAGGATTTATTCGCGGCTGGAGCAGCATTTGGTGGAATATATCACAGGCCCTGCCATGATGGAGCCGGACGTTCGCATAAATGCAAATGAAAAAGGATTTTGCAGAAATCATTATAATATGACAATCCTGCAAAAGAACAGGCTTTCCGTGGCGCTGATGCTGCAAACGCGGCTTGAGTGGCTGCTTGACGATATATATAAAGGCAAGGGGCGCGGCTTTTCGTTTAAAAAAGAGGACAACCCAAAGCGCGACAACTGCGTTATCTGCGAAAATATAGACCGCGAATATAAGCGCGTAATCGGAAACGCGGCAGTCGTGTGGGCTAAGGAAAGCGAATTTAAAAGCCTTTACGCCAGGCAGGAGTATATCTGCTATCCCGATTACAAAAAAGTTACCGAAGTCGCGAGAAAAAAGCTCAAAGGCGCCGAACTGGACGCTTTTCTAAAGATCACGACAGCTCTTGCGGCAAAGCGGATCAAGGAGCTAAAAAGCGATATCGACGCGTTTTGTAATTTGTATGACTACAGGAGCGCGGGAGAGGCGCCCGATGAAAAAACGGCGGCGGCGATCGAAAACGCGGTTATGTACCTTACGCGGACACAGGAGCGTTGACTTGCGCCCCAAAAAATAGTACGATGGAAAAGGATTGGGGGAACCGGGAATGGGACAGGCTTTTTCGCATTTTGACGACAGCGGCAACGCCGTGATGGTCGATGTTTCGGGTAAAGCTGTAACGGCGCGCGCAGCCGTCGCGAAAGGCTTTATAACAATGAATGCGCAGGCGTTTCAGGCTGTAACAAGCGGCTCGGCCAAAAAAGGCGACGTGCTCGGCACGGCGCGAATCGCAGGGATCATGGCCGCGAAGAAAACCTCGGAGCTTATCCCCATGTGCCACCCGCTTTTGATTGAAAAATGCAATATCGACTTTGAACAGATTCCAAACGAGCGTAAAATCGAAGCCTCCTGCACGGTTAAGACGTCCGGTAAAACCGGCGCCGAGATGGAGGCTCTGACAGGCGCGACAACGGCTCTTCTTACGATTTACGACATGTGTAAGGCGGTTGACCGCGAAATGGTGATCGGCGATGTGCGGCTGCTTGAAAAATCCGGCGGGAAAAGCGGACGTTTTGTGCGCGGGGAATAAAAAATGACTGATAATTTTGGCAGGACTATCGATTATCTCAGGGTGTCGGTCACCGACCGGTGCAATTTGCGGTGCGTTTACTGTATGCCTGAAGACGGCGTGGATTTCATCCATCACGGGGAGATTTTGCGCTTTGAGGAGATTTTGCGTCTGTGCCGAATATTGGCGGGGCAGGGTATCGGCAAGGTGAAGGTGACGGGCGGCGAGCCTCTTGTCCGGCGCGGCGTCACGAAATTTATTGGAGAATTAAAGCAAATACCGGGAATCGAGCAGGTTACGCTTACATGTAACGGCACGCTGCTCCCAGAGCATCTTGACGATTTGATAAGCGCGGGGCTTGACGGCGTTAACGTAAGCCTTGACGCGGTTAATCCCGCCGTGTTTAGCCGCATCACGCGCGGCGGCGAGCCGCACGGCGCGCTTCTTGCCGTCGGCCGCGCAGCAAAGCTTGGCCTGCCTGTAAAGGTAAACTGTGTTCCGGTGAGGGAGTTTAACGGCGGCGAAATTTTAAGCGTTGCGGCTCTCGCGCGGGATAAAGATATTGCCGTGCGGTTTATCGAGCTGATGCCCCTCGGTGACGCCGGGATGTACCATGTAATCCCCGCGGATGAAATAAAGCGGATGCTTATGAGGGAATACGGTGAGCTTATCCCGTTTTCAGGCCGGTTGGGCAACGGACCCGCCGTATATTACAAGCTTTCCGGCTTTCGCGGTAAGATTGGCTTCATCAGCGCCGTAAGCTGTGATTTCTGCAAAAGCTGTAACCGGCTGCGCCTTACCTCCCACGGCTTGCTCAAGCCGTGCCTTGCTCATGAGGGTGGCCTCCAAGTGAAGACGATGCTCCGCGGCGGCGAAAGCGACGAGGAAATAGCCAAAAAGATTGTAGGGTTTGTAACCGGAAAACCGCGGGGGCACGAGTTTTCAAGCGATAAGGAAGACAACCGGCACGAGGGAATGTTCAGGACGGGAGGATAAAAATGGGAAAGATAACGGCTATATGCATAAGCCGCGAAAAGGGCACGCCGAAAAGCCGCATAGACAAAGCCGAGCTTGTGGCAGGGCACGGCATAAAGGGCGACGCCCACGCAGGGGTTGGCCACAGGCAGGTGAGCCTGATTTCTAAAGAAAAAATCGAGGAGTTCATCTCGAAAGGGGCGCAGATTGAGCACGGTGCGTTCGGCGAAAACCTTGTCGTATCGGGCATTGACTTTAAAACGCTGCCGGTCGGGACGATCCTGCGCGCGGGCGGCGCCGTCATGGAAATGACCCAGATTGGCAAGGAATGCACGGCTCCATGCCAGATTTATAGGCGCATGGGCGACTGCATCATGCCGCGCGAGGGCGTGTTTGCAAAGGTGCTGAAAGGCGGCGTCATCGAAACGGGGGATGAGATTTTCTATGAGTGAGGATAGAAAACAGTACCGCGTCGGTATTATCACGGCGAGCGACAAAGGGTCAAAAGGCGAGCGCGAGGACATAAGCGGCAAAACCATCATGGAAATAGCAAAGGAAAACGGGTACATAACTGAAAGCTACAGCGTACTCCCCGATGAACGGGATTTGCTGGAAAATGAAATGAAGCGTCTGTGCGACGGCGGACAAATTGACCTGCTGCTCACGACCGGGGGCACGGGGCTGTCGCCCCGCGACTGTATGCCGGAGGCGACAATCGCGATAGCCGAGCGGCTTGTTCCGGGGATAGCCGAGGCCATCCGGCAAAACAGCATGAGCATAACAAAGCGCGCGATGTTAAGCCGCGGCGTTTCGGCGGTGCGCAAAAAAACATTGATTATAAACCTGCCGGGCAGTCCGAAGGCCGTGCGCGAAAGCCTTGCGTATATCATAAGCGAGCTCGCCCACGGCTTGGATATCCTGACGGGGCGGGACGGCGAATGCGCAAGGTAAGGAGGAGTTTTTTGTATGAAATCTGCCACCACGCGGGAAGCCACAGCGAAGCCGTGCACGCGGGCCGATGGGAAAACAGCGCCGATTTCTGCTTTTGGGATCACCCCGCATATCGCGTGGGCTTCGAAAGAAGCGAGGCGCAGGCTGCTTAAGATTTCTGTAAACAATCCTTTTTATATTTCAGAGTTTTCTGCAAATAATAATTTGGCAAACTATAAAATACGAGGAGAATAGATATGTCAAATTTTATCGGAACAGGGCATAACCCCGACGGCCCCGACCTGCCGCTGGGCCTTGGAATGCAGCTTGCTCAAAACCCGAAAGCGATGAAGGCCTTCGGCAAAATGACAAACATGGAGAAAAGCAAGATGATAGCGCACATTCAGGCGTCTAAAACCGGGGACGAAGCGAAAACGCGCCTTGCACAAGCGGTTCATGATCTGGGCGAGAATAAAATCTAACGGACGTTCAGCGTATCAAAAACCGTCGGCGGCGCAAAGCCGCCGGCGGTTTTGGCTTATAGAACATATCGCTATGGACAAAACGCAATTTGCAGGGTATACTATGTTTTGTTTGGTAAAAACAGGACTTAAATACAACGGAGGTTTCTAATCGATGAAAGCAATGAAAAGGGGGACGGCATTTCTGCTGGCCGTCCTGATGATGATATCCGCGGGATGCGGCGGCGATACCAGCTGGGTGTTTAGAAGCGGCGAAGACGTCATTTCGGCGGGAATGTACATTATCGGGCAGATTAACGGTTTTTCCGAGGCCATGGCGAAGCTGGCGGAAGAAAATGAAAACAACACGGAATTTGTCATGCCGGATCAGAAAGCGTTTTTGAAAACGACGGTGGATGGCAAGCAGGCCGATATTTGGATAAACGACGCCGCTAAAGATTTTTCGCGTGAATTGATTGCGGTTAACCGCAGATTCGCGTCGCTTAGCCTTACCCTTGATGAAAGCGACAACGCGTTTATTGAAAATTCCATTTCATCGGCGAAATCACAAAACGGGGATTTTTACAGCAAAAGCGGAGTGTCTGACGAATCCCTGCGGCAGCTATACGCGTTCGCGCGAAAAAGAAGCAAGCTGTTCAGGACGCTCTATGAGGAGGGCGGCGAGTTTGCCGTACCGGAAAGCGGGCTAAAAGATTATTTTAATGAGAATTACGGGTACGCCGAGCTTCTTCCCGTTTCGATTCCGTACCTTGTTCCGGAAGGCGAAACGCGTTCTTTGGCGGAGCTGCGGGAGGAAGCCAAGGCAAACGCTGACAGGTTTCAAAAGCGCGCCGAAGAGGGCGAAGCGATGGAAATACTGATGCACGAGTGGAATACAGAGCTTTCAAGCTCTGAAGAGCCCTTGCCGACGCCCACGAAAGAGGAAATCAGCGTTCTGGTTTCCGGCAATGACAGGCAGGAATACGGCGAAGAGTTTGTCGACGCGATTATAAACGTAAATCCGGGCGAAGTCGGGCAGTTTGAGTCAATGGGATATATATTCGTTTACAAAGGCCGCGACGTTTTTGAAGACCCGGAGCTTTTCGAATCTCAAAGATATATGATACTGATTGAAATGAAAACGGATGCGTACGAAGCAAAGCTCAAGGAATGGGGAAATGAGATCGTGCTTGAGGAAAATGTTACGGCGCTGAACCGTTACAAGCCCGGAAATATAAAATTCCCCGAAGCGTAGAAGGCAGAATCAAAACCGGCAGTTACACATAATTGTGTAGCTGCCGGTAATTTTACTCCACTGTTGTGCCGGGGTAATAGTGCGCTAGGATTTCTTTGTAGCGCCATCCTTGCTTTGCGTAAATGTTTGCGCCGTTCTGGCTCATCCCAACGCCGTGGCCGTAGCCGTATGTAGTAATTGAAAACTCGTTGCTGCCGGAGTTGTATTTTATCGTAAAGCGGGAGGAGCGCAGGTTTAATACCTGTTCGCGGATCATGCGCCCTGTAATCCGCTTGCCGTCTAGCTTGTTTCTGGTTTCGCCGCATACGGTCATGTTGCCGTTGTAGTTGTGGACCCTGCTGTTCACCTTAAACCAATTAGACGGGTTGCCGCGGGGCTCGATGCCAAGATTGTCGGATATCCGCTTTTCGACCTCCCGCCGGCTCATGGTGACGGTTACTTTGTAATTCGGCGCCTGCTTGCAAACGGAGCTGTCGACCGGCACGAGATACGGGTATGCCCCGCCCCACACGGCCTTTGACGACGTTGTGTTCCCGGCGCTTGTCGCATAGTAAGGGGTGAACGCGATTCTGCCGTCATAAAATATCATTTCGCCTAAGACCTCCGAGACGATGCCGATAATCCTTTTGTCGGCTTTCGGGGCCATTGCGACCTGCGGGATATTTCCGCCTGCGTTTGCGTGGGCTATGAATGTGTAAGCCGCGACGGCCTGCGCTTTTATGGCTTCCGTTTCAAAATTGCTTCCGACCTCAAGCTGAACTACGCGGGAGATGATGTCAAGCTCGTCGGTTAAGATTTTACTTTTGCCTGATTCCCTTGCCTCAATACGAAAGCCTACGCGGTTTTCGTAGGGATCTTCAGACGAGATCCGGGGGAGCTTAAGCTCCGTCAAAGCAGGGGCGTTTCTCATTGCATGGATTCCTGAGCCGCCGAGGTCTAAGCTGTTGAGATCAAACCCGGCGCTAAGCGGAGTGACAGAATCTGCAATCTCAAGCAGGCCGGAGGCGGACGCCGTTTCCGCCGCGATTTCAGGCGTGGTTTCCCCGATTGGCTTACTGCCTCCGAAGAGCTGATACCAGATATCCGGCATGAGGGGGGCGGGGTTGATCCCGGCTCCCATAACGTCGACATCGGGGCTTTCGCCGCGCCGTACAGCCCTTGCCGCGATCACAAGCCTTGCGTCCTGAAATTCATATGTGCATGTTGAAAGCGTTAACAGCTCGTCGCCTTGCCTTATGTCAACGGTGGTGTTGATCATGCTGCGCTTTTTAAGCTCGTTTACGAAGCGGTCGAAGTCCTCTCCGCTTGAGGCGTCGATGAAATCCTGATACGCGAAGACCGGCCCTTGCGCCTCATACGCGTTTGTGATAAACACTGAGAAAATTTTGTATTGGCCGTCGCTGTAAACGGTTGTGAAATCGATAAGCGGATTCTCGCGGTAATAGCCCAAGGCGGCGTCCTGATTTCCGGTTTTCGGGTTGTACTGTATCAGCTCCCCGAAAATTTGTCCGTCCTTCATGTTGTGGCCGTAAACCACGATGTTGTCGCTTGGTTTTTTGACGTCCACGCGGAAATCCATGAACGGGATGCCGTACTGGTTTGACCCGCCGTAAAAATCCCGGCGCAGGTAGTAGTCGTTGTCGGCAGCCTGTACGATCGGGTACGCAACGCCTGTATCCGGAATGGAGATAAACGCAACAACCTCTGGGTTTACGTTCCACAGCCCCGCGAATTTAAGGCTGTAGCCGCGCGGGAAATCAGGGCTTACCGTGACGTCGCCCATCTCGCCGTAAAGGAACATGTTCTGGAGATCCTCGGCCTGCTTTCTCGCGGCGTATCCGCTGTAATAGTGAAAGCCGACATATCCGCCCGAACCTAGGAATACTAAAAACGCTAAGAAAAATATAAACTTTCTCACTTTTACTCCCCGTTTATCTGTTTTATGGATTAAAAACCGCCCGGAGCCTTTTTGTTTTTCAGGCGGAGTATCGTCAATCTCAATGTTTTCAAAATCAACAAGGTCGTTCGTTACGCTTTCGCCGCTAAGTGCGGCGTCAAGAGGGATAGCCGCGGGATACGTCTCGGGGTGATAGTCGATCATCAGCCGCGTCATGTTGAGCGCGCGGGACAGCGCGGCGTCTACGATTACGTCGGAGCCGGACTTGCCCTCGCCGATAATCAGCTTCTTCACAAAGACATTATTGGCGTCGCAGACCGCAACATATACAACGCCGACCGGACAATCCCTGCGCGTGTCGCCGCCGGTGTTCGCAAGAACCGAGACCCCGAACGTGGCGCCCGACATCTCGCGCACTGCGTCGGCTGCGGCAACAGCCGCGTATTCGCTTACATTCCCGCTTTTTTTAAGCGGCTTTTTAGGGATACCAAGCTGTTTTATTTTCGCGTCGAGCGTTTCGGGGGCCGTGGCATAGCGCAGAAACTCATAACCGCCGGGCGTTTCGCTGATCATGCGGCCCAGCATACCGGAGGTCCCGCTCTCCGCGACGGCTAAGTCAAGAGCTTTTTTGCGAAGCTTCAAGACTACCGCCGACTGTATTGAGTCAACGTCAAGCCCATAGGCGCTGTCGCCGAGCCTGTCCGCGATGCTCTGCAAAACGGGGGTGCACAGCGCCGCCGCCTGCTGAGAGGTCTCGGCGTGCGCCGCGACGCGTACAAGCACCTCGTTTCCGTCCCTCTGCAAGGTGACGGCGGGGTTTGAAGAATCCATCAGGTCGATAAGCTGATTGGCGACGCCGCTTTCGCTTACGCCGTATGTGCGCATCATCCGCGTGATGGTGACGCTGGGCTTGCCGCCTAAGTACGGCGTTACGCTCTTGTTAAACATTGGCGCGATTTCGGCCTGCGTTTCCGGCAGCATGATGATATGCTGCTTCGCCGACGATATGGCGCAGCCCGGAAGCTTGCTATAGTTGCCGGGAAATACGGCGGCCCCGCGCGGAAGCATGGCGAGCGCCGAGTCGGTTTTTAGAAACGGGTTACCGGTTTTCCTGCAAAATTCGCGTATCCCGAGTAAAGCTTCCGGGTTTTCCACAAGCGGGAGCTTAAGCCCCTGGCTTAACACGGTTTTTGCCATGAACCCGGAATCCAAGCCCATACCGCCGATTGTGACAAGCACGTTGCTTCTTAAAAGCGCCGTCTTGACCGCCTGCTGGAACTGCCCGGAATCAGGGCAGACGGAAATATGCTCGCGCACTTTCAGGCCGATGAACGAAAGCCCGCGCGCCACGTACTGGGCGCTTGCTTTTGCGGCGTCAAGCCCCAGCCCCTCCGGTATAAGCACGATTTCCGCGATCACTGTATTACTCCTCTCTGAATACTTTCAAATTTAACCAATCACAACGGAAACCGCGCCATGAATCGCGTGATGGATCAAATCGTCATGAGAAAGGGCCGATTCCGCCTTGATGACTTCATGAAGCCTCGGCTTTGTTTTCGGGCGCCGCGGCGTAAATACCATACAGCAATCGTCATACGGCAGGATGGAGGTGTCGAACGTATCGATCTTTCTTGCGATTGTAATGATCTCCTCTTTGTCCATGCCGATGACGGGGCGCAGTACCGGCAGGCTTGCGGCTGCGTCGGTACAGGCAAGCGCCATCAGCGTCTGGCTTGCCACCTGCGCCACGCTCTCGCCTGTCACAAGCGCGCCGCAATGGTTTTCCGCTGCGATTTTTGACGCGATCTCCATCATATATCGGCGCATGATAATCGTAAAATAATCTTCGGGGCAGAGCTCCTTTATCCGCTGCTGTATCTCGCTGAACTGCACGGTGAAAAGCTTTATCCGCCCGCAGTACGGCGACATTTTTTCGCACAGCGCCTTTACTTTTAACTCGGCGCGCTCACTTGTATACGGAGGCGACGCGAAATGCACGGCGATGAGCGAAAGCCCGCGCTTTGCCATCATATATCCCGCCACGGGGCTGTCGATGCCGCCGGAAAGCAAAAGTGCGGCGCTGCCCGACATGCCGACGGGCAAACCGCCCGCCCCCGGCGTCTGCTCCCTGTGGATGTAAGCTGCGTAATCCCTGATTTCAACAATCACGGTGACTTCCGGGCTGTGCACGTCGACCGCGAGGTGCGGAAACTTCTGAAGCAGGAAATGGCCAAGCTCCGCGCATATCTCAGGCGATGCGGGCGTAAATGTCTTGTCCGAGCGCTTTGCCGCAACCTTGAACGTCTTTGCAAGGCTTAAGCTGTCCTTTAAATATTCGGCGGATAATTCCTTTATCGCGTCAAAATCCTTAACGGCGACGGCTGCCCTTGAAAGCGCCGAAAACCCGAAAACCTTTGAAAGCCTTGCGACGGCCTCGTCGAGGTCACAGTCCTCCAAAGGCTCCGCATAAATCGTGGACTGCGCTTTGTAAAATTTAAATTTGCCGACGTCCTTCAGCCTGCGGCGCGCGTTTTTCATCAGCGCATCCTCAAAAGCGCCGCGGTTTAAACCTTTAAGCGTAAGCTCACCGCATTTTAACAAAACTAACTCTTTCAAACAACAATCTCCTTTTGCGCCTGTGACAAGGCCAGAAAAAACGCGTCGACATCGTCGATCGTGTTATGCTTTGAAAAGCTGATCCTAAGCGCGCTGTCAATGCGCGCACGGGAAACCCCCGCGGCCTTTAGCATGTAGCTTGGCTTTCCCTTGCCGCAGGCGGAGCCGCTCGAGACATAAATGCCTTTTGCGGCAAGATAATGCAGCACCGTCTCGCTGCGAAAGCCTAAAAGCGACGCGTTACAAATATAAGGTGTCGAATCGGGTGGTGAATTCATGCAAAGATTCTCAGTCAAAGCCACATTTTTAACAAAATGTTTAAAAAGTGCGGTTAAGTGGGCAAGGTTTGCGCTGAAATTGTTCCGGGCGGCTTCGGCGGCAAGCCCGAACGCCGCGATCAGAGGCAGCGCTTCTGTTCCAGGGCGGATAAGCTTCTCCTGTCCGCCGCCGAAAAACAAAGGCGCGACACGCGCCGTTTTCTTCATGTAAAGCGCCCCGACGCCTTTCGGCGCGTATGTTTTATGTCCGCTTACCGACAGCATGTCCACGCCGAGCCTTTCAGCCGAAAATGAAAGCTTCCCGAACCCTTGGACCGCGTCGCAATGGACTAGCGTTTTGCTGTTTCTTAGCTTGACAAGCTTTACAAGCCGCTCAATATCCGCGACGGAGCCAAGCTCCGAATTGACCATCATGCACGATACAAGAACCGTGTCGCCGTCTGTCAAGGCGGCAAGCTTGTCTATGTCGATATGCCCGGACGGCTCAGGGCTTACGGCTTTCACCACAAAGCCGCGGCTTTCGAGCTCCCGAACCGGATTAAGCGCGGATGAATGCTCCCACGCAGTTGTGATTATGGTATTGCCGGTGCGTTTATTCGCGGATGCTGCGCCGAAAATCGCAAGGTTGTTGCTCTCCGTGCCGCCGGAAGTAAAATAGACGTTATCCGGCGCGCAGCCAAGCGCTATGGCGATCCTGCGGCGGGCTTCGGTGAGTATCGCTTCGGCCTCGATGCCTTTTTTGTGCAGCGACGACGGGTTGCCGTAAACGGTTTGCATCACGTAGGCGGCAAGCTCGGCCGCGTCCTTGTCAACACGCGTGGTTGCGCAGTTATCAAGATAAATCTCCCGCAAAAAACGATACCTCCAAAATATGTTTTTTAAAAAAACACTTGAAAATGAATATAACACTTGTTACAATAATGTAAGATTGCGTGTGAGGTGACCTTGATGCAACAGATTACATGGCTTGCGCTCGGGTATCATGCGCCGGCGAACCCGTCGAGAAACCGCGTATACGTGTGGCGCAAGCTCAAGGAATGCGGGTCGGAATATTTCAGGCCCGGCGTCGCCATTTTGCCGGACAATCAGACAAGCAGGGCAAAATTCATGTTGCTTGCCGCAAAGATACGCGAAATGGGCGGCGACGCCGTGATGGCGGAGCTTCGATTCTTAGACCCTAAAGATGAGGCTGAAACGATACAGCGGTTTAAAAGCCATTCCGAAAAGGAATACAGGGAGTTTGTGCGCGAAAGCAGAGGCCTGTCAAGCTTGCCGCCCGACGCCCGGGATGAGCTTTTAAAGAAGCTCAAAAAGCGTTACGGCATGGTGCGCTCAAGGGATTTTTTCAGCAGCGGCGACAGCATCATAGAGGGGCTTTCCGACTTGGCGGACGACATGGAGCGCGTAGCCGCGGGGCTTGGCAGGCAGCTTCGTCATATGCTGGATTTGTGAGGCGTCCGCTTGGCTTAGATCTGCCCGGGCGTTGTCCGCCCGGTCTGTTTTTTGTATTTGCTGTAGATTTTTTTGTAAACGACGATCAAAACGGGAATACCGCCCATTGCGCCAACCGTCATTATGATAGCGGCTGCGCCCACGGAAAACGGTGCGATGAACATGGAAGCCACAAACGGGATGCAATAACAAAACCACATGACCGCGTTTGCTTTGTTGTAGCTTTTTATATCGGCGATTTCTTCCGGGTCGACCGTAGTGCCTGCCCAAAAATGCATGGGCGTTTTTCTTTTAAGTGCCCATAAACATATTGCCGCTAAAATCAAAACGCATAAACCAATAATAATGTTGTATACAATCCAGTCTTCCATCTGTATTCGCCTCCTCAATGTTCATACAGCAGTGCGGCCGTCACGGTATTCGAAAGCAGAAACCCCCGCGGAGTGAGCGAGACGGCGCCGTTTTCCATTTTCACAAGCCCTGATTTGATCAGGGGCTTTGCTTTTTTTGTGATTTTTTCTGTATCCGCGCCGTATTTTTCGGCGGCTTCCGCAAGATGCAGGCCCTCGCAAAGCCGCAAACGCAGCATAGCGTACTCCTCGAAGCCTCCGCCGTCGCCGTCGGGTACGGCGAGCGACATGGGGTTTTCCGCTTCGATAAAGGCTTTTATCCCGCGCGGGATGAAAAACCTCCTGCCGGCGATGAAAGAGTGCGCGGACGGGCCTGCGCCGAGATATTCGCCGAGCGTCCAGTATTTGAGGTTATGGCGCGAAACGGCGCTGTTTTTAGCAAAGTTTGAGATTTCGTATTGCCGAAACCCAAGCCCGCCTAACTTTTTGACAGCGCAAAGGTACATATCCGAAAGCGCGTCGTCGTCTACAGAGGCGCCGAGCTTGTAAAACGCGGTGTTCTCCTCGATTTTTAGCATATACGCCGACACATGCGAAAGCGGAAGCTCACCTAAAAAATCTATGGAGCGCGCAAGGCTTTCGGTATCCTGATGCGGTATTCCGAGCATCAAATCCGCCGAAATGTTTTGGAATCCGGCTTTATTGGCGTCCAGTATGCTTTGCCTCGCCTCCGCCGATGTGTGGAGCCGCCCGAGCGCCGCAAGCTCCGCGTCAACGCCGGACTGCACGCCGAACGAAACGCGGTTAAAGCCGGAGCATCTAAGGCTTGCAAGCCCGCTTGCCTTAACCGCCGCAGGATTGGCCTCAATCGTCACTTCGGGCTCTGTAAAGCAAAAGTGCTTTTCAGCTGTTTCCAGAATCCGGGACAAGTTTTTTTCGCCGAGCAGAACAGGCGTTCCGCCGCCGAAATACACGGTATCGACGGGATTTGAGCTGTATTCGACACTCGAAAGCGCGCGGCAAACGGCGTCCGTGTACGCTGTGAGCGCGCCCTCGTCCGGATTCACGGAATAAAAATCGCAGTAAGGGCATTTTGACAGGCAAAACGGCACGTGGATATACAGGCCCAAAGAATCATGCATGGCGTTAATCGAGCTTGAGCACGGCGGTGAACGCTTCCTGCGGGACTTCGACGGTGCCGAGCTGGCGCATCTTTTTCTTGCCCTCTTTTTGCTTTTCAAGCAGCTTTTTCTTGCGCGTGATGTCGCCGCCGTAGCATTTCGCCAAAACGTCCTTGCGAAGCGCTTTTACGGTTTCCCGCGCAATGATTTTGCCGCCGACCGCCGCCTGTATCGGGACCTCGAACATCTGCCGCGGGATATGCTCCTTGAGCTTCTCGGCCATTTTGCGGGCGCGGGGATACGCGTTGTCGGAGTGTACGATAAACGAAAGCGCGTCGACAACCTCCCCGTTTAGCAAAATATCCAGCTTAATAAGCTTGGAGTCGCGGTATTCGCTCATCTCGTAGTCGAAGCTTGCGTACCCTTTCGTGCGGGATTTTAAAGCATCGAAGAAATCGTAGATAATCTCGTTTAACGGCAGGTCGTAGTGAAGCTCCACGCGGTCCGCATCGAGGTATTTCGTGTCCTTGTAAACGCCGCGCCGCTGCTGGCAAAGCTCCATGATGCTGCCGATGTACGCGCTTGGAGTAAAGATGCTTGCCTTTACAAACGGCTCCTGAGCCTTCGCGATTAACGCGGGGTCGGGGTAATTCGTGGGGTTGTCGATTGATACGACCTCGCCGTTTGTCATGGTGAGATTGTAAATAACACTGGGGGCCGTAGCGATGAGGTCGAGGTTGTATTCGCGCTCAAGCCGCTCCATGATGATTTCCATGTGCAAAAGCCCTAAAAATCCGCAGCGGAAGCCGAAGCCCAGCGCGACGGACGTCTCGGGGTCGAAGCTCAGGGACGCGTCGTTTAGCTGAAGCTTGTCAAGGGCGTCGCGCAAATCGGCGTAGCGCGCGCCGTCCTGAGGGTAGATGCCGGAAAACACCATCGGCATGGCTTTCCTGTAACCAGGAAGGGCTTCCAGCGCCGTAGTTTCGGCGTCTGTGACGGTGTCGCCGACATGGGTGTCCTTGACGTTTTTGATGCTTGCGGTTAAGTATCCGACCTCGCCCGCGAACAGCTCGTCGGCGGGGGTAAGGCTTGTGGCCCCTAAATATCCAATCTCAACGACGTCGAATTCGGCGCCTGTCGCCATCATGCGTATCTTCATGCCGGAGCGCAAAACGCCGTCCACCACGCGGATGTACACGATAACGCCGCGATAGCTGTCGTAGTAAGAATCAAAGATGAGCGCTCGAAGCGGTAGGCTGTCGTCGCCGTCCGGCGCAGGGATCTCCCTTACGGCAAGCTCAAGGACTTCCTCGATGTTGACGCCGTTTTTAGCGGATATGCGCGGTGCGTCAAGGCACGGGATGCCGATTATGTCCTCGACCTCATGGGCGACGCGTTCGGGCTCCGCCGATGGCAGGTCGATTTTGTTTATCACAGGCGCGACCTCAAGGTTATGCTCGATTGCAAGGTATGTGTTCGCGAGCGTTTGCGCCTCGATCCCCTGCGAAGCGTCGACGACGAGCAAAGCGCCCTCGCACGCCGCGAGCGAGCGCGAGACCTCGTAGTGGAAATCGACATGGCCCGGCGTATCGATTAAATTAAGCGCGTAGTCCCGGCCGTCCCTCGCCCTGTAATCGAGCCTGACGGCGCGGGCTTTTATCGTAATCCCGCGTTCGCGCTCGATATCCATATTATCGAGAATCTGGTCCTCCATATCGCGCTGGGATACCGCGGACGTCGCTTCCAAAAGCCTGTCCGCGAGCGTGGACTTGCCGTGGTCGATATGCGCGATGATGCAAAAATTTCGTATATTTTCACGCCGTAAGGACATAAGGAATCCCCTTTGCAATAAAAATCTTTCTATAATATATCATAAAACAAAGCCTCATGCAATTGCAGTGCTCCCTTGCAGGGCAACAGCATTTACTTTTTTATTTAGGCAGAACCACCCCTCCGAGGAGGGGAATGGGGATAAAACGGAGCGAAATTCCCCTCCTTGGAGGGGTGGCACGAAGTGCCGGGGTGGTTTTTCAGCCCATTTGCTGTGATTCACGCTCAGCAAAAAGTAAATG
>WRLK01000032.1 GCA_009777635.1 Oscillospiraceae bacterium | reverse complement strand
AGCCTGTGCTTACGGTGCGCGGGGAGGCTTGATGGTGAAAGCTCCGTCTTATAAAATATCCGCTGTGACCGGCGGGCTTGCCGCGCTGATTTTCGCGTTTTCCGGGTTATTTGTGCATGACGGCGCCGTAGCGGCGCCGTGGAGCGGCGGCGGCGCGGTTGAATCAACCGCGCAGGAAACCGCGCCTGCGGGCGCGGACGCCGCCGCCGAAGACGACGAAGATGCCGGGGGCGAAGCGGAACAGGCGGACGATGCGCATAAGCCGCCAAGCACACCAGAACCGGAGCAATCCGCGGCTGCAGGGCAGGATGACGCGCCGCCTGACACGGAACCTGCCGCCGAGCCTGCCGCATCCCCTGAATTTACCGCCGGTGATATGATTGCAGGCTTTGAAGAATCCATAACATTCATTTATGACGCCTACAACAATATTACGCCCGCAAATGTCAGGGCAAGCAATTATGTGATTGGAGTAGAAGCCAGCGATTATACCAGCTACAAGCTTGAGGGATTGGATAACCGCCCCTTCGGCGTCTATATCATAGAATATCCGAATCAAATGTATTATATTGCCCGGCTTGACCTCACATCGTCTCCGCGCGGGGATATTGCCAAGGTCTATACGGCGGCGGACCAACTGGTAAGAGGCAGGGCCCTTGACGGCAGCATTGAAAGCTACTATATACAAAATGGCAATAATCATTATTTTAATGAGGAGGACTTTCAGAACCTCCTGCGCGAATCGCTTTCAGGTAATGGCCGTTTCCACTTTGTCACCGGGATAAGCAAGGGATTTGCCAGATTGCGCGCCTCTGTTTTTTCTCTTGATGATAAAATATATATGGATTTTTACATTACGAAAGAAAGTTCATGATACGTTCTACCTCAATGATTTAGGAGTGGTTTAATATGAAAGCTCCGTCTTATAAAATATCCGTCGTGACCGGCGGGCTTGCCGCGCTGATTTTCGCGTTTTCCGGGCTATTTGTGCATGACGGCGCCGTTACGGCGCCGTGGGGCGGCGGCGCGGTTGAATCAACCGCGCCGGAAACCGCGCCCATGGGCGTGGACGCCGACGCCGAAAACGAGGGCGAAGACAAAGGCGAAGACGCGCTTTCGGAATCGTCCGATGCGCTTACCGCCACCGCAAACGGCGTTACCCTTTCGATTGGCAAGGACAGTTACATCCCGGGTGAAACCATCACGGTAACAGTTACGGGGGTTACGCCGGAAATGATTGACGCTTCGGCGTTTGCCGCAATTTTCAACGCCGGGGACGCCCATGAAGCGTGGCAGGAATACCATTACCCCCGGTCAGGCGACGACACCCTTGCGTTTACCGCGCCAAACGGCGGCGGGAATTATGAAATGCGGCTGTATAACCGTGACCATGTATATACCGACGAAACCTTCGTCGTCAAGGTGGCGTTCACGGTAAATGCCGGCGTACCCGCGGATTTATCCGCCGACGATATGATTGCGAGCCTTGACGGAACAACCGCGCTGCTTGAACAGCTATACAGCAGCTTTACGCCTGAAACAGCCGCTTCATTCGGCGCCGGCCGCTTTACGCTGGAAACCGACGGGCAGACGGAATTTAACTATACGCCGGTTACAGACGGCGGCACCGTCCCGTATACGATTCGGGTCATGAAAAGCGCCGCCGAGGGTGAAATGTATCATATATATTATTCAATCGGCCATCTTTCGCGCGAAGACGTCGCCAAGGTATATCTAGCGGCGCATGACATAATGGGCGGGCGGTATGGCATGTCCGACTCGCGGATGGTTTCCCCCGATAACGCGGGGGACGCTCCCGGGTCAAACGACTTTCATTCCCGCGTACATGCCGCCGTTACCGGCGGCGGGAATTGCTCTGCGGACGTCAGCTGGGTAATGAAGTCCGGCATGGATATGCTCGGAACAAGCTTATATATATCTGACTTTGAAACTGACGTTGAAACAAACATGCCAATGATAGCGATATATGCCATAAAATTCAATCTTGACGGCGGGCAGCCGCCAGCCGCCGCCGAAACGCAGACCCTCGACGGTTTATGGGAGGCTGTGATTAATGAAGACATCTACGGAAACAAAACCTATTATGAAATCCAGTTCAACAGCGACGGCAGCTTCAAAGGTATCGCCTACGTACCGAATTCAGGTTATTTCTTCAACTACAGCGGAACATACATCGTGTCATACACCGTGCAGGGCGGCCATGTGACGTTTTCAGGCCGGTCGTCTCATTTTGATTATGATGAAGGCGAGGTGGTAACCCCATACAACGCGACGGAATCATTTTCTCTTGACGGGGGGCGTCTTTTCCTTACCTTAGGCGGGAACGGGCCTTACACATTCGAGAGGAGAGCGCGGTCCCACTTCGACTGACCGGATGTATAGCCGGAAACGGCTTTGATTTACCCATGCGCCGAAGTATAGAAGAATGATCGGGCAGGGGTAATATATCAATAAAAAAATATAGGGGGTAAATTCATGTCCAATCTTGGTTCTTTGCTTGGCTCGTCAGATTCCTCGCCCGTGGCGTATATTATTGCTTTCTTTCTTGGTATTGCAGCGGCAATTTTTGCTTATCACTGTTTTTCAAAAACAAGACTGAGAATCCGTTTCGTGCGCAATCCCAGCCTTTTGCTGCTGCATGATTTCCTGAATTTTAAGAAGATGTGGTCGCTTTGGTTTTACAAGATTTTTTACCTCGCCTTCGCGTGTATTCTAACATTGTTTTCCATTGTCGCGCTGTTCGACATCAATTTCTTTTTCGGCCTGATCATATTGGTTTTCGGAAATATCGCCTTGCGCAGCGCATATGAGTTTGTCGTCCTGTTCTTTTCCATGCATGAGAATCTTGTCGCTATTACCGACAAAATGACGAACCGCACACCTGAAAACGGAAGCGATGTGAGCATCGGGCAGTTCTTCGGGGAAATGGGAAGCCAGCTCAAAAACCAGTCGGATAAAATGCGTGCCCGCGCGGAGGAAAACCGTGTCCGCGCACAAACCGAGCAAAGAATGTACGAGCAGCAATACGATCAGCAATACGGGCAGCAGGGACATCCGCCGCAGGGTTATCCGCAGCAGACCTCGCAGCCGTATGCTCCTCCGCCGCACCCGGCTGCTCCGCAAGCAGAACCGCCATCGGCAGCGCCCACCGCTTTTTGCGCGAAATGCGGCACGCCCGTTGACGGAGGCGCATTCTGCGCGAAATGCGGCACGCCGGTTTCATAATTGTCAATGCAGTGAAGCCAAAGGCATAACAGGGACAATTGATAAAAACGAAAGCTTCGTCCTATAAAATCAGCGCCGCAACCGGTAGGCTTGTCGGCGCTGAAGCTATTAATGTAAAATCGCACCTCTAATGCTCACTTTTGGGAACATTGTATGCAAGGCTTACTTCGCCACAGCCTCCCTGCGTTCAAATCATCATAAGACATGCCAACCTGCGAATACACTGAACCAAAGAGCAGGGGAGGCTTTGCGTATGGCAAAGACGCAGGAGGGCAATATAGTCCGCGACTTCAAAATCGGCAACACCCACATCAAGATTTGCGACGATTGCTGCCGCGACAAGACTCCGGATGAAGTAAATGCCATCTTGGCCCGGATCGCCCGCCAAGCACAAGAACGGCTGTCAGCATACGCTTCCACGCAAGGTATGGATGTTGTCTAATCCTTTTCAAGCAAGACAAGAATTTATTATTGATAACATAATTGACCCAACTCTTCGGTGCCTACATCGGTTAATACGCCGGTGATTTCGTCATACGGACATGAGTAACGCTGATGCAGGTACCGCATGGAGGCCCCGGTTTCGCCGTCCGGCCCGCCAAGCTGCGTCATGATAATCTTTGCCATGGCGGGGTTTGTAGTTTTAATCCTTACCGGATACTGTAATTTCTTCGTATAAGTCCACATATATTAAGCCTCCTCGTTCTGCCATGGCCACGGCCCGTCAATCCAGGTCCAGCGGGGGCCGCCGTCATAATCTGCTTTTGTTATGGGGCCGTATTTAGATGTGTACTCCTTCGCGGCTTCCTCACGGAGCCTAAGATGCTTTTTATAAAAGTCAAGGGCGTCTTTATCTTCCGGGTGCGTATCCAGAAAAAGCGCCGCGTCGTTTAACGCAAAGTCGCAGACTTGTACGCGCTTTAGTAAAATCATGCGATCATTCACGTCTGCACGCCCCCTCTCCCATAAACGGTAAATCTAAATCCTCAAATATAGTTCCTCTCGAAAACCCATGTTCCGGTTCATATAAACCTTGCCACTCCTGAATTTCCATAAATGCCATTGCAAGCAAAGAGCAACCGTCGCTTTCGGTGACCGGCGGCGGAATTACCGGTAAACTCGGCAGCGGCGGGAGTACAATTTCCATTTCAGCGGCGGCAGGTTCAATCATGGGCACGGGAACAGGCGCCGGCGAAGGCACATGAGCGCGAGCAGGCTCAGGCATAACAGCCGGTGTAAGTCCTTGAGCCGGCACAGGTGCGGACACGGGCTCTTGAACAGGCGCCGGCGAAGGCACATGAGCGCGAGCAGGCTCAGGCATAACAGCCGGTGCAAGCCCTTGAGCCGGCACAGGTGCGGACACAGGCTCTTGAACAGGCACAGACGCGGGTGCGGGCGAAGGCTCTAGAGCCGATATACGCGCCGGTATCATTACAGGCTCTCGAACAGGTATAGTATTCGTTGCCGGCACTGTGGCGAACTGCGGCGCTGCCATTGCCACGGGTTTACTCTCCGCTGCTCTCGCGGCGGGTCTTTCCGTTACCCTGCTTCGGCTCATACTTCTGCCCGCCTGAACATACATGGCGTTTTTGCTTCCGTCCAAAACACATTTCTCCTTTCAAATTTTTAAAGGGAGTCCCCCTTTGTTGTTATTGTATGCTTATTTTTTGCCATTGTGAGGTTAGCTGTCGCGCGCTTTTACGGTTTCATGACGCGAAAAGGTAAATAACATGAAAAAAGCCGGTTTTTAACCGGTGAATTTAATAAATATAATATAAAAAAGAAAGGGCCGCTAACGCGGCCCGCAATACATTTTTTTAAAATAAGGATATCCGGCTTTTAAATAGACCCCTTGCGAAACCCATCTATCATTTTCCTGCTTATTTTGTTATCCTGACGCTTCCCGAGGTAATATTCGCGTTTATGCTTTTGAAGGGCTCGCTTCCGGAAGTCCCTGTATAATAACCGCCATTTTTGTTTAAATCAAAATACGTATTGAACGTGCCGGAGGTCTTGTCGCCTGTAAACTTGATGCTCGGGTCTCCCGCAACCTGAACCTCGATTGTGCCGGAGGTCGCGTCGATGTCAAGTGATTCCGCTATCTCGACGCCGAAAAGCCTGACGCTTCCCGAAGTGATGTCAATCCTGCCGGAGCCTGTGGTTTTGCCCTCCACGCGGATGGTGCCCGAGGTTAAGTCTATCAAATAGTTTTGCGTTACAAGGCCGCCGTTTAATCTGATATTGCCCGATGTAAGGTCTAAAACCGCGTTGTCCGCCCTGATTTCGTTGTCGCTCCTGACTATGCCCGAGGTGATATCGATGTTCAAATCGCTTACGCCGATCGCACCCGCAAAATCGAGCGTGCCGGAGGTCATGTCTACCGCAAGCTTATCGTTAAAAGCCCGTGGGAGATAGATTTCCAGACGGCTGTATTCGCGCGGCGGCCACCCAAAAATGAAGAATGAAAATCCAAGGCTCCTGTTGTATGTTGTAACCTTGAGCGTGCCGCCAAGGGTTTCTATCCTCGCGATACGCCCTTCCGGCAGGTTTTTTCCATACTGCCTGACGGTTATTACGTCCTCATCAACCGGGATAACGGTACATTCATCACTGGTTAAATCAATTAGGATCTTGTTAACGCCGTCGAGCCCGGACGAAAGCTCCGCCACAAGCCCGTCGCCGTCGCCTGAAACACGCTCGCCGCGGCCCCAAAGGCCCAAGCCGTTCCAGTTCCATATAAGGCCTGCCGCAAGCAGTCCTATGATAAGCGAGCCGATTATGCACCATACGACAATCAGCGTAAGGTTCAACTTTTTCATCAGTCATTACCCTCTCTGTAAATCGAAACCAGCTTTATGATCTGCACAACGACAGGGGCAAGCAGGAACACAAGCCAGCCCGGATGCCATGCGTGGAAGAATACCCCAAGAATAAAGAATAATATCGTTGCAAGCATATAGACCATCGAGTAGATAGATTTTAAAATTGCGGATTTTTTGTTTTTATCCGACTTCCATTCTTTAAAGTCTTCCACAATCGTGTCATCCTCCTTTAAATATCGCGGCTTTGAGACGCCGTTGTAGACAAGCAGCCCGGTAGCCGTGGCCCAGCATACAAACATCAGCGCCACGCCTATGATGCCGATTGGCGTTTCGTAGTCCCTGCCTACAATGGCACCGCTGAAAAAAATCGGAAAGACAAAGCTGACGATGTAAAGCGCTACGGCGGCAGAGGTCAATAACGCGGACCTCTTCCGCTGCATCTGGGCCTGAACGGGATCGAAAACCTCCTGCTCGCGCAGGCTTGTGATAAGCTCCTTAACGTCGCCGATGCCGTCGATGGTTGTTTTACACGCCGTGTCTTCGTCCATACCCTGCGATATAAGGTCGTTATACCGCGCCGTGAGGTTTGAAACAAGCTCGTCTTTTAATTCGTTCGCGCGCCTTGTAGTAGGCGCTTCCACAAACAGGGATTCCACATGGTTCTTGATCATATCGTTCATTCTAAAGCACCCTCCGCTATAATAAGTTTATCAATTATTTCCTTGGCTTCGTGCCAGTCTATCCTGTTCTGCGCAAGGACAGCCGCCCCGACCGGCGTGATGGAATAGTACCGCCGCCTTGCTCCCGTATCCTCGCCGCCCCAGTAGGATTTTACGCATTGGCCCTGTTCCAGCCGCCTGAACGCGCTGTAAAGGGTGGCCTCCTTAAGCTCAAACAGTCCGTCTGTCTTTTGCTGGATGGCCTTGTTGATCTCGTAGCCGTAGCTGTCGCGCTCACTTAGCTGCGCGAGCACAATCGTTTCGGTATGCCCGCGGATTAAATCCGACGCGATTGACAATCCGCCCTCCCCCTTTGCTGAGATAATATATGATTATATATATTATATAACATAATATACTTCGCCTGTCAAGGTATATCGGAGAAAAAAGTTAAAATTTTTTATTGCTTCGGCTCTTGTCCTGTGTGGTATTTGGTGGCATAATGATATGGTAGTATTTTAGAGATTTATATATTAGCGGATAAGGGGGAACATTGAATGGGGAATACATTTTTTCTTGTTCACGGGGCATGGCTTGGCGGTTGGTGCTGGGAAAAGCTCAGGCCGTTGCTTGAAGCTGAAGGCCATGCCGTCATAGCTCCGGACATGCCCGGTCATGGAGAGGATAAATCGCCTATAGAAGAACAGAACCTTGAAAAATATGCCCGTGCCGTTGAAGCTTTGATCGAGCCGCTTAGAGAGCCGGTTATTCTCGTAGGCCACAGCTTCGGCGGTATGATAATAAGTCAGGCGGCGTGTTATATCCCTAGCAAAATTAAAAAACTTGTCTATATTTCGGCCTTTTTGCCACAGAACGGTCAAAGCTGCGACGGGCTCGCCAAAAGTATGCAGCCGTCTTTTCGTGAAAAGCTTGTGGCGTCCGGCCATGATTTTATACTGTCCGAGGATGGAAAGACGTCAAAGGTCGCATCGGAGCCATGCGCCGATTTTGTTTATAACGATATCCCGCGGGATGTGGCGCTTAAGCTTGCTAAGCGCATTGGTTCCGAGTCTAACGCGGCCCAGAAGCAGGCTGCCGTTCTTGGCGATAAGTTTTATGATATCCCGAAAGTATATGTGCGATGCCTATTAGACCGGGTGGTAGATATAAAGCTGCAAGACAAAATGATTTCGGAAACCTATTGCGGCGAGGTGTATACCCTTAAAACAGGACACTGCCCGTTTGAATCCGACCCGCGAAGTCTTGCCGACATTCTTCTTAAAAGAAAAATTTAAAAGATTGGGGAAAACCCTATGAATGCTGAAATCTTATGTGTGGGAACAGAGCTTTTGCTGGGAGATACCGTCAACACGAACGCCGCGTTTTTGGCCAAGGAGCTTGCGGTCTTAGGGATCGGTTGCTATTACCAGACCGTTGTGGGGGATAATCCCGGGCGGCTCAAATCGTGTATAGAGCTTGCGTTTTCCAGAGCCGATATCGTGATCACTACAGGCGGGCTTGGGCCGACCTACGATGATCTTACAAAGGAAACCGTGGCTGAACATTTCGGGCTCCCGATGGAGCTAAACGAAGAATCGCTGGTAAAGATTCAAAATTTTTTTTGCCGTATCGGTCGCGAAATGACGCATAACAACGAAAAGCAGGCGCTTATGCCAAGAGGCGCCGTAGTCTTTGAAAACGGCTGCGGAACCGCCCCGGGGCTTGCCGTGGAGGAAAATGGCAAGACGGCGATCCTGCTGCCGGGGCCTCCGCGCGAGATGCGGCTGATGTTTGAAACCGGGGTAAGGCCGTATCTCTTGAAAAAATCCGACAGGATATTAAAATCGCGCGCTATACACCTTTTCGGCATCGGCGAGGCAAAAATGGAGGATATGCTCCACGATAAGATCAAGGACATGCAAAACCCGACAGTCGCGCCATACGCCAAGGAGGGCGAGGCCATGCTGCGCGTCACGGCGTCCGCGAAAAACGAGGAGGAAGCCGACAAGCTGATTACTCCTGTTGTCGATGAGCTTTGCGGGATCCTCTCCGAATACGTGTACGGCATTGACGTTGAGAGTCTGCAAAACGCGCTTGTTTTGGCGCTTTTAGAAAAAAACATGACGGTCGCGACAGCCGAAAGCTGCACGGGCGGGATTTTAAGCGCAAGGATCACGGATATCCCCGGCGCGTCGAAGGTGTTCGGATACGGCTGCTGCGTATACGCAAACGACGCGAAGGTAAAGCTGCTTGGCGTCGCGCCGGATACGCTGAAAGCGTATGGCGCGGTTTCTAAAGAAACCGCGCTTGAGATGGCGCGCGGAGCGCGCCATCTCTCCGGCGCGGATATCGGTATTTCCACGACAGGGGTGGCCGGGCCGGACGGCGGTACAAAAGAAAAGCCCGTGGGGCTTGTGTGGGTTGGCATCAGTTGCGAAAAGGGGGATGCGGCATACGAGTTGCGCCTCAGCCGCGGCTACAGCGGAGACCGCGGTATTATACGGAATATCGCCGCGTCAAACGCATTGTGCTATGCGATCAAAACCTTGAAAACACTGTAACGCGGTTGCAAAACAGTGATGCCTGTGCTATAATTATTACCACAATCTATATTCGAAAGGAATGCTGTAAATGCTTGTAAACGCTGCTGAAATGTTAAAAAAGGCAACAGCCGGACATTATGCCGTGGGGCAATTCAACATCAACAACCTTGAATGGACAAAGGCTGTTCTGCTCACCGCCGAGGAGCTTAAAAGCCCCGTGATTCTCGGTGTTTCATCGGGCGCTGGAAAATATATGACCGGATTTACTGTCGTTGCCGAAATGGTAAAAGCGATGGACAAATCTCTTGGCGTCACGGTCCCGGTCGCGCTTCACCTTGACCACGGCACATACGACGCGGCGAAAGCATGCATTGACGCGGGCTTTACAAGCATCATGTTCGATGGCAGCCACCTTGATTTTGACGACAATATCGCAAAGACAAAGGAGCTCACCGAGACTGTTCACAAGCTTGGCATGTCGATTGAAGCCGAGGTCGGAAGCATCGGCGGCGAAGAGGACGGCGTTGTCGGAGCGGGAGAAGTCGCCGACCCCGAAGAATGCAAAAAAATCGTGGAGCTGGGCATCGATTTCTTAGCGGCGGGAATCGGGAATATCCACGGCGTGTATCCGGAGGGCTGGAAAGGGCTTGACTTTGACGCGCTTAAAAGGATACACGAGGCCACAGGCGGTATCCCGCTTGTATTGCACGGCGGCACCGGGATTCCCGACGGTATGATCAAAAAGGCGATTGATTTGGGTGTTTCCAAGATAAACGTGAACACTGAATGCCAGATTGTATTTGCGGCGGCGACGCGTAAATATATAGAAGAAGGCAAGGACAAGCAGGGCAAGGGGTTTGACCCGCGCAAGCTGTTAGCGCCGGGCTCAGAGGCGATAAAGGCAACCGTTAAGGAAAAGATGGAGCTGTTCGGCTCGGCCGGTAAGGCTTAATATAATGAGCAAAGCCGACGCGACGTTTACCGAAAACTGCCGGCAAATCATCGGCACAGGCGTCTGGGACAAAGGCTTCGACGTGCGCCCTCACTGGCCTGACGGGACGCCCGCGTACACAAAGAAGTCGTTTTGCATCGTGAACCGTTACAACTTAGCGGAAGAATTCCCGATCATGACGCTTCGGAAAACGAACTTTAAAAACGCGGTTGACGAAATACTGTGGATATGGCAGAAAAAATCGAACAACATAAACCATCTTAACAGCCGCATCTGGGATTCGTGGGCGGATGAGCAGGGTTCTATCGGCAAGGCATACGGCTACCAGCTTTCGGTGAAGCACCGGTATAAAGATGGTGAATTCGACCAGGTCGACAGAATCCTGTACGACCTTAAGAATAACCCGCACAGCCGCAGAATTATGTCGAACATATACGTCCACTCCGATTTAAGCGAGATGAACCTTTACCCGTGCGCATACAGCATGACCTACAATGTAAGCGGCAAAACGCTCAACGGGATATTAAACCAGCGTTCGCAGGATATGCTCACGGCCAACAACTGGAACGTATGCCAGTACGCGGTTTTGCTTCACATGTTTGCGCAGGTTAGCGGCCTTGAAGCAGGTGAGCTTGTACATGTAATCGCCGACGCGCATATTTACGACAGGCATATGCCGGTTGTCGAGGATATGATGAAAAAGCATTCGCTTCCAGCCCCCGGATTCAAAATTGATAAAACCGTCAATAATTTTTATGATTTTAAAATTGAAAGCTTTATATTGGAAAATTATGAATACCACAAGCTTGACAAAAAAATTGAAGTAGCGGTATAGCCGCGCAAAAACCGCGGCCTGTAAAAAAATACAGGCCGCGGTTTTTTATTTTCCAAGCGTAATAAATCATTAAAAGACAATACTAAATTTGAGTCGGATGACTCTTATCCTAAAAATGTTTAAAGGAGAAAAATTATGGCAAATTTATCAGCGAAAGAACTCAGCGCCATTCAAGACCATCTTGGCGTTGAGCAAAATCTTATAAAGAAATATAATATGTTCGCAGGATCGTCTAAAGACCAATGCATCAAGACGAAGTTCGAACAGATCGCATCCCGCCACCAGCAGCATTACGACACTCTTTTGAGTCACTTAAACTAAGGGAGGTAACATGATGAACGCTCAAAACTTTGGCGATAAAGAAATGCTTACAGACGTTCTGGCAAGCCAAAAATATGTAACGGACGGGTATAACACCTCAGCAAATGAATGCATGACGCCTGCTTTAAGATGTGACTTTGTCAATATCTTAAATGAAGAGCACCAGATTCAAAGCGAAGTTTTCACCGAAATGCACAGCCGCGGCTGGTATCCGGTTGAAGCCGCCGACCAGAATAAAATCAATCAGGCAAGGCAAAAGTACAGCGGCATGCAGTAAAATAGCATAAAGAAGCGTCTGTCGTAATCGCGGTCTTGACCCGTACGGCAGGCGCTTTTGTTTAAACATGGACAGATGTTGATTTCGTGATTGTTTCTGTAATCTCGTTTTGCAGCCGTTCAAAAGCATCGTCGTAATACCTGGCTTTTACCCATACCCTGCAGGAAATGACGCGGCCGTCCTTGGTCTTTTCGTTTACGGATATTAATGGAGCAGGGCTTTTTAAGGTATGCGCGCTTTCAGCGACGATGGCGCCGATTATTGTTTTGGCTTTTTCAAAATCGATGTCTGCCGGGATTAAAAAGGTTAAATCCGCGCGCTGTAGCGGCTCGGCGGAATGATTCGTCACGACGGATTTCGCGATATCGCCGTTCGGCAGATATACAGCTTTATTATCATCCGTTATGATGCGCGTATAAAAAAGCTCGATGGATTTAACTTCGCCGGCAACTCCGTTTACCTCTATCAAATCGCCTTTTAAAAACGGGCGGCTAAACAATATTGAGACGCCGCCTGTTATGTTCGCGAGATTATCCCTTATCGCGAATGAAAACGCAAGGCCGACCGATCCGAGAACCGCCACCAGCGGGGATACCGGAACGCGCAAAATCAAAAGCGCCATGATGATAACGACAATCCACGAAAGGGTTTTAAAAATCCCTAAGATAAAGCTATGTAACGTCGCGTCAACATGGGAGGCCTTTAAAAATCGTTTTATCAGTATAACCAAGCCTTTTATTGAAAAATAGGCAACAATCAGCAGCAGTAAAGCCCCGGCTAATCTTGGAAGAAACGCGATAAGCGAGGTTTTTGCGTATTCTAAGAGGGATTTCGGCGTGGTGTTTTTAATTGAATCCAATACGGCGTTCATATCCGCCAAAAGCATTTTATCACCGCCTTTAAATACAGTATACCATAAAAGAGGATTGCCGGACAATTCCGTTTTATGGTATACTTGGCATATGAACATGAAAAGGTGGAGGAAACGCAAATGCAACCTGTGAAAACGGTTTTGGAAATGCTTCACGGCGACGGGTTTTTAAAAGCGATGTCGGTGCTGTACCCGGAAGGACAACTTAATACGCAAAAAAAACGGTATATTGACGCGGTCAACTCTTTTGCCACATTATACGGCGCGGACCGGGAGATCACGTTTATCTCGGCTCCAGGGCGCACGGAAATCGGCGGCAACCATACCGACCATCAGAATGGGCGCGTGCTGGCGGCGTCCGTTAATCTTGACGTCATCTGCGTGGTTTCGAAAAACGGCGACAATACTGTCAGAATCAAATCGGAGGGGTATCCTCAGGATATCGTAGCGCTTCATGACCTTGAAAAAAAAGACGCGGAGACCGACAAGGCGATTTCGCTGATACGCGGGATATTATCAAGGTTTAAGCAGCTGGGATATACCATCGGCGGGTTTGACGCATATACAACCTCGAATGTGCTCAAGGGCTCGGGGCTTTCGTCCTCGGCGGCGTTTGAGGTTGCCGTCGGAACGGTCTTAAGCCGCATATTTAACGGCGGCAAAGCAGACGCCGCCACGATCGCAAAGATTGGGCAATACGCGGAAAACGTCTATTTCGGCAAGCCCTGCGGGCTTATGGACCAGATGGCGTCAAGCGTCGGCGGGTTTGTCACAATCGATTTTAAAGACCCTGAAAATCCCGAGGTCAAGGCTGTCAGGTTCGATTTTGCAAAGAGCGGCCATACTTTATGTATCGTCGATACAAAGGGAAGCCACTCCGATCTTACGCCTGAATACAGCGCGATTCCGGCCGAGATGAAAAGCGTCGCGGGCTTCTTCGGCAAGGACAAGCTGCGCGAGGTGGACGAGGTTGCGTTCTACGATAAGCTGCCTGAACTCAGAAAGGCGCTGGGGGACAGGCCGGTGCTTCGGGCGATGCATTTCTTTGGCGACAACGAGCGCGTGCTAAGCGAAGTAAAAGCGCTCGGGGACGGCGATTTTGAAAAGTTCAAGCGTCTTGTGGTTGAATCGGGGCGCTCGTCCTTTGAGATTCTGCAAAACGTGTTCGCGGTGAAAGAGCCTAACGAGCAGGGGTTATCTGTCGCCCTTGCGCTGAGCGAAATGCTGTTGTCGCAGAAAGGCGCGTGGCGTGTCCACGGCGGCGGGTTCGCGGGTACGATACAGGCGTTTGTGCCAAACGAGATGCTGGAGCATTACCGCGCGCTCATGGAAAAGGTTTTCGGCACAGGCTCGTGTTACGAGCTTTCGATACGGCCACTCGGCGGGGTAGAGGTCGATAAAAGCTTAGCACAGGAGGGACAATAAATGGCGGAGCTGCGTTACAATCCCATTTCAAGAGACTGGGTCATGGTCGCGTCACACAGGCAAACAAGACCGCAAATGCCAAAAGACTGGTGCCCGTTTTGCCCGGGGAGCGGAAAAGTCCCTGACGGTGGCTTCGATGTTTTCAGGTACCAAAATGATTTTCCCGCGCTGTCGAAAAATCCGCCCGAGCCGGACGGCGTGGCGGGCGGGCTGTTTGAGGCAAAGCCCGCTTACGGCGTATGCGAGGTGCTGCTTTACTCGGATAAGCACACGGTAACGCTGAAGGAGCTTGACGACACGCATGTGCACAAGCTTGCGTCAATGTGGAAGGAGTGCTTTACCGACCTTGCCGCGGACGAGAAAATCAAATACGTCTATATTTTTGAAAACCGCGGCGATGTAGTGGGCGTCACCATGCCGCATCCGCACGGACAGGTTTACGGCTACAGCTTCATACCGAAAAAAATTGCCGAGGAAATTGCCGGCGCTTCGGAATATCATAATAAAACAGGCGGCAACCTGTACCTTGACCTGCTAAAGCAGGAAAAGGACGACGGTCGCCGGATTATCTTCGAAAACAAATATTTTACGGTTTACATACCGTTTTTCTCGCCGATTACATACGGCGTATACGTCATGGCGAACCGTCACATCCCGAGCCTTGCCGGTATGAGCGCCGATGAACGAAACGTGCTCGGAGAAACCTTGCGCGATTGCTGCGGCATGTACGACGCCTTGTTCGATAAAGAGTTTCCGTACATGATGTGTATGCATAACGCGCCTGTAAACAGCGGAGATTTAGACAGCGTCTGGCAGTTTCACGTGGAGTTTTTCCCGCCCTTGCGGACCGCTGTTACCCAGCAGTTTTTCGCATCGAGCGAGACAGGCGCGGGCGCGTGGTGCAACCCCAACAGCCCGGAGCTAAAAGCCGCGGAGTTAAAGGCGGCGTATGAGAGGTTTCGAACCCGTTAGGGAGTGTCGTCACAAGAACAGCTGGGAGCCTGCGTTAACGCAGGCTCCCAGCTTTCATCAGCTTATTTTTGACCGTAATAGGCGTTTGCCCCGTGTTTTCTAAGATAATGCTTGTCTAAAAGCTCCTGCTGCATAGATGGAAGCTTCGGGTTCGTCACAAGATTGTGCCATGCCATAAACGCGATTTCCTCAAGCACGACGGCGTTGTAAACGGCGTTTTCGGCGTCCTTGCCCCACACGAAAGGCCCGTGGCTGTGCACAAGCGCTGCCGGTATGTCATCGGGGCTTAAGCCTTTGAACCGCTCTATGATAACCGTTCCTGTTTCTTTTTCATACGCGCCCTTGATTTCGGTTTCTGTCATTTTGCGTGTGCAGGGAACCTCGCCGTAAAAATAATCGGCGTGTGTAGTTCCGAGCGCGGGGATTCCCATCCCGGCCTGCGCGAAGATGGTAGCCCAGCGGCTGTGCGTGTGGACGATCCCCATAATGTTTGGAAACGCTTTATACAGCTTAAGGTGTGTCGGCGTATCGGAGGAGGGGTTTAACTTCCCGTCCACCCGGTTCCCGTCAAGGTCTACAAGCACGATGTCGTCCGCGGTCATGGCGTCGTACTCCACGCCGGAGGGCTTTATCGCAACCAGTCCGCGATTCCGGTCGATGGCCGACACATTGCCCCATGTAAATGTAATAAGGCCATATTTCGGCAGCTTTATGTTCGCTTCGAACACCTGCTGCTTGAATTCTTTAAGCATTGTATCATTCCTAGCTTTTAAGATTTTCAACCGCCGCGCGTTCAATCGCAAGGCCGTCCTTGTAGCGGCGCATAAACAACTTAAAGCTCTCGACGTCTTCGGGGTCGGGATTAACGCTTATGCTCTTGTTATTTGCAAATACCTTGTTCATAAGGAAATCCTCAAGGTTTTCGCCGCCTGATTTATTTACCATGTAAGCCGCTAACAGCGCAATGCCCCACGCGCCTCCCTCGCCTGCTGATTCCATCACCGCGACCGGTACGTTTATCGCGCCGGCCATCAGCTTTTGGCCGGCGAGTTCTGTCTTAAACAACCCGCCGTGTCCGAGCAGGGCGTCCAGCCTGACCTTTTCCCCGAGGGTTAAAATATCCATGCCGAGCTTCAGCGTAGCCATCGTTGAGAACAGGAGCGTCCGCATCATGTTAGCAAGGGTGAAGCGGCTGTCGGGCGTCCTTGCGAAAAGCGGTCGCCCCTGCTCGAAGCCTGTAAGATGCTCACCCGACAAATAGTTGTATGAAAGAAGCCCGCCGCAATCCGCGTCGCCTTTGAGCGCCTGTTCGTACATCAAATCGTACAGCCCGGGCTTTGAGATGTTACCGCCCGAAAGCTTGATTGCCTCGCCTAAAAGCCTTGCCCATTCGTCAAAATCAGGGGTGCAGTTGTTGCAGTGCACCATTGCGACGGGGCTTCCCGACGGCGTGGTGATCATGTCAATTTCCTCATGAAGCCTTGAAAGCCCTTTTTCGAGCACAATCATCGCGAATATGGAGGTTCCCGCCGAAACGTTGCCGGTGCGCGGAGCCACGCTGTTTGTAGCAACCATGCCGGTTCCCGCGTCGCCCTCCGGCGGGCACATCGGCGCTCCCGCTTTAAATTGTCCGCTCGGGTCAAGCAGCTTTGCGCCCTCCTCGGTCAAGGTACCGGCGTCAGTGCCCGCATCTAAAACCTTAGGCAGGATATCCGAAAGCTTCCAGCCGACGTTATACTCCGCCACAAGCTCGTCAAATTTTTCGAGCATAGCGGCGTTAAATGTTTTCGTTGTGCTGTCAATCGGGAACATGCCGGATGCTTCGCACATGCCGATTACGTTTTGCCCCGTGAGCTTTTCATGTATGTAACACGCAAGGGTCGTTAGGCGGGCGATATCCTTCACATGGCTTTCGCCGTTTAAAACAGCATGGTAAATGTGGGCCGCGCTCCATCTTTGGGGGATGTTGAAATTGAAAGCTTTTGTCAGCTTGACAGCGGCTTCCTCCGTCATGGTGTTGCGCCATGTCCGAAACTGCGCCAGCTGGTTCCCGTCCTTATCAAACACAAGGTATCCGTGCATCATCGCCGAGATCCCGATGCCGCCCGTGGTCGTTAGAGGCACGCCGTATTTTTCCATAACGTTTTTTGAGACAGCCGCAAAGCTTGCTCTCAGACCTGTCCACACATCGTCGAGGCGGTATGTCCAGACCTTGTTTTCGAATCGGTTTTCCCAATCGTATCCGCCCGTCGCCACAGGATTATACGCATCGTCAACCAGAACCGCCTTGATGCGGGTCGAGCCAAGCTCTATCCCTAAAAAGGTTTTGCCGTTTAGAATTGCGCTTTTTACGTCTTTCACAGCCATGACCTCCTGTTAAATATTACTAATCCCATTCTATATGTTTATTGGGCGAATTACAATAGCCTTTTGGATTTTATCGGGAATTATTTATAACAAACCGCCATAGCCGCGTCCTGTCTTCGTCGCTTGCGTAGTCTATCCCGATGCGCGGCGTTTTGGCGTATAGAGGCGGCTCTCCGCCGTCGTCCTCAATCCAAAGCTCGCCGGATGTCACAAAATCGGCGCCGTTTAAGCTCCTGTCAATACTAAGCGCCCTTGTAAGCTTCCCGGGCCCCGGGTATCCTTCGACCCCGCGGATCAGCACCGCCTCGGGAACATCTTTTTGCGCCGACACCACGTTTAACAAATGGTGTATGCCGTAGCAGAGGTATACATATGCGACGCCGCCGTGCTCATACATCACGCTGTTGCGCGGGGTTTTGCCGCGAAACGCGTGGCAGGCCGTATCATATGCGCCGACGTAAGCTTCCGTTTCCGTTATGCGGCGGCGCAAAACCTCGCCGTTTATACATCTGCACAGAATCTTGCCGAGCAATAGCGGGGCTAGAACGTCCGCCGGCTGTATATAAAAATCACGCTTTATTCTCACGGTTTTATCTCCTATCATAAAACCCCCGGAACACATAGCTCCGGGGGTTTATTCTGGCAACCGGTTTAGTATTTATCGCCGATTGAGAAGCCTGTTCCGGCGGAGGGCGCAGGCGGCGAGTAGCTTGACTCCGCTGACGGTGCGCCGGGGCCGAAGCTTGCGCTTGCGCTCATGGCGGAATCCTTCGTCTTAAACTGCGCGATAAGCTGCTGCAGAAGCGTGGCCTGACCGCTCATCTCTTCGGAGGCGGCGGCGCTTTCTTCCGCGGTTGCGCTGTTCTGCTGGACAACCTGCGAAACCTGCCCGATCGCGTCGCTGATTTGGTTGATGGCGATTGACTGCTCATCGGAGGATTTTGAGATGTCGGAAACAAGCTCGCTTGTTTTTATAATACCCTGTACGATTTGCTCGAGGGATGACGCGGTTTCAGCGGAAATCGCGGCGCCCTGCTCGGCTTTCTTGATTGAGCTTTCGATGAGTTCGTTTGTATTTTTGGCGGCCTCCGCGCTCTTTGCGGCAAGGCTGCGAACTTCGTCGGCTACAACGGCGAAGCCTTTGCCGTGCTGGCCTGCGCGCGCAGCTTCAACGGCCGCGTTAAGCGCAAGGATATTGGTCTGGAAAGCAATATCGTCGATAATCTTGATAACTTTTCCGATTGATTTGCTCGACTCGTTGATTTCCTGAACGGCTACCATCATTTGCTCCATTTGCCTGTTGCCCTGTTCGGCGCTTACTTTTATGTTCTCGCCAAGATCTTTTGCTTCGTTTGCAACGCCGGCGTTGTTCTTTGTCTGCTCGGAAATCTGAACAATCGAGGCGGAAAGCTGCTCAACGGTAGCGGACTGCTCCGTCGCACCCTGGGCGAGAAGCTGCGCGCCGTCGGCAATCTGCACGGAGCCTGTGGAAACCTGATCGGAGGCGCTGTTGATATCCTTGAACATATTGTTAAGGTTGTTTAACAGATTCGAAAGGGAATTGCCCATCACGTCGTCACTTGAAAGCGGCTTGATATTGGCGGTCAAATCGCCGTTCGCGACTCTTTGCAGATCCTCGGCGATATTCGTGACATGCTCGACGAATGTCGAGCTGCCGCTTATCGCCTGGCCAATCTCATCCTTCGACTTTGCGTATAAGTCGATGACCGACTTGTCTTCCGGCCTAAGGGTTATGTCGCCGGTTGAACCTGCTTTGCCCATGAAAGAGGAAAGGGCTTTAAGCGGCTTGCTGATAAGCCCGGAAATGTATATTGCCAAAATCATTGATACGGCGACTGCGATAATGATAACGATAATAATGAGAATCAACAGTGTCCTGAACAGAACCGCGCTGGCTTGATACGCATTTTGGGCGGCAGCCACCTTCATGTCCATGGCTTCGGTTAAATTGTCGACGACCATATTCGACGCATCGGTTGCCTTGCCGAGAGTACTCATAAGCTCCGAGGTGCTTCTTCCTTCCTTGGCGCCCGCCAGCACCTCGCTGATAACCGGCTTGAATTCCTTTTCATACCGAACCATTGCGTCGTCTATCAGTTGTTTCGCCTTCGGGTCCGTAATGGTTTCATAGTAATTCGCCATAAACTGCTCAAACTGTGCCTCACGATCAATCAGGGTCGTTTCATCCTCCACAAGCGCCACCGCGTCGCCGGTATTTAAAACGGCGTTTCGCACACCCACCCGGATACGCTGCTGGTACTCAAGCGCTTTTGCCATGTCCTGCATCGGCGCCGTCTGCGCATAGTACATATTGTTGATGCTATTGTTGATTTGCAGCATTCCGATTATGCCGACCACGCCTACAACCGCGCACAATAGAGCTACGATTAAAAACCCGACAAGCAGTTTCTTTGCTACCTTCATATTTTTCATGAAACTTTCCCCTCTCGCTTTATCTTTGTGCAGCCTTATATAACTTAAAGCCGCATAGACTTGCTTTGTATAGTATACTCTCTCTTATTTACCATGTCAACCAAAAAGCCGCTTTTTCATTATTTTTCAGTTTTACCAATTTTAAGGATTAAGAGCCTGTGTTCAGCACCGCTCAACGTCCATCTTTTGGCGAATATTCCGCCATACCGCGTTGAATTTTCTTGCAATACGCCAAGTATTCCTGCGAAAATTCGCCTTGTCTGACGAAAAATTCGCTCAAAATTTGAACATTTCGGGTACTGAACACAGGCTCTAATTTTCTTCTTCCTGCATCCTTTTGGCTTCTTCCTTGACGCTATCCTCAAGCATTTGCGGAAGCTGCTCGTAACGCTCAAACTTAAACACATACGAGCCGCGCCCCTGCGCTGTGCTGCGCAAAAATGTGGTGAAGTCGTGCATTTCACTCATGGGAACTTCGCCCTCAATTTCCTGCATGCCGTCGTCGGTGGGATTCATCCCCAATACGCGCCCGCGCCGCTTGTTGAGCTCGCCCATCACGTCGCCGGTGTTTGAATCGGGAATCGTTACCTTAAGATTGCCAATCGGCTCAAGGAGTACGGGGTTTGCTTGAGGCATGCCGTTTCTGTAGGCAAGCATCGCCGCGAGCTTAAACGCCATTTCTGAGGAGTCGACGGCGTGGTATGAGCCGTCATGAAGCGTCGCCTTTAGGCCGACAACGGGATATCCCGCGACCACGCCGGTGTTCACGGCTTCCTGAAGGCCCTTGTCAACGGCGGGGAAGAAGTTCTTGGGAACCGTTCCGCCGACAACGCGCGTCTCGAAGAGCAGCTCGTCGCCGTCGTATGGCTCAAACTCAATCCAGACGTCGCCGTACTGGCCGCTTCCGCCTGTTTGCTTCTTGTGTTTGCCCTGTACGTTTACCTTTTTGCGGATCGTCTCGCGGTAAGGCACGCGCGGCGTGATAAGATCGATATCGACCGCAAACTTCTGCCTGAGCTTTGACAGCACCACGTCGAGGTGCTGCTCACCAAGGCCCGAGATAAGCTGCTGCTTCGTCTCGGAATTGCTTGTAAAGCCGATTGTCGGGTCTTCCTCCTTTAAGCGATGCATACCCTGCGCTACCTTGCCCTCTTCTCCCTTTTTCTTTACCTTGACGGCCATTTGGAGCGTCGGCAGCGGGAACTTGATCTGCTCGAAGCTCACGACGCGCTTAGGGTCGCACAGGCTGTCGCCCGTGACGGTGTCGCCGAGCTTTGTGACGGCGCCGATGTCGCCTGCTGTGAGCGCTGCGGTTTCTTCCTGCTTTTTGCCCTTGACAAAAATGATTTTGCCTAAGCGCTCAGGCTGCCCGGTGCGCGAGTTTACCGGCGCGAACTCCGACGAAAGCTTGCCGGAGATGACTTTTACATACGAAAGCTTGCCGACAAACGGGTCGGCGACGGTCTTGAACACAAACGCCGAGAGAGGAGCGTCGTCGGCGCAGGCGATATCGACGGGCTTCCCGTCCGCGCCTGTTGCCGCCTCGCCTGCGCTTTCCGCGGCCGGCGGCAGGTTGCTTGCGATGGAATCAAGCAACAGGTCGATCCCCGCAAGGGTTGTGCCGCTCCCGCACAGAACCGGCGTGATTGCGCCGGTCTTTACGCCCTCGTGAAGACCTTTTATGATTTCTTCCTTGGTGAACGCTTCGCCCTCGAAGAATTTTTCAAGCAACGCTTCGTCCGTTTCAGCGATCGCTTCAGAAATCGCCGAGGCGAATTCCTCCAGCCTGCCGCCTAAATCCGGCATATCGGCGTCTTTCCTGTTGCCCTTCGCGTCGTATGCATACGCCTTGTTCGCAACAAGGTCGACGTAGCACTCGACGGCGTCGCCGTTCATATGCGGCACCACAATCGGGCACACTGACGCGCCGAACTGCGCCTTTAGCGCATCGAACGCCTTATAGAAATCGGCGTGCTCGCCGTCCATCTTAGTTATGAAAAACATCCGGGCCTTGCCCATATCCTTTGCAAGCTTGTACGCTTTTTCCGTACCGACAGCCACGCCTGATTTCGCCGAGACCGCGATGATTACGCTTTCGGCCGCGCGTACACCCTCGTACATGCCGCCCGCGAAATCAAACAAGCCGGGCGTATCCATTATGTTGACCTTCACGTCGCCCCAGACAAGCGGGTACATTGAGGCGGAAACCGAAACCTGCCGCTTGATTTCCTCCGGGTCGAAGTCGAAGCTGCCGCCCATGCGGTCAATTTCCCCCGCTTTGAGCAGCATGGCCTCCCCCAGCGCCGTCTTGCCGCTGTTGCCGTGGCCTGCAAGCGCAATGTTGCGAATATTACCCGCGAGATATTGTTTCATAAAATTATTGGCTCCCTTCAGGATGTAGCCGGCTTTAAGAACCTGTCTTCAATAACGAAAATCGCCGCTGAGGTGGTGCTTTGAGTATGGAAGATGGGTTCTAGGTTAAAAAGGCAGCTACTATATAATCATACCTATTTATTATAACAATTCCCAAGGTAAGATACAAGGTAGAAAAGAGCCGCTCACCTAATAAATAAGAGAGCGGTTTTTTGGTTAAATTGCATATTTTTTAAACAGTTTCATCTTCATTCGTCTGTGAGGTTTCTTCGCCTGAAGCGTTTCGTTCCTCCGTCGCTTGCATCGCCTCCCCGGGCGTTGCGTCAACGTCCGCGCTTTCGCTTTCGATGGCTTCGGCCCTTCGTATGATTCCGATCGGCGTCTGCTCCGACGTCTGCCCAAGGGGGTTGTCACGCAGGATTTGGAGCAGCCGTTTTGTGTCGAGAGACGAATCCGATACACCCAGGATATTCCCGCCCAGATCATTCAAATCAACGATGGCGAACAGCGGGATGCCTGTTTTTTGCGCGACTTCCCTTGCGGTTTTTTCGGGGTCTCGCGGCCCCAACACGACATACTCGTTATACGGCGGCAGGGTGTAACTGCACGGCCCGTCAATCGAGCGGGCCTTGTCCCCCGCTATGATATAAAACCAGCCGCGCCGCCCGAATAATTTCCCGATAATCGAGATGAACGCCGCGAATAAAATCCGAAGCGTTCCGCATTCCACAAGCGCCATTTCCATAGTCTCGGGGATTCCAAGGCCGATTCCGTATGGAGTTTTATATACGAACCTTGACAAGAAAACAGCTAGCGGTCGCGGGCGGATGTCCACCATCTTTACGGCGCGTTTCTGAACGCACGAGACGGCTTTTTCCGACATGAAGACAATATCTCCGTCCGTATAAACGGGCTTTACGTAGGTTTCAAGCACGTCCTCGAGCGTGTCCGAGTCCGTTATGATATGCGTCTTTATAGGTATCCTGTTATAATATTCGCCATCCGCTTCGATCTGAAGCGATTTGCCCTCGTTAGGCTGCATGTTTCAGCTTCCCCTTATACTCTTTTTACAGAACGCATGAGCCCGATGACGAAGCAAAGCGCGTACAGGCTCATAGTAAAAATAAATACAGATTCAATGACGCCGATAAGCGGCGAGGACGGAAGCGCCGCTCCGCCTAAGAAAATATCGCCTGCCGGCATGTCAAGTCCGCCGTATGCTAAGATATCCGCAAAACCCGGGATCGTCAGCACAAAGCCGAAAAGCGACAATGACAGCCCCGACGGTATCGCGTAATTGCGCCCGTCGCGCCGCATATACCCGCAGATTGTGCGCGCATGCCCCAAGAGGAACAGCGACGCGGAAACCATGAATAAAACAACCAGCAAATGGTCGGAGATTGTCAGCACCGTCGTGTATCCGTTGTATCTCGTAATCATTCTGAGAACCATCCATACGGGCGTTAAGGCAAGCCATACGCCGGGCGGAGGCTTGCGCTTTCCGAATACCCCGGCAATGCCAAAATACAAAAACGCGGCGCCAGAAACAGAGCCGAACAAAAGGTTCAGCATGTCTCCGGACCCGCTTAGTATATTCCGGTTTCCTTGCTCCAGCATGATGTCGGGCGAGCCGGAAACCGCGAACATAATCATTGAAATTCCGCATAACGCCGCCATGACGTTCACAACCGGGCTTTTTAAGCTTACGGCGAAATCATCCGCCGTTGTCTTAAGGCGGTTGCTCAGAAACACACCAACCACAAAGGCTGCAAGGGTGATGTTCTGGACGAATACGAACATGCCTCCGCCATTGTAAAATCCGGTTTCCATGTCGATGAACCAAAGCTTCAGCGCAACACGGCAAATCAGGCATGCCGCAAGCGATACGGCGTAACCGTTAAGCAAAATTTTAAAATATGTTTTCACGTAGGGACGTACCTTCTATCTATCGTTAATGTCTGTATAATCCGCGTAAGGGGAGACCGCCTTATAAGCCGGGCGTATGATCTTCCCGCCTGTCGTTAAGATTTCCTCGATGCGGTGGGCGCACCATCCGACGGTTCTTGAGATCGCAAAGATCGGGGTAAACAGCTCGGGCGGCAGCTTAAGCATCGTGTATACAAGCCCGGAATACAAATCCACGTTCGCGCAAAGGGGAACGTCGATTCCTTTCTTGTCCCTGAAGACCTCAGGCGACAGCTTTTCCACGCTTCTTAAAAGGTTGAACTCCTTTTCGTACTCCGTGCCCTCGGCCATTTTTGTGGCGTATTCCCTGAGTATCGAAGCCCTAGGGTCGCTGATGGTGTAGATTGCGTGGCCCATGCCGTAAATCAGCCCCGCGCCGTCTCCGGCTTTTTTGTCCATGATTTTCCTTAAGAAAGACTGAATCTCAGCTTCGTCCTCCCAGTTTGAGACGCCCTCTTTAACGCATTCCATCATTTCCATGACCTTTTGGTTCGCCCCGCCGTGCCGCGGCCCTTTCAGCGAGCCGATGCCCGCGGATATGGCGGAGTATGTATCGGTCGCACTCGACGTCAGCACCCTTGCCGAAAACGTGGAGTTGTTACCTCCGCCGTGTTCGGCGTGCAAAACCATGCACAGGTCGAGGGTTTTGGCCTCCTCGTCGGTAAACTGCTTGTCGCTTCGAAGCGTACGCAGGATGTTTTCAGCCGTTGAGAGCTCCTCCTTGCAGTGGTGAAAGTGCATGCTCTTGCGGTCAAAGTGGCGGCGCTTGACCTGATACGCCGACACCATGATGGACGGTATGCGCGCGATAATGGAGATTGCTTGCCGCATGACGTTTTCAAGCGAAATATCATCGGCGTTCTCGTCATAGGAATAAAGCGCCAGAACCGCGCGCTGAAGCGCGTTCATGATGTCCCCCGACGGAGATTTCATTATGACGTTGTCGACGAAAAAGTCCGGAAGCTCGCGCTGGCGCGAGACCATCCGCTCGTATGACTCAAGCTGGCCTTTGTTCGGAAGATGCCCGTAAAGCAAAAGCCACGACGTTTCCTCAAACCCGAACCGGTTCTCACAGATACACGCGTTTACAATTTTTTCAACGTCTATCCCGCGGTAGATCAGTTTGCCCGGCACGGGGACTTTCTTGCCGTCCTGTATTTCATAGCCCTCTACGTTACAGATTTTTGTAATACCGGCCACGACGCCGGTGCCGTCCGCGTTGCGCAGGCCGCGTTTTACGTTATTTTTAATAAAATCTTCCGGGGGAATATAGTTATATTTTCGGCTTTCTTCACATAACAATGTAATATCTTTGTCCGGGTCGTACCCCATACCTTTGTCGCTCATTCCCTCTTTCCTGCCCCTTTCCTCTTCCGTATGTATTTAAACAACGCTCCCCTTGGGAACCGCATGATATTCTTTGAAAGCTAATTATACATTTTTTGCTGATAAAAGTCAAGGAAACGCCGAGGTGTACTAAGATTGAAAGCAACGCTGTTATTCATTTCGATCATGGGCCTGTGCCTGATTGTAATTCCGATGATCGCCCTCAATTTCGAGTCGGCCCCGGAGCCCGCCGTACCTGTTCACGCGCCTGTTCTGTCGCCGGGCATATCCGCGGAACAGGAGCTCATTGAATTTTCAAGCGCTGATTCAGGCGACGATTACGAATCCGTCTACGCCGACGTTATCCCCGGCCCGGATTTTTCATCGGTTGCGATGGTGGAAAGCTTTAAAATCCTAAACGAATCCACCGGCCGCGTCGAGACCGTAGCGCTCCGCGATTTCGTAAGGGGGGCGGTTGCGGCGGAAATGCCGGCGTCGTTTCATTCGGAGGCGTTAAAGGCGCAGGCGGTCGCAGCCCACACGTTTGCGCTGCACAACCATCTGATGCAGCAAAACAATCCCGATCCCGGACTTAAAGGCGCGGACTTTAAAGCCGACCCCGAAAAAATGAGGGTTTATATCACCGAAAGCACGGCGCGGGATTTTTACGGCGCCGACAGCGACCTTTACTGGGATAAAATCTGCAAGGCTGCCGACAGCGTGCTCGAGTATGTGCTTGTGCATGAAGGCGGGCCAATCGTCGCGGCATACCACGCGATCTCAGCCGGGCGGACCGAGGACGCCTCCAATGTCTGGAGCGGAAGCGCACCGTATCTTTTATCGGTGCCGAGCGAAGGCGATCTTCTCGCGCCGGGCTTTGAAACCACCGCCGTGTTCAGCGCCGCAGAGGTAAGGGATATACTTGCGGCGTCATACCCCGGCATCGAGCTTTCGGGCGAGGACTGGTTCGCGCTGCCGCTTCGAGGCGAATCCGGGTATGTGGTTGAGATTCCCGCGGGAAATATGAATATACCGGGCAAGGACATGCGGCAGCTTTTCGGGCTGCGTTCGCACGATTTTGAAATCACCCGCGAGGGCGAAAACTACATCTTCACGGTAAAGGGCTACGGGCACGGCGTCGGGCTTTCGCAGTACGGCGCGGATTTTATGGCGCGGCAGGGCGGCTCTTTCGATGAAATACTAAGCGCATATTACACAGGCACGACGCTCGAAAGATTAGCTTAAAGCGCATATCATAAGCGCCCGGCTTATGCCGGGCGCTTAAATTTTTGTAAGGATAAACCGCACAATACGAACCGCGGCAATCTATTGTTTAAGCAAGCGTCTTGCCCTGTTTGTTTTCAAGTATGATCTTAAGCTCATCCATGAAAGAGTTGATGTCCTTAAACTGCCTGTAAACAGACGCAAACCTGACATACGCCACTTCATCGAGCTCTTTTAGGCGCTCCATCGCAAGGTCCCCGATCCTGGCCGATTGGATTTCGCGGTCCATTGTATTTTGAATCGCGGTCTGAATGGTATCCACGACTTTTTCAAGCGACTGCAGCGAAACCTGACGCTTTTCGCACGCGCGCATGAGCCCCGCCAAAAGCTTGTCGCGGTCAAACGCCTCGCGCGACTTGTCTTTTTTCACCACCATTATCGGGGTGGTTTCGATGATCTCGTATGTCGTGAAGCGCTTCTGGCAGCTTAAGCACTCGCGGCGGCGGCGGATCTTACCGCCCTCCTCGGTTGGCCTTGAATCGATCACCTTGCTTTCCAAGTGAAAACAAAACGGGCACTTCATGAACGCTCGTCCTTTCTGGCTAGCTCAGGAAATCCTCTATCAAATCGTGGATATGTACCGCCGCGACGTCATTGCCGCTAACAAGCTCGATGAATTCCTGAACGCACTCCTTTGATACGGAAATGTCGGGATAATACGCCGCCACCTCCCCGCCCGGGCAAATCGCGCGTATACCATATGTAGTATAACTCATCTGCTCGAAATCGTCAACATGCGAGACGGTAAGTTCAAAAACAATTTTATCGGACGAAATATTTTTTGCTCCCGGTTTTATATTTGCCAAAACGTTCATCTTGGAAATCCTCCTGTAAATAATTTAACCCTAGGTTAATAGAATACATGAAACCCTCTTAGTTTCAAAGCGTTTTATGTTGTTTTAAGAGCAGATATTTACGACTTGGTTCGACATTTTTAGTCACGAATTGCTGCACGGTATACGAACCTTGCGTTATGGATTTGTTCACTATGCTCTTGTTTGTCGAATTGTGTCATTCGTTTCGTCACTTTTTAATGCTGTTGAAATATGTATGCAAAGGTGTTTATAACTGTCTAATAATTCAACAATTCCGCTTGTGTTTTCACCATATAGTTCAACAATGACGCCTCCGCAAAACCCGTCGTCCCTGATTGTCTTGAGAAATTTTGGAATGTTGAAAGTTCCCTTTCCCGGCGCAAGACAGGAGCTTAGGTCATCATGGTCGGAAAAATGGACATGCCTGATCTTTCCCGCCATGGATTTCATAAATTCATTTACATCCTCACCGGCGCGGCGCGCCTGTTTTATGTCAAATATAAACTCGGATTTCGGCAGCGCTTTCGCCATAGCCTGAAAGAAGCCGCTGTGCCGGCTTTTGCACCGCTCTACATTTTCGTGGCAAAGCATGCTGCCGTGTTTGATTGAATCGTCGAGCAGCCGCCCGAAGCGTTCAAAGTATTCATCGAAGCTTATGCCATACCCGAAATCTCCGCCGTGAAAAACAACGGCGTTTGCGCCGAGAGTGTTCGCGGCCTCGTAGTATTTTTTATAAACCTCCATTCCTTCCGCAAATCTTTTTTTGTATTCCGTGAAGAAAAACATAGGCTCCATCGGGCAGGTATACGGGTGGAGCGATAATATCTTAACGCCGTAAAAATCGGCGGTTGTGCGCAGGTCATTTATGTAGGAGGGGGAGATTTCCTCTTTGCAGTTTGCGAAGACCTCCACGGCCTTTACCCCTTGTTTTGCGTATGTAAGAAATACTTTCTCCGTATAAAGCGGATAAAGGCATGCTGTTGACAGTCCTGGCGTCATGGTGAGTCAAACCTTTCATGCTGGTATTATTTTTCAATTGAATACTTTGGGCGTTTGTGATAGTATCATGCTGCAATACATAGAAAAGGCGGGATGTTCCGTGCAAAGATTTTTGCGTATCAAAAAAATGATTGGGGAAATCAGCAGTTTTTCAAAAACGGTAGTAATGCTTGGGGTTCTTATGATGGTGTGTTTTTACATCGTTGGCTTTACCGCATACATAATCGCGCCTTATGTCCCTAACTATTTCGGAGCCATGAGCGTTTTCAGGGGAAGCTTAGAGGCCGCTCCCGCGTCGCTTGCCTCGGGTATGATCGCGGCTTTTATCTGTGACGTCGCGCTCAAGTCACGAAGATAACGTGGGTTCACATACCGTTCATCTTTCACATTATATCATAAAACCGCATCGAAAGCGCATGTAATTTATAGAAGCAACTTTGGCTGTGAATTGAAATTTTACTGTTAAATGTTAGAAAAACAAAAAGCAGGAGCCTGCTTCGGCTCCTGCTTTTTTAAGAACTTATCTACAATGTTACATCTCAATTAAGATTTCGTTCTCGGATTTAAGTTTTGAATCCGGGATCAATATTCCCTTAAGCCGCTCGCCGTTTAGCGTCACCGCCTTTACGCCGTGCTGGCTGCCGTTTGGGTTCGACACCTTGATGTTCAGCGTTCTTCCTCTTAGCTTCTTGACCATGCTCCAGTCCTTCCAACCGCTTGGGATAGACGGGTCGACGACAATTCCGTCCGGACGCGGGCGCAGGCCGAGTATCCCCTCCACCGTGCCGACCATAATGGTCGACGCTGTGCCGGTCAGCCAATGGACATGGCCCCTGCCGGCAAACGGGCTGTCCTTGCCTTCGATGAACTGGCCGTGCACGTATGGCTCCATTACCCGGCGGGCCGCGTCCTCGTTCATGTAGGCGGGACATACCTCGCGCCAGTATTCAAAAGCCCTGTCCCCGCGTCCCAGCAGCGCTTCCGCCAGAATCGCCCAGCCCTGTGTGTGGGTGAATATACCGGAATTTTCCTTTGCGCCCTTATTAAAGCAAACCATCAGCGCTCCGTCGAAGGCGTGCTTTTGATACGGAGGGTACATAACCATCGTGCCGTAAGGCGTGTTCAGCTCCCGGTACACGCTGTCCATTGACAGCCGCCCGCGCTCAGGCGTTGACGCGCCCGAAATGACGCCCCAGCTTTGCGGGTTTAACCACATTGACGCCTCCGGGTCGTTTCTTTTTCCGATGGCAACGCCATCCTCCCTGAAGCCGCGAATCCAGCGGTCCTCATCCCAGCACAGGCCGTTTATTTTCTCCTCGACGCCCAGAATCGTCTCATCAAGCCACGCGGAATAAGCGGTATCCTGTTTCGTTAATGCGAAGCCCTTGAGGATATGCAAAGCAAGATACAGCTGGAAAACGACAAACGTGGATTCGCCAAGCTTGCCAAGACGCAGGCAGTCGTTCCAGTCCGCGTGGAGCCCGGCGGGCATTCCGTGCGCGCCGAGATTATGAAGCGAAAACTTAATCGCGCGTTTTAAATGCTCATAAACCGGGGCTTTTTCCTCCGTGTCGGCAAAAAGGATTTCATGGTCGAGGAAAGCGGTTTCGCCCGACTCGTCAATGTACTTCTTCACCGTGGGGAACAGCCAAAGCGCGTCGTCGGCGCGGTAGCTGGGGTGCCCCGTTTCCTTGACGTAACCGGCGTCGTCCGGCGTGTTCTCCCTGCCGGGCGTGTGCGTGTACTTGACCAAAGGCAGGCCCGCACCGTTTGACACCTGGGCCGACAGCATAAACGCAAGCTGAGCGCGCGCCATTTCGGGAGCGAGATGGATAATACCCTGTATATCCTGCACCGTATCGCGGTAGCCGAAGCCGTTGCGCAGCCCGCAGTATATAAAAGACGCGGCCCGCGACCAGATAAACGTGATAAAGCATTGATAGGCGTTCCAGACATTAACCATATTGTTGAATTTCTCGTCGGGGGTTTTTACCTGTAAATTGTCAAGCTTTCCGTGCCAAAAGGCTTTAAGCGCTGAAAGCTCCGCGTCCACGCGCCCCGGCTCCTTGTAGGATGCGACCAGCTTAGCCGCCGCGGCCTGGGGCTTTTGTCCCATCAGATACGTGATTTCCCTTGTTTCGCCGGGCTTGAGCTCAATGTCGCTTTGCAGCGCGCCGCAGGAATTTCCGCCGTAATTGAGGTCGCCGCCGAGCCCCTCCTCAATCCCGGCGGGGTTTGCGTAGCCTCGGTATATGCCCACGAACTTGTCCCTGTCCCCGCAAAAGGCCGATACCTTAGCCCCCGAAACGCCAAAGAAGCGCTCCGTACCGGGGTCCTCATAATTTGCGTTTACCCGCTGCACAATGTGGTCGCCGTGGAAGAAGGTGCGGGTGATAAACAAGGTGTATTGCAGGTTAACCTGGTCCTGTTCATAATTGGGCTCGTTTGTGAATTCCACATAGCCCGTAACCGACAATCTGCGCGGCCTTGCGCTTTCGTTTGTCACCTTAAGCCGCCATACCTCATATGCCGCGTCAAGGGGGACATAATAGAGGGCTTCGGTTTTTATTCCGCTGTATTGCGCTGTAATCGACGTGTATGCCGTGCCGTGGCGGCATTGCGAGCTGTAAGCGCCGAGCGGCTTGCCCACCGGCATCCAGGACGCCGACCAGAAATCGCCGCCGTCAGCGTCGCGAAGATAGATATACCGTCCCGGCTGGTCCGCCGTAACGGAGTTGAAGCGGTAACGCGTAAGCCTGCCGTTGGCGCCCGACTTTACAAAGCTGTAGCCGCCCGCGTTATTTGAGATGATCGCGCCGTATTCCGGCGAGCCTAAATAGTTTGCCCAGGGCGCCGGCGTCGCCGGGTCGGTAATGATGTATTCCCTGTTTTTTTCATCAAAATATCCGTATTGCATGATGTCACTCCTCATATCGTTGATTAGCCCATCACGACGGTTACTTCCATTTCGCCGCCTTTTGACGGAATTTCGCCGGAAACCGGCTCGCCGTTCACCGTGACGGACTTCACGCCCTTTTGGACGCCCGCCGTATTGTCCACCGTGATGATGTACCGGCTGCCCCTGAACATGCGCTCGACCCTGTAGCCTTTCACGCCGGATGGCAGGCAGGGATCGACAATCAGGCCGTCAAATCCCGGCCTTATGCCTAAAATATACTGGGATATATTTACAAACATCCATGCCGCCGTGCCGGTGAGCCATGAGTTTTTCGCTTCCCCGTGACGCACGGCGTCGCGACCGGCCACCATTTGGGAATATACATAAGGCTCGGTGCGGTGCAGCTCGGCTATGTCCTCCAAAAAGGCGGGCGCAAGCTTTCGGTACACCTCGAAAGCGCGGTCGCCGCGGCCCAGGGTGCATTCCGCTATGGAGATCCAAGGATTGTTGTGGCAGAAAATCCCCGCGTTTTCTTTATAACCCGGCGGATAGCTTGATATCTCGCCCAAATTAAGCCGGTATGTCGTGTAAGCGGGCTGATGAAGCATGACGCCGTATTCGGTGTCAAGCCGCTCCTTGACGCTGTCCAGCGCCCTTTCGGCGCGCCCGTCGCTAAGCCCGACGCCCGCCATAACCATAAAGCCCTGGGGTTCAATGAAAATCTGGCCCTCGTCGCATTCATGGCTGCCAATCTTTTCACCGTAAGCGTCATAGGCGCGCAGGAACCACCCGCCGTCCCAGCCGTGCTTATCCACGGCCTCCTTCATTGCCGGCACGGCTTTCATCGCCGCCTTGGCATGCTCCGTTTCGCCGCGCCGATTGCAAAGCTCGATGTAATCGGGGGCATAGTACAGGAAAATACCCGCGATCATCACGGATTCAGCTACGCCCGACTCGAAATTCGCGGTTGTTTGGAAGCTTTCGCCGGGCGTTTTAGAAAAGCAGTTGAGGTTGAGGCAGTCGTTCCAGTCGGCGCGACCGATCAGCGGCAACCCGTGAGGGCCCAGATTGTCGACGGTATACTGAAACGAGCGGTGCAGATGCTCCATAAGCGAAACCTCGGTGCCCTCCTGCAAATCAAACGGAACAAGCTCATCGAGTATGCTAAGGTCCCCCGTCTCCTTTATGTAGGCCGCCGTTCCGGCGATTAGCCAGAGAGGATCGTCGTTAAAGCCGCTCCCCACGTCGGCGTTGCCTTTTTTTGTAAGCGGCTGGTACTGGTGGTAAGCCGACCCGTCTGCAAACTGGGTGGCGGCGATATCCAATATGCGCTCTCTGGCGCGCTCCGGGATCAGATGGACGAAGCCCAGCAGGTCCTGGCTTGAATCCCTGAAGCCCATCCCGCGGCCGATTCCCGACTCGAAGTAGGAGGCGGAACGCGACATATTGAAGGTCACCATACACTGGTACTGGTTCCAGATGTTCGTCATCCGCGACACCTTTGCCATCTCAGTGTCGTCGTCATGAGGGTACATCCTAAAGCGGGAGAGCAAATCCTCCCAGTACGCGCTTAGCGCTTCAAGGGCCGCGTCCACGTCGGCGTCGGTCTGATATTTTAAAAGCAAAGTCCGGGCCGGAGCCTTGCGGATTACGTTTAAGGCTTCAAACTTTTGGTCGTCGGGATTCTCGCAGTATCCCAGCACAAATATGACGCTTGTGGCTTCATCCGGCTCTAAAGTGATCTCAAACCTGTGGGAACCGATCGGAGCCCAGCCCGACGCGACGCTGTTGCGCGATTTGTCCTCAAGCACGGCGTCGGGCCTGTCAAAGCCGTTATACAGTCCAAGGAAACTTTCCCGGTCGGTGTCGAATCCGTCGGCTTCACGGTTTGCCGCGAATACCGCATAATGATTCCGGCGCTCGCGGTACTCGGTCTTGTGATAGATGGCGCTTCCGTGGATTTCCACCTCGCCGATGGAGAAATTGCGCTGGAAGTTAGAGGAATCGTCCATTGCGTTCCACAGACAGAACTCCACAAAGGAAAACAGGGAAAAGGTTTTCTTCGCGCCGCTTTGATTGTGAAGCTTCAGGCGGTGAACCTCGGCGGTTGAGTCCACGGGCACAAACGCGGTATGCGTAACCGACAGGCCGCCGCGCGCGCCGGTGATGACCGAATAGCCAAGGCCGTGGCGGCACTCATAGCTGTCAAGAGCGGTTTTGCACGGCTGCCAGGACGGATTCCAGACGTCCCCGTTGTCGTTAATGTAGAAATAGCGGCCTCCCGCGTCAATCGGCGCGTTGTTGTAGCGGTAACGCGTAAGCCGTAGCAGCCGCGCGTCGCGGTAAAAGCAATATCCGCCGGCGGTATTGGAAAACAGTCCGAAGAAATCCTGTGAGCCAAGGTAATTAATCCATGGGTACGGCGTATCGGGCCTTTGGATACAATATTCGCGTCTTATGTCGTCAAAATAGCCGTAGGTCATACAAAGCTCCCCTTTCGTCAATACATGTAAAAGTACGAATACCTGAATGAAACACTTAAAAATATTATATCGTTAAATGTAAAAAAAACAAGGGCATGGCCGGTTTTATTTTAAGGCCGCCCGCCATTGTCGAATACGTTTTTACAGGCCGTGGCTCTCATGCTGACGCGCTTGCTGGGAATTTTATATTGACATGCCAACCCCTTTGTGCTATAATCCGTTTGCTGCATTCTAATTTCATGCAGCTATGCGGCTATGGCGGAATCGGCAGACGCGCTAGATTCAGGTTCTAGTCGGGGCAACCCGGTGGAGGTTCAAGTCCTCTTAGCCGCACCAAACCATTCAAATCCGAACCCGTCAAGACAGATATTTTCTGTCGGTGAGGGGTTCGGATTTGTGTTTTATTTATTTTAGCAGTTGCCATTTTATTTGCAAATCCTTATTGGGGACTTGGCCTGCCGATTTTCCTTTATTCTCAATTTTGCTATAAGAGGGTTGTCAGTTCCGTTAACAGAAGAAATACACCTTTGATGACCATTGTCAAGGCTAATTCAGATTTTTCATCAAATATTTTCTCCGGAAGCAAAACCAAAACATTTTTAAGGAGGAAATTTTACACATGAAAAAAGTAGTATCTTTACTTCTCGTTCTTCTTCTTTCCCTTGGTATGGTTACCATTGCAGCGGCCGATGTAGAATTTGTATGGGGCCCGGATGGCTCTGATTCCAAGACGGACCTCAAGTGGGGCGCTGGCAGCTATTCCTGTGAGGGTTGGGACGGCGCGGAAATGACTGTCCAGCATGGCCCCACTCTTGTAAGCCCGATTCTGTTCCCTGTTGATTTGATTAATGGGGATGGCAGCGCCCTTGGCGTAGCGTCTGCGGGGATTACTAAATTAGATGCAAACACTTTTGTAATTAGCTGGGCTGCACGCAGAGCGGCAGGCCTTAGCGCCAGGATTTCTGTTGCGAAAGGCAGCCAGTTTATTGACGGCTCCCCTTCCCTTGTAGAGTATGGCAAACCTGGCGGCTTCATCGGCGTTGAGATTGGTATCAAAGATAAAATCAAGAGCGTGAACAAGCATGACCTTGCGTTCACAGTCACGATTGCTAAAGGCAGCACCCGCATCGTAAGCACCTCTGTTGACACTACGATTTCCAATGGTGTTTATGAAGTCGACAAAAACACCAACTACGCAGAACACATAGACCCCAAAGGCCACATCCTGAACTCCCTTGCTTACAATAGCGATGTTGAAGTCCTTGTAGGCGAAGAAGTATACTTCAAGACCAGACTCTTCCAAAACAGAAGGTACTGGGCATGGGCTGACATGGATGGGTGGGATATTGACGACGCCATGAAGAAGCAGTACCCGGCTATCGTTGAAGTTGTAAACCTTGACTGGCTCGGCTACAACGACGTAACCACAACCGTTAACTTCAAAGACTTCGCAAGCGACAATTACTGGGTCTACAGCGTAGATTCTGACGGCGGCCTTGTATACGCCGGCAGAAGCAACCAGTGGGTTGAGCTTAACAGCACGAAGTACTACCTTGCAAACCGTGAGCTCAACGTTGACAGCGACATTGAGCCCGAAGATGATATCGATGACGAGTATGACGACGTTCCTGAGATTAACCCAATCACAGGCGGCGATGATGTTTATCCGTCAAACGTCAACGACAACCCCGGCACAGGCAAATAATCCAACCTAAT